>CALXYD010000023.1 GCA_944392865.1 uncultured Alphaproteobacteria bacterium
GGTGATACAACATCACTTTTCTTCGCTCTTTGTGCGTTTCTAATGCGTGTGAGCATATCGCCCAAAGGATCAGTCATAGACATAATATCATCTCCTTACCAGCTTGATTTTACCAAACCAGGAATTTCGCCAAAACTTGCCAACTGTCTTAATTCGACACGGCTGACGCCGAACTTCCTGCTAACACTGCGTGAACGACCCGTAATTCTGCAACGGTTTCTGACTCTGACTTTTGAAGAATTGCGCGGCAAAGCAGCCAACTTCAAAGTCGCCTGAAATCTCTCTTCTTCCGGGGCATTCTTATCATCAACAATCGCTTTCAACTTGGAGCGGACGTTTGCATATTTTGCCACCATCTTCACTCTTTTCAAGTTTCTGTATACTGAACTTGTTTTCGACATAGTAAAATCTCCGCTTATTTCTTGTATGGTAAGTTGAAAGATGTCAGAAGAAATTTAGCTTCTTCATCGGTCTTGGCTGATGTACAGATAACAATATCCATACCTCTGACCTGCTCAACTTTTTCATAGTTAATTTCAGGAAAAATAATCTGCTCTTTAATGCCGAAAGCAAAATTACCCCGTCCGTCAAAGTTCTTTCCGGAAATACCGTGAAAGTCTCTGATACGCGGAAGAGCCATATTGACCAGTCTCTCAAGGAATTCATACATTCTGTCCGAACGCAGCGTAACCTTGCAACCGATAGGCATACCTTCTCTCAGCTTAAAAGTCGCGATAGATTTTCTCGCCGAAGTGATAACCGGTTTCTGTCCGGCAATCATTGCCATTTCTTCAACGGCATTATTCAGCTTCTTCTTGTCCGTAATGGCATCGCCGACGCCCATATTCAGAACAATCTTTGTCAACTTCGGAATCTCATGCGGGTTCTTGTAACCGAACTTTTCCACAAGAGCTTTCTTAATGACATCATTATATAATTTTTCAAAATTAGTCATCAAACTATCTCCTAATTATCGATTACTTCACCGGATTTCCGAGCAACACGCTTCTTAATGCCGTCAACAACTTTATAACCGATTTTGGACGGTTTTCCGTCAGACGTCACTGCCGCTACGTTAGAAACCTGAATAGCTGCTTCTTTGGTAACAATACCGCCGGGATTTGTCTGGCTCGGCTTGGTATGTCTTTTAACCAGGTTCACACCCTGAACGACAACCTTGCCTTCTTTCGGCAAAGCCTTCAAAACTTCGCCGGTCTTGCCTTTGTCATCACCCGCAATAACGATAACTTTATCACCTTTTTTGATTTTCATTTTGCTCATTACAAAACCTCCGGCGCTAAAGAAATTATCTTCATAAACTTTTTCGCACGCAGCTCTCTGGTAACCGGGCCAAAGATACGGGTACCGATAGGTTCGCCGTCTTTGTTGACCAAAACAGCCGCATTGCTGTCAAAACGGATAACACTTCCGTCTTTACGTCTGATGTCGCTCGCCGTTCTAACGATAACTGCACGTTGAACGTCCCCTTTCTTCACACGCCCTTTAGGCATTGCATCCTTTACGGAAACGATAATAATGTCACCGACTGAAGCATGCATTCTCTTGGAACCGCCAAGAACTTTAATGCACTGCACCTGACGTGCTCCAGAATTATCCGCAACATCTAGGTTGGTTTGCATCTGTATCATAATTCATTCCTTCCTAATTAGGCATTTTCATTATTAGTGATTACAGTCCAGCTCTTGGTTTTGGAATAAGGTTTGGATTCAATAATCGAAACAGTATCCCCTTCTTTGAACTGGTTATTCTCGTCATGAGCCGCAAATTTCTTGCTTTTCTTAACGATTTTCTTATAAACAGGGTGCATAACCTGGCGTTCAACGCTGACCACCACGGTTTTGTCCTGTTTTGCACTTACAACAACACCTTGAAGAATTCTTTTAGGCATCTGTCTTTCTCCTAACTATTCTTCTTACGCTCTGTTAAAAGCGTATTGATTTGAGCTACTTCTTTACGAACTTTAGAGATAGCCGATGGATTCTGCAGCTGGCCGGTAGCCTGCTGAATACGCAAACTCAATTGCTCCTTCTTGCATTCTACCAATCTTGCTTCGAGTTCATCGTCACTCATAGCTCTCAAATCTTTAATTTTCACCATTATGCTTCTCCATTATCAGAATTCAAGCGTTTAACAAACTTGCTCTTAACGGGCAATTTTGCTGCACCCAACGCAAAAGCTCTGCGCGCGGTTTCTTCATCAACCTCGCCGATTTCAAACATAATGCGTCCGGGCTTAACTCTTGCCACCCAAAATTCAGGAGCACCTTTACCTTTACCCATACGAACCTCGGCAGGTTTATCTGACACGGGAACATCCGGGAAAATTCTGATCCACAAACGGCCGGCTCTTTTCATTTCACGGGTAATAGCGCGGCGGGCAGCCTCAATCTGGCGTGCGGTAACGCGCTCCGGCGAAAGAGCTTTCAAACCGTAGGAACCGAAACTCAATTCAGCACCGCCTTTGGCAACACCGTGAATACGGCCTTTATGCTGCTTGCGGAACTTAACACGTTTTGGACTTAACATTTTAAAACCTCATTCTTACTTTTGTTCAGCCAATTTCTTGTCTTGCGCCATCGGATCGTGAGACATAATCTCACCTTTGTAAATCCAAACCTTAACGCCGCAGGCACCGTATGTGGTGTGAGCCGTTGAAGTCGCATAGTCAATATCGGCACGAAGAGTGTGCAAAGGCACTCTGCCTTCACGGTAATATTCGGTTCTTGCAATTTCGGCACCGCCTAAACGTCCGGAACAGCAAACCTTAATACCTTCGGCACCCAAACGCAGAGCAGACTGCATAACTCTCTTCATCGCCCGGCGGAAAGCAACACGTCTTTCCAACTGCTGAGCAACGGAGTCGGCAACCAGCTGAGCATCCAGTTCCGGCTTTCTGACTTCCAGAATGTTTAACTGAACTTCGGAATCGGTCAACTTTTGAATGTCTTTTCTCAACAACTCAATGTCTTGACCTTTCTTGCCAATTACAACACCTGGTCTTGCTGAATGAATAGTAACTCTGGCCTTTTTCGCAGGGCGTTCAATAACAACCTTGCTAATACCGGCCTGAGCCAGCTTTTCCTTCAAAAATTTTCTGATTTTCAAATCTTCGTGGAGATAGTCCGTGAATTTCTCGTCGGCATACCAACGGGAATCCCAAGTGCGGTTTACGCCTAAACGAAGACTGATCGGATTAACTTTCTGTCCCATTTAACTTACTCCCCACGCTCTGCCACAACAATCGTCAGCTTGGAAAAAGGCTTCAAAACTCTTGCGCCTCTTCCTCTGCCGCGTGCGTGCATACGTTTCATAACAATGCCGTTGCCGGTATAGGCTTCCGCAACAACAAGCTTATCAATATTAAGCTTATGGTTGTTTTCCGCATTGGCAATAGCCGATTTTAACACTTCCAAAGCAACTTTTGCAATTCTCTTCTTAGAAAAGCTAAGTTCTGCCACAGCTTTCTCGGCGCTTAAGCCTCTGATTGTCTGCGCAACAAGGTTTAATTTACGAGAGCTTGAGCGAACAGAATTGCATACAGCCATCGCCTGGTTGTCGGCAAGTCTTCTTGTATCTTTAGTTTTTCCCATAATTAACCTCTCTTGACTTTCTTATCTGCAGCGTGACCATAGAAGGTACGTGTCGGAGCAAATTCGCCGAACTTGTGGCCAACCATTTCCTCGGTAACCAATACCGGGATAAATTTATGGCCGTTGTGCACACCGAATGTCAAACCGACAAACTGTGGCAACATCGTTGAACGGCGAGACCAGATTTTAATCACTTCATTACGAGTAGATGCTCTCGCTGCATCAGCTTTCTTAAGAAGATAACCATCTACAAAAGGTCCTTTCCATACGGAACGAGTCATTAGTTTACCTCCTTATTTCTTTTTGTTTTCATGACGAGATCTCATAATAAAGCGATCTGTCTTTTTGTTAGAACGAGTTTTAGCGCCCTTCGTCGGCTTACCCCAAGGCGTAACCGGATGACGTCCGCCGGAAGTCCGGCCTTCGCCACCGCCATGCGGGTGGTCAACAGGGTTCATCGCAACACCGCGCGCCACCGGACGAACGCCCAGCCATCTTGCACGGCCGGCCTTACCCAATGAAACGTTCTGGTTATCCGGATTGGAAACCGCTCCGACTGTTGCCAAACATTCTTCACGCACGATTCTCAGTTCGCCGGAAGAAAGTTTCAACTGTGCATAACCGGAGTCCTTACCGACAACTTGAGCATAGCAACCGGCAGAACGAACCAACTGGCCGCCCTTTCCGGCTTTCAGTTCAACGTTGTGCACGATTGTACCAACCGGCATACTCTTCAACGGCATCGCGTTACCCGGCTTAATATCGGCCTTTTCCGAAGAAATAACCTTATCGCCGGCTCTTAATCTCTGCGGAGCCAGAATATAAGCCTTTTCGCCGTCTTCATAGTTAATCAAAGCAATAAACGACGTGCGGTTAGGATCATACTCAATTCTTTCCACAGTTGCTTCACAATCAAATTTATTACGCTTAAAGTCGATAACACGGTATTTGCGCTTATGTCCGCCGCCGATTCTCCGACTTGTGACGTGTCCGAAATTATCACGCCCGCCTGTTTTTGTCAGACCAACGGTCAGACTTTTTTCCGGGTTGCCTTTATAAAGCTCACTTCTGTCAACAATAATCAGTTGGCGAAGACCCGGCGTGGCAGGTTTATATGTTTTCAAAGCCATGGTTAAATTCCTGCTGTAACATCAATATTTTGACCTTCGGCAAGCGTAATAACCGCCTTCTTATAATCGGAGCGGACTCCGGTATAACCTCTGAAGCGTTTTACCTTACCGGCTTGTTTTACGGTATTTACCTTATTTACCTTAACATTAAAGATAGCTTCAACAGCCGCCTTAACATCATCTTTTGTCGCCGACAACGGAACCATAAAAACAACCTTTCCGTTTTCGGAAGACATCATGGACTTTTCGGTAATTACCGGACGAAGTAATGTATCATACATAGCTGCAGTTACATTGTTTGTGTTATTCGATTTTTTCATTGTAATCTTTCCTCCAAGCAAGCAACGGCCTCTTTTGTTAATACCAACTTCTCTTTTCTCAAAATATCGTACACATTAGCGCCAATGGTCGGCAATACGTCAACGCCGACGATATTGCGACTTGCCAATGCGAAATTAACATCAACTTCCTTGCCGTCAATAAACAGGCAGTTTTTCAAACCGCAAGCATTCAATTTGGCAACCAAATCTTTTGTCTTTGCGTTTTCAAGCTTTGCCTCGTCAATAACGACCAGGTTACCTTCTTTCGCTTTCGCCGAAAGAGCGGTTTTCAGACCAAGTTTTCTGAACTTCTTAGTCAGGTCGTGCGAGTGATCTCTGACAACCGGACCAAATACAATACCACCTTTTCTGAACTGGGTTCCTTTACGGCTGCCTTGACGCGCATTGCCGGTGCCTTTTTGCTTAAACGGCTTTGCCGGCGTCAACGCAACATCGGAGCGCCCTTTTGTCTGGTGGTTTCCGCACTGGCGCATGGCAAGCTGCCAATTGACAACGCGGTGCAAAATATCAGCACGGACTTCCAGCCCGAAAATAGCATCGTTCAGTTCAATGCTGCCGACATTTTCATTATTCAAATTTAAGATGTCCTGTTTCATATTCAAAATTCCTTAAATCTCTTATGCATTATCAGCTGTTTCTTCTTCAGCTTTAACTGCAACAGGTTCATCAGCTTTTTTCAAACCGGCAGGCATCGGCAGTTTGACATCCGCTGTTTTTTTAATGGCATCCGTAACGCGAACCCAGGCATTTTCAGCTCCCGGAACGCCGCCCTTTACCATAATTAAACCGCGGGCGCCGTCAACCGAAACAACTTTCAGGTTCTGCACGGTAACCCGCTCATCACCCATATGTCCGGCCATTTTTTTGCCCTTAAATACCTTGCCCGGATCCTGTCTCTGTCCCGTAGAACCATGTGAACGGTGCGAGATGGAAACGCCGTGCGTTGCTTCCAAACCGGCAAAGTTGTGGCGTTTCATAACACCGGCAAAACCTTTACCGATAGATTTGGCGCAAACATCAACATATTGACCGGCAACAAAGTGATCGGCAGACAATTCGTCGCCGATATTCAGAAGGCAATCTTCCGAAACTCTGAATTCAGCCATTTTCTTCTTCGGTTCAACTTTTGCCTTGGCAAAATAACCTTTCATCGGTTTAGACACGTTTTTAGCTTTCACGGCGCCGGTTCCGAGTTGAACCGCGCTGTAACCGTCTTTTTCATTTGTCCTGACATTAACGACCTTTAAGCCTTCAACCGCCAGAACCGTAACCGGAACATGGGTGCCGTCAGCTTCAAAAATCCTTGTCATTCCAAGTTTTTTTGCGATTAAACCAGTACGCATTATTGTTTTTCCTTTTTCAATAGGTTGATTTTATCTTTCAAAAACCAACATTAAAATTATAACTTAATTTCTACATTCACGCCGGCCGCTAAGTCCAACTTCATCAGCGCATCAACGGTCTGCGGTGTAGGATCAACGATATCAAGAAGTCTCTTGTGTGTCCGGATTTCAAACTGCTCGCGCGACTTCTTGTTAACGTGAGGAGAACGATTTACCGTAAACTTCTCAATTTTCGTCGGCAGAGGAATAGGTCCTCTTACGTTTGCCCCGGTTCTTTTGGCCGTGTGGACAATTTCCTTGGTAGAAGTATCCAACAACCGATGGTCAAAAGCCTTAAGGCGGATTCTTATGTTTTGTGTATCCATCATTTTAACACTTTTCCTATAACTAAATGGCAAATAACTCCTTTATGGGGCTTGCCATT
The DNA here is from genome assembly GCA_944392865.1 of uncultured Alphaproteobacteria bacterium. Lineage (GTDB taxonomy): Bacteria > Pseudomonadota > Alphaproteobacteria > RF32 > CAG-239 > CAG-267. The sequence continues at coordinate 6,849 of CALXYD010000023.1, forward strand.
TAAAAAACTCTGCAGGCCTTTGCAACAGCTCGCCTGCATTATGGGTTATACTTGCTTCGCAAGAAAGTTAATACTTCCTTAACATTTGTTGCGTTGCCTTTGTAACATTTAAAAATCATAATTGCAACAAAAAAATGCACAAAAAATAAAAAAAATTCGCCGCTGATTTTCTTTTAAATCCCGCGCTCCGATTCACACACACCAATTTTGACAAAAACCGAAAAAGTTCTTTTTGAGTCAAAACATTCACTTCTGCAAAACAAGGATTATATCTATCCCGCCATCTTCAGAAAGGATAAATATGCTGATATTTATTTTAAGTACCTTGATACTAAACGCCACTCCCGATGAACCGACGGAAATCATCGGCAGCGCCGCCACTGCTGACGGTGGACGTAATGAAATCATTGTTGAGCAGCCTCAGGATTCGCTCAATCCTTTCGGCTCTTACCCGCAACCGCAAGAAATATTGCCGTCGCCGGCGCAGAACGTCCCCGCTTCACCCGACACTGCCGCCGATTCGCCAAATCCGCCTGCCGCCATACAAACACCTAAATCGGATAACACGCCGCTGGTCAACCAGTCAGCAACCGTTAATCCGACAGATATGAATCCGCTTGATTACCAAAACAAAATTGAAAATACCATTTATCAGGACGGCGACCGCCTTATTGACGTGCAGTCAATCCCTTTAAAAGACATCAGTTCAGCCGTCCAACCAAACACACAGCCGACAATTACCGATTACCCGGCTTTTTAACGCCCGTTGCTTAAATAGACTATCGCCATAATACAAAAAGCACCCCAAATAGAGTGCTTTTTATCTGGGGCGGACGATGAGGCTCGAACTCACGACAACCGGTACCACAAACCGGGGCTCTACCAACTGAGCTACGTCCGCCATTGCCTCAAAAGCATTACAGACAAATAAATATAAAGTCAAGCCAAAAATAAAATTTTTTTCCTCTTCATAACCCAAAATTAACAATTTATTTTCTTTTTTGCCTCTATTATATAGTAATTCATCATTACGGAAAGGAGTCATCGGTTATGTCCGCATTAAAAACGTTGTGTTGTGCAATACTGTTTACCGGCTGGTTTGTAAATGTTGCCGGTGCGGCCGGCGGAACATCGTCTATTGTCATTGACGCCAAAAGCGGCAACGTTTTATATGCAGATAACGCCGAAGAACTGCGCTATCCGGCCTCTTTAACCAAATTGATGACCCTGTATATCGCTTTCAACGCGCTGGAAACCGGCAAACTAAAACTATCTGACAAATTAAAAGTTTCCCGCACGGCCGCCTCACGCTCTCCCTCCAAACTGGGAATGCCCGCCGGCTCATACATTGACGTCAAAACCGTCATAGAAGCTTTAATAGTCAAATCTGCCAACGACTGCGCAACCGTTTTAGCTGAAGCTCTAAGCCCGAACGAAGCCGAATTTGCCAAGCTGATGACCAAAACCGCCAGAAAACTGGGCATGTATCGGACTACCTTCAAAAATGCTTCCGGCCTGCCCAATTCCGCCCAAAAGACCACCGCCAAAGACCTGGCGATTCTCGGCGCCGCCATTTATCACCACTTTCCGCAATACTATCACCTTTTCTCTTTAACCAAATTCCAATACAACGGAATGACCTACAAAACCCATAATTACCTTTTAAACGATTCGCTCGGCACTGATGGTATGAAAACCGGCTACACTGCCGCTTCGGGCTTTAACATTTTAACCTCCGCCCAACAAGGCAGTCATCGCATTATCGCCGTCACTTTAGGACACAAAAAAGTCAAAGACCGCGATGAAGACGTTTCTAAAATGATGCAGGTATCTTTGGACTATATTCAAAAAGCGCCCCATATAAATACCGGCACCCTCAAAAACGCCATCAACAATTCCTTAAACGGCGGCAAGACCAGAACAGCTTACAATCACTCGCATTCACGTTAAAAACAGCCGCAAAATGTCTGAATGTCCCGCGCATATAATTATCATTGACGGAGAAAAAGGCAGCGGCCGCAAGACCTTGGGTTTTGAATTGGCTCTGACTTTGATATATAATAATCGCAAAACAGCTTTGCTCGCCCCGCAGGATTCGCCGCTGGCGTCGACTGTCCAAAAGCGCGGCCGACTGCCTGCCCCGTTACCGCCGATACCCCTGATAAGCGCTGAAAACTTTACCTCTGCCACAAAGCAGTATGACGCAATTATCATTCCCGAAGCCTCCGCTGCCAACGGTTTTGCGGAATTTGCCGCTACTTATATTACACTTTTAAAACATGACAAGACCTCGCTCAAACGTTTTCGGCAAAATCAGGTCTATCTTACCGGTATATGGGAATTAAAAAAGAAAATTGCCGCCCGGCACAAACACAGCTTAAACTGGGTTGTCTGCGAAAATAATTTAAGCGCAAATTTTCAAGAAACGCCCTCCCCCGAACTGTTGCAAATGTCCAGATTATACGGCTTTCGCGCCACACCGCCCCTCAATTACCGCAACACATACAAAACAAACATCAGCGGCTTGTCCTCACAAGATAAAAACACCCCGGAATTCAAAAAAACGCTGACTTACGAAGATATTTGCACCCGCCGGGAAATAGAAAGGCTTGCAGAATTTATTTTCAGCTAATAAATACTCTTTACAAGCAGCATATTTTACTTTAACTTAACCGCGAAAACAGATTTTCCGGATAATTTAGCAAGGGAAACAGATGATAGAAACAATCAAAACCACACCATATACTGACCAAAAAATGGGCACGGCCGGCCTCAGAAAAAAGACCAAGGTAATCATGCAACCCAACTACTTTGAAAACTTTATTCAAAGCATTTTCAACACGATTCCCGCCTTAAACCAAAAAAGTTTTCTCATCGGAGGTGACGGACGCTACTTCAACAAAGTTGCCATCCAAAAAATCATCAAAATCGCCGCCGCCAATCAGGTAAAAAAATTATACATCGGGCAGAACGGGCTTGTTTCCACCCCTGCCGGCTCACATATCATCTTGGAAAACAAGTTGGACGGCGGTTTCATCCTGACTGCCTCGCACAACCCCGGCGGCATTGGCGGCGATTTTGGCATAAAATACGCCAACGCAACCGGCGGACAGTGTCAACCCGCAGAAAGCCAGGCCATTTATGAGCAAACGCAAAAAATAAATGAATACAAAATCTCTGATATGCCGGATATAGATTTATCACAAATCGGCCTTACCCGCTGTGAGGATATGGAAATTGAAATCATTGACCCGATTGCCGACTATATCAAACTGATGGAAAGCATTTTTGACTTTAACCAGCTAAGAGCTCTTTTAAAATCAGATTTTCGCTTTGTTTTTGACGCGATGAACGGCGTAACGGGACCCTATGGCAAAAAACTGTTTGAAGAAATACTGGGCGCTCCGGCCGGAACGGTTATTCATGCCACGCCGTTGGAAGATTTTGGCGGCCTGCATCCGGATCCAAACTTAATATACGCCAAACCTCTTGTAGACTTAATGTTTTCCGATAATGCGCCGGATTTTGCCGCCGCCAATGACGGCGATGGCGACCGCAATATGATTTTGGGGCGCCGTTTCTTTGTCTGCCCGAGCGACAGTTTAGCCATTTTAACCGACCATTACCAAACCATTCCCGCTTACCGCAACGGCATCTTCGGCGTTGCCAAATCAGCGGCAACCTCAATGGCGGTAAAACGTGTCGCCGAGGCTCTGAAAATCGGCTATTACGAAGTTCCGACCGGTTGGAAATATTTCATTCACCTGATGGATTCGCAACGCATTACCCTTTGCGGGGAAGAAAGTTTCGGCACCGGGGCATCTCATATCCGGGAAAAAGACGGCATCTGGGCAACGCTGTTTTGGCTGAGCATAATTGCGCAAACCCGCAAATCCGTTAAAGATATTGCGCTTGACCATTGGAAAAAATACGGGCGCAGCTACTATCTACGCAACGATTTTGAAAAAATCCCGCAGGAAACAGCGGATAAATTGATGAGCGACTTGCAAAACAAGCTTCCCTCTTTGATAGGGCAAACTTTCGGCAGTTATACCGTAAATGAAGCTTATCCTTTTATCTATAACGACCCGGTTGACCATACATCAACTCAAAACGGGCTGATTGTCCACTTCAAAGACGGTTCGCGTATCGTTTATCGCCTGTCAGGAACGGGAACAGACGGAGCGACATTGCGCACTTATATTGAACGTTATGTAACCGACGACCTGTTGGAAAACCCTGAAGATATGCTAAAAGAGCTTTGCGGCGTATCCCGCCAGATTTCGGAAATAACCATCCGTACCGGCAAAGAACAGCCGGACATCATAACCTGATACGTCTGTAAAGACCTGCAAAACCGAGGCATTGACTATGTTTAAGAACGACCAGGATACCCGCCCGGATAAAATACTTGAAGAAAGGCTTTTGCTCCTTGTCTTCGTGCTAACGGCAACTATTGTCAGTATCGGATTTTTATTTGCCTACCCGACATATTTGCGCCCGGTTATCCTTGCCGTATTTGCTTTTATCATCTTAAGCATTTACATTGCCATTACCATTCTGCAATCCGGTGAAACCGCCATTCTCTACGGCGGTCTGGCCAATGAAATATTAAAAAACCGCAAAATCTGCTATATTATTGCCAACGCCGACGGAAAAATCATTTTGCAAAACGAATTGGCTAAAAAATTCTTTAACGGCCTGCCCATTCTTGATTTTCTGGAAAACCACGCCGTTGCAGATGAAAATAACCGCCAAAAATTAAAACAGCTCCGCTCCTCTGCCCAACATCTGAAAGAAGAAAAGTTGGAATTGATTCTCAAATTCGATTCGACCACGGTTTTTTCCGGCCAGGAATGGTATCGCATAACTCTGCGCCCGATTAGCCTCAACCGAAAAGATGATGACAACCTCAACGAGGCTTCCGGTTTTGATTTAAAATACAATATCTACCTTTTATGGAGCCTGGAAAATATCACCTCGGAAAAGACCATTGATACTCTTTTTCAGGAAGAGCGCCGTTCATTTTATAACTTCCTCAATTTTATGCCGCTGGGATTATATATACTAAACGCCAAAGGTCACGTTGAATATGTCAACAAAACCTTAAGCCGTATGTTGGATACGCCGCAAGAGGAAATTTTAGGCAAAGACATTTCTTCTTTCCTGCAAAAAAATGCCGATAACGAACAACACCTTGACAATATGTGTACGCAATACATAGCCTCACCCCGCGGCAAAAAACAAAAATACCTTGTCAAAACCGACCATTTCAAACAAGGTGCGGAAACACAAACCCGCGGTATTGTCATCAGCCATATTCCGACCAACGGCAGTTTACGGCAAGCTTATGAAGAAGCCGCTTCCGAAACCGCCAGCATCTTCAATTTATCCCCTTTCGGAATGATGTTGCTGGATTCAGAACTCGTCATAAAACGTATAAACCAACGGTTTACCGAAATTTTAGGTATTCCGTCCGCCTCGCAGCCGTTAAACAATTATCTCTCCAATTATCTTGACGAAGACAGTATCGCCAAAATAAAAAAACAACTCGCCGCCTTTACCTCGGAAACCGATAAACTGCAACCGGCTTATTTTGACTTAAACCTTAAAGAAAAAGGCAAAACCAAAATACTGCGTCTATACATCTGCCCGCTGTTCTCTTCCACATTGCAAACCCGGGAAAACATCAAAGGTATTGTATTATTCTGCATTGATACCACCGAGCAGAAAAACCTTGAAACCCAATTCGTCCAAGCCCAAAAAATGCAGGGAATGGGGCAAATCGCCGGCGGCATCGCCCACGATTTCAACAACTTGCTGACCGCGATGATTGGCTTTTGCGATTTACTGCTCCAAAAACACAGCATCGGCGATTCGTCATTTGCCGACATCATCCAGATAAAACAAAACGCCAACTGCGCCGCCGAACTGGTGCGCCAGCTTCTGCAATTCTCGCGCAAACAGCCTCTGCAACCGGAACTCAGCGACATCACGGATATTTTAATCAATTACACGCCGCTCCTGAAACGCACGGTAGGCGAACAAATAGAATTAAAATTCCATCACGGCGAAAATCTGGATTGCATCAAAGTTGATAAAGTTCAATTCCTGCAGGTTATCTTAAATTTATGCGTAAATGCCAAAGACGCCATGAATAAAAAGGGTGCCCTGACGATCTCCACGCACAAGGAAACTCTTCTTGAGCCTTATCATTTCGGCGCCGAAACAATTGAAAGCGGCAATTTCATCCGCATGGATGTAACCGATACCGGCTGCGGCATTCCGCTTGAAAATATGTCGCGGATTTTTGAACCGTTTTTCTCCACCAAACAAAACATTGTCGGTTCGGGTACCGGGCTCGGCCTGGCGACGGTATACGGCATTGTCCGCCAAATGGAAGGCTTTATCAAAGTAAAAAGCACCGTCAACGTCGGCACAACATTTTCAATTTATCTGCCCGCATATCCGACCGAACAGGCTCCGCAAAAGACAGATACGGCTTTAACCCGGCGGATTTTAAACGATAAGCGCGGCCGCGCCGTTTTAACGCCGACGGACACCCCCGCCCCGAATAATGATAAAATCATTCTGGGGCTTAATATCTCCGCTGCCGAAGATTTAAGCCAAACCCCCGAAGATATTGAAAAAACGCGGATTCTCCTTGTAGATGATGAAAATTCCGTCCGCACGTTTGCCCTCCGCGTCTTGCGCAAAAAGGGCTACGACGTTGTCGGTTGCAACTCTGCCGAAAATGCTTTGGAAACACTGGAAAAAGATAAAAACTTCCAACTGCTGATTACCGATATGGTTATGCCCGGACAAAACGGTATTGAACTGGCCAAACAGGTTCAGGAAGAATTGCCCGACATTAAGATAATCCTCGCCTCCGGCTATTCGGAAGACATTTTAAAAGGCGAATTTGCCGACATAGACAATCTGTCTTTCATTCCCAAACCATTCAGCTTAAGCGACTTGACTCAAAAAGTTTACGAGGTTATGAAATCATAATGGACAACCGCTACAACGATAAAACCAAACAATACAAACTGCAGTTTTCCCCGAAAACATATTTCGGAGAAGAGGACTTTATGGTGACCTCTTGCAATGAAGCCGCTTACAATATGATAAAAATGTGGCCGCACTGGCCGCACTTTGCCGCCAGCATTTACGGCTCCAAAAGCTCCGGCAAAACCCACCTGGCTCATATCTGGGCGGCACAAATTCAAAAAAGCCTCCCGCACCCGGTTGCCGTTCCTTTCATACAGGCGCAACAGGTCAATATGAAAAACGTTAACAAACTCGCCAATGAAAATCACTATCTCGTTATTGAAAATATAAACGCGGACATTAACGAAGAAGCTTTCTTCCACCTCTACAATTTTTTTAATCTGCCCGACCGCGCCGTCTTGTTCACTTCGGAAGCACCCTTATCCAAACTGCCGTTAAAATTGCCGGATTTACGTTCGCGCCTGAACACGATTCCCAATATAGAAATACTGCAACCGGACGATGTTATGCTGACCGCGCTGATTGCCAAACTGTTCAATGACCGGCAAATTATAATCGGACAAGACATTCTGGAGTATATCCTCAACCACACGGAGCGCTCTTTTGATTTTGTAACTCGCCTCATCGCGGAAATTGATGATATATCTTGGACTTATGGCCGCGCCGTTACCATTCCGATAGTCAAAGAAGCTTTTAACGCCATATCTAAAAATCAGCAACTGGAGCTGTTTATATGAGTTCACACTATGACCAAAACATCAACGGCTGGATAATCCTGGACAAACCGCAAGGCCTCAGCTCCAATCAGGCTCTCCGCAAAATCCAACACCTGCTGCACGCAAAAAAAGCCGGCCATATTGGCACGCTTGACCCTTTTGCCACCGGCGTTTTGCCCATGGCTTTCGGCGAAGCAACCAAGCTTATCCCCTACTTGGAAAATAGTGAAAAAACCTATGAATTCACCCTGAAATTCGGCACGGCCACAACAACCGGCGACACCGAAGGAGAAATCATACAAACCCACGGCAAGCTTCCTTCTCTCACGGAATTAACCGCCGTTTTGCCACAATTTTGCGGTGAAATCTCACAAATCCCCCCCAAATATTCCGCTATCCATATCAACGGACAACGCGCCTATGATCTGGCGCGGAGCGGACAAGATTTTGCCATACCGCCGCGCACTGTTTTCATTAAAGAACTGACAATGCTCTCTTTTCGCCCCGAACAGGCCGCAGTCGACTTGCGCGTTACCTGCTCCAAAGGAACTTATGTTCGCACATTGGGCGTTGATATAGCAGAAAAACTCGGCACTTGCGGCTACCTGACCGCCCTCCGCCGCACAAAAAACGGATTTTTTGACCTTTCGCATACGATTTTACTGGATAATTTAAAAAATATGTTATATAAGAATAACGGAGTTTCAGCCGTTTTGCCTGTTGAAACATTTCTGTGCGACATCACGGTTATCGCTTTAACGGCAGAACAAGCTCTTAAGCTTAAAAGCGGACAAACGCTCTCCCCGCAAGGGTTTACGCCCTTTTCGGGAACGGCAGCCGCCTGCCTTGACGGCAAGCTTATCGCCCTAATCGAAAACAAGGAAAATAAAATTTCTCCGATTCGGGTTTTTAATCTTTAACTTAATAAAACATAAAGGAAAATAACAGATGTCGATTACAAATGAAAAAAAACAGGAAATTATTGCTCAATACGGCACCAAGCCGGGTGATACAGGTTCACCGGAAGTTCAGATTGCTATCTGGACGCACCGCATCAACGCGTTGATTGAACACTTTAACACCCACCAGAAAGACCTGCACTCCCGTTTGGGTCTGATGAAGATGGTAAGCCGTCGTCGCCACTTGCTCGACCACTTGCGGGCAACCAGCGAAGAAAGATATCAAACATTGATTAAGAAATTAGATTTGCGTAAATAATGTTTGAAAACAAATAGCGGGGCAATGGGGCTCCGCTATTTGCAAAATCCCGGCATAATGCCGGGTGAGGTATTTTATAGGATAGGAAAGGTAAAAAATATGGTCAATTGGAACGTGTGCCGCAAAGAAATGGAATGGGGCGGCCGCAAATTAGTTTTAGAAACAGGCAAAATTGCCAAACAGGCAACCGGCGCCGTTTATGCAAGTTATGGAAACACGGTCGTCGTCGCCACGGTAGTTGCCGCTAAAGAAGCAAAAGCTGATCAGGATTTTTTCCCTTTAACTGTCAATTATCAGGAAAAATATTACGCCACCGGCAAAATCCCCGGCGGCTTTATGAAGCGTGAGGGCAAGCCGTCCGAACACGAAGTTTTGATTTCGCGTTTGATTGACCGGCCGATTCGCCCGCTGTTTCCTGATGCGTTCAAAAACGAAGTCCAAATTATCTGCACCACCGTTGCGCATGATAAAAAGACGGATTCGGATATTCTGGCTATGGTTGCGGCCTCCGCCGCTCTGGCCGTTTCCGGCATTCCGTTTTTAGGCCCGATTGGCGCTGCCAAGGTCGGCTACATCAACGGACAATATGTTTTGAACCCGACAGTTGAAGAGCTGAAAAATTCCGATTTGGAATTAACCGTCGCCGGAACCAAAGAAGGCGTTTTAATGGTTGAATCCGAAGCCAACGAGCTTTCGGAAGAAACAATGTTAAATGCTGTAATGTTCGGTTTTGACAATTTCCAGGGTGTTATTGATTTGATCAATGAATTAAAAGCCGAAGCAGGCAAAGAACCCTGGGAAACGCCGGTATTTCCGCCGGAATTTGATACGCTCTACAACCGTATTGAAAAAGATTTCCGCGCAAAATACGAAGAAGCTTTCAACGAAGTTGACAAGCAAAAGCGTGCCACCCGTTTGGGCGAATTAAGCGAAGAAGTCAACGCAACCATTGACCCGGAAAATGAATTGGAAGTCCGTTACGCTCTGGATGCGATTGAAAAACTGATGCACTCGGTTATGCGTGAAAAAGTATTGTCAACCGGTAAGCGTATTGACGGCCGCGACACAAAGACTGTCCGCCCGATTACCTGTGAAGTGGGCTTGTTGCCGACAACGCACGGATCGGCGCTGTTTACCCGCGGTGAAACGCAGGCTTTGGTTGCAACAACATTGGGCACCGCCGAAGATTCGCAAATCATTGACGGACTGATGGATGAAGAACGTCAGGAATTTATGTTAAACTACAACTTCCCGCCGTTTTCCGTCGGCGAATGTGGCAGATTGGGTTCTCCGGGACGTCGCGAAATCGGTCACGGCAAACTGGCCTGGCGTGCTTTGCACCCGATGATGCCGAAAGACAAAACCATCTTCCCGTATACCGTCCGTGTAGTTTCCGACATTATGGAATCCAACGGTTCCTCATCTATGGCAACCGTTTGCGGTTCCTGCCTGTCGTTAATGGATGCCGGTGTTCCACTCAAAAAGCCGGTTGCAGGTATCGCCATGGGACTGATTAAGGAAGATGACTGCCGAGTCGCCATTTTAACCGACATTTTGGGCGATGAAGACCACCTCGGCGATATGGACTTCAAGGTTGCCGGCACAAAAGACGGCGTAACCGCTTTGCAAATGGACATTAAAATTACCTCCATCACCAAAGAGATTATGCAAAACGCCTTAACTCAGGCGCATGAAGGCCGTATTCACATTTTAGGCGAAATGGCAAAAGCATTGCCTGCCCCGCGTTCGGAGATTTCGCCGCGCGCACCGCGCATCATTTCTATCAAAATTCCGGTAGATAAGATTCGCGAAGTTATCGGCACCGGCGGCAAAGTTATCCGTGAAATCATTGAACAGACCAACACCAAGATTGATATTGACGATGACGGAACGGTAAATGTTGCCGCTGTTGACAAGAAAGATGCCGACGCCGCCATTGAAATCATTAACGGTATTGTCGCCGTCCCCGAAGAGGGCAAAAACTATCACGGAACCATTACAAAAATTATGGATTTTGGAGCATTTGTCCGTTTCTTGGGCTCAACGGAAGGTCTGGTTCACATCTCGGAAATCAAAAACGAGCGTATTGCCTCGGTTTGCGACTTCTACAAAGAGGGCGACCAGATTTGGGTTAAATGTTTAGGCACGGACAACCGCGGCAAAATCCGCCTGTCCGCCAAACGCGTCAATCAGGAAACCGGAGAAGACGCATAACCTAAATCAAAACACTCTATTTAAATACAGTGTTCATAAAATAATCTCCCGCTACAAACGGGAGATTATTTTTATACCCCCAAAGCACAAACCGCCCGGCATAAAAAAACTTGCATTTTTTATTCTCCGCAATATACTGCAATAACTATAAATATTATTAACCCCTTAACAACTATAATTATGAACAGTATGTATTACGTAGTTTCAACCGCATATTTAGAATTGATGTGGTTGGGTTTTGGAAACTTTTGCATATTATTATTGTTTTACTTTATCGTTACCAAATTAAAATTGGTTAATAACATATTAATACTGCTTCTCAAAATCGGTTTATTATTAGTTTGCGGCGCACAGTTGGCCATTTTTATATGGCTGCTAATAAAATTACCGGTTGTCGGTTGCCCGCCTTGGCCCGTGTTACCCGCTATTCTTTCATTAGTTGCGGCTATACTTATTCCGAATAAGGCCAAGCTTATTCCCAATAAGGCCAAGTAAAAACTTCAAAGAAAAAACGCCCAATTCAGGCGTTTTTTCTTCTTACCCACACAAAAATCTTTTTACCGAATTTTACTTGAGGTATTTCTCATTCGCTTTTAGAAATTCCCTGGCAATGTCTTCTCCCTCGGCGGTTCCCTCATACCAGAAGAAATTGTTTCCCTCATTTTTAAGCTCAATAACCGCAGGTTTGGTCATTTCCTCATACTCGGCAAGGCGCTCCGGCAAAACCTCGTCATCTTTCCGTTTTATCAGCCGCCCGCCGCAGGAGCAAACCCCGTCGCTCGCCTCATGCGCCATACCGCATTTCTCGCAAATCCGGCGATTCTTTACCCGCTCAAGGATTAAATCCACTGGCGTATCGCGAAAGATAACCGCACTGTTATATTTTACAACCAGCTTGTCAAACTCTTTAACCTGACCGACCGTCCGCGGGTAGCCGTCCAAAATCAGCACTTTGGACTTTATTTTCTCCAACGTATCGCTCAGCATTTCATTAACCATGCTATCCGGCGCCAAACCGCCTTCCTTCATATTTGCTGCCAGTTTCACGCCCAATGGCGTCTTTTCCTTAATTTCTTGGCGAATCATCGCCCCTACGGAAATTGATGTTATATCCGCGTCCGTAAAACCATAATATTCTTTCAATCTTTTAATCAGCGATGATGCAATATACCCTTTTCCCGAAGCCGGCGCCCCGATAAGTGAAATCACAAATTTTTTATCCATTTTTTACCTCGTTGTTACACACTTTGCCTTTACCTGCAAAAAGCTCCAAACCACTGTTGAAGCTTTCTTTTACTATAACACAATTCTTAACATTGGATTTATTTGATATACTCATCTAAATCATCCACATAAATTTCTTCAAATTCAGGCTCTTCCCCGTCCACTTCAAACGGGCGAATATCCTGCGGTTCCTCCGGCTTCAAAATCAACCGGTCGGATTTCACAACCGTATCCGGCGTAATCCGAATGGGTTGCATAACATTTGAATTGCTGTGCGCACGATTCTCTTCTGTTTCAAAATGCTGCGCTTTAGGCGATTCGCCTTTATTCATCCCACCATCAGCCATATCTTCCGGAAGTTTTAATTTTTCTCTCGGCTTATCTGGCGTTACTGCCTTGTATTCCCCTCTATTGCTATCTGGCAAAACCTCTTTATCTTCAGCCTTTTCCACTTTGTTTTCATCTGTTTGAATCGGCTGGTTTACCGCTTCGGCATTAACTTCCGGTTTAACTGCCGGCTTAACTTCCGTCGGCGCCTTTTTCTCTTCCTTAGCCAACAACGCTGGATTTAACGGGTGCGTATCCCCCGGCAAACGAATAAGCCCGTAACCGGAACCGCCGCCGGTCGCCGGCCCGGACAACCCGATGGAATAATAGCCGCCGATATAACCATAATCCAAATCAATATAATCAATATCAAACATTATCCGGATAGTCGTTGTCCCGACACTGGTCATATCGCATTTAAAACCGTTTCCGTTAAGGACAATATCATTATTCCCCTTAACATAGAGCATCGCCGTATCCGGCTTGCACACGGTCGGTGTCTGTCCGTTATAGCTCAGATTATAGCCCAAAGCGAGATTAAGTGCGGTTTTCCCTTTTGCCGTTGACGCATCAACAATTTTTACCCCATCAAAAAAGACGTATGCCGGCGTAACTCCTATTTTGGCCGGAACGGTTAAATACGGATTTGTGCAAACGTGTGCCTGCGGATTAGCCTCGCACAACAGCGCGGTTTCATCTAAATTATTATCAATAATATGCGCCAACGCATTAAAAATATATTCTCTTGAAGCAGATAAAGAGGCCGGCGCGCATTGTTTTTCACGGCAAACCACAACCGAATTCAAAGGCGGAATTCTTTTATTATACACTCTGGCCGCCGCTTCGGGATTATCCGCCAGAAATGCCGCATCAGCCGCCGTCATATCCTGCCCGTTGTATTGGCCGTCATTTACCACCGGCGTATATTCATACTCTCCGTTATTCCACCACGCCTCTTTGTCGGCACAGGCCGCAAGCGTTACAACCCCCGCCGCCAGAAACAGCCTGCAAAAACTTTTTTTCCGCACAATAACCAACCTTTAAACAAATTAAATATATGTTATCCGCATAAAAATTTACATTGAAAGTCTGCCAATGGGAAGAAAATTGTCAAAAATATACACATCTTGTCATACCTTTCAGGCGATTCTATGCACTTTGTTGTTATTCGCAACACCGGCAATCGCTCAAAACAGCACCGGTAACATAGTTTCGTCCTCAGCTCGTCCGGTCAAAGCCGTTGACGGCGACAGTCTGGAAATCGGCACAACCCGTATTCGCTTGATGGGCATTGATGCTCCCGAATACGACCAGTCCTGTAAAGACGCAAACGGACGCCTCTACCCCTGCGGCCGCCAATCCGCCGATTTTCTCGCCAAACTGGTTCAGGGCAAAACCGTAACCTGCCGCATACACCACAAAGACAAATACAAACGTGATTTATGCACCTGCTACGTTGACGGGCTTGACATTAACGCTGAAATGATTCGCACCGGACACGCCATCGTTTATCTTGAAAGCTCATACGACAACCTGCAAAAAGAAGCCCAAAAGCAAAAAGCCGGCATCTGGAATGGGTTGTTTATGCATCCCCGCCTGTTTCGCCTGATAAAATATCATCAAAAAAAGGCACTAATAGCAAATTAATTTAAATTTGGCAGCAGATTCTTATTGACACCTTTAAAAAGTTATGTATATTGCACAAAAAAGTTATGTTTAAATTTCAAAAAAACAGGTGATTTAAAATGTATGCAGTAATTAAAACAGGCGGCAAGCAATATAAAGTAGCGTCCAATGACGTTATTAAAATTGAAAAAATTGCTGGCGAAGCCGGAAGTGAAGTAGTTTTTAACGAAGTACTGGCTGTTGACGATACCGTTGGCACGCCGTTTGTCGCCGGTGCAAGTGTAAAAGGCACCATCGTAAAACAGGCAAAAGACGCAAAAGTTATCGTTTTCAAAAAGAAAAGAAGACAGAACTATCGTCGCAAGAACGGTCACAGACAGAACATCACAATCGTAAAGATTACCGAATTGTGTAAATAAGGAGATAAAAAATGGCACATAAGAGATCAGGCGGTAGCTCGTCAAACGGACGCGATTCTATTGGGCGTCGTTTAGGTGTTAAGAAATTCGGCGGTGAATCTGTCATCTCCGGCAACATCATTATCCGTCAGCGCGGAACAAAGTTCCACCCGGGTACAAATGTCGGCATGGGCAAGGATCACACCATTTTTGCCACCGCTGAAGGCAAAGTTGAGTTTAAGACCAAGGCCAATGACAGAACTTATGTATCTGTTGTCCCGGCCGAATAATTAAACCGGCATAATAAAGATAACGGGGGTGGCAACATCCCCTTTATTTTTCAAAAAAAGTGGCTTAAATACTTTTCGATAACGGCAAGCAGACAGGCACGGCAACATGAAATTTCTTGACCAGGCAAAAATATACTTAAAATCAGGCGACGGCGGACGCGGATGCGTTTCTTTCCGCCGCGAAAAGTATATTGAATTCGGCGGGCCGAACGGCGGCGACGGCGGCAAAGGCGGCAGTGTTATATTTGTGGCGGTTGAAAATCTCAACACTTTGATAGACTTCCGCTATCGCCAGCATTTTAAAGCCCAGAACGGACAGCACGGTATGGGTTCGGAAATGAGCGGCGCCAAAGGCGAAGACCTTATCATTAAGGTTCCGGTCGGCACGGAAATTGTTGCCGATGACGGTGAAACCGTTTTAGCCGATATGGTGGAAGCCGGACAGACTTTCCTTGCGGCAAAAGGCGGTGACGGCGGCCGTGGCAACACACGTTTCAAGACCTCCACCAACCAGGCGCCGCGTTATGCCGAACCGGGTTGGCCGGGCGAAGAAATGTGGGTTTGGCTACGATTGAAGATTATCGCCGATGTCGGCTTAATCGGTTTGCCCAACGCCGGAAAATCAACTTTTCTCACCGCAGTGACCAAAGCTCGCCCAAAAATTGCCGACTACCCGTTTACCACCTTGCACCCAAACCTCGGAGTCGCCTGGACTGACGGCAAAGAGATTGTCCTGGCGGACATCCCCGGACTGATAGAAGGCGCCCACGACGGCATTGGTTTGGGCGACAGATTCCTAAAACACGTTGAACGCTGCTCTGTCTTCTTGCATCTCATTGACGCCACATCGGAAGACATCGTCCGCGATTATAAAACCATCCGTCACGAACTGGAGTTATATAAAGAAAGCCTGTTGCAAAAACCGGAAGTTGTCGCACTGAACAAAATAGATTCGCTCACACCGAAAGAAATTGAAAAGAAAAAGAAACTTCTGGCAAAAAACACAACCTCGCCGGTTTTCGCCATCTCCGCCATTGCCGGAACTAACACCGCCGATTGCCTGCGCGAGATTGCCGGTTTTGTTCCACTAAAAAAGAAAAAAGCCGATTCTGTTGCAGAAATAGAAATTGAAACCGAACCGGTCAGAAAACCCTGGTCGCCTTTAGACTAATATATTGGAGAACATAAAGAAATGAACAACAATGACACAAATTTGCTCACTCTGGTTCAAACCGTCCTTGATGACAACAAGGCTGAAGACATTGTAACCATTGACCTCAAAGGCAAAACGTCTATCGCCAACTATATGGTTATCGCCAGCGGCACATCAAACCGCCACGTTGCCTCGCTTGCCGACAAACTAAAGCTGGAATTAAAACAACACGGCTATCCGGCCTCTTCGGAAGGAGAAGAAAAAGCCAACTGGGTATTGATTGATGCTTTTGACGTAATTGTTCATATTTTCTGCCCGGAAGTTCGCGAATTCTATAATCTGGAAAAAATGTGGTCTACGGTCGCTGAAATGCGCAAAAACTAAAACACACCAACCGTTGGACATTTTTATTTATAGACAAGTGCAAAAAAGACTTGATTTATTATTTCCAAACGTGTATCAAAACAAAAGCAGCGCACCGCACTGCAAAAATAGGGGTATAGCTCAGTTGGTAGAGCATCGGTCTCCAAAACCGAGTGTCGTGAGTTCGAATCTTACTGCCCCTGCC
>CALXYD010000024.1 GCA_944392865.1 uncultured Alphaproteobacteria bacterium
GACAATAGATAAATTGCCTGGGATATTCCCCGAATACCCTAAGGTCATAATCTTCGGCATAAATGCACATTGTGTATTTTGCACTTTTAAGCCAGAGTGTCTTGGTGGGTGCGCCCGGCGTATTATAGACAAGCAAACGATAAATGTCATCGCCTATCCGGACTTTGGTGCTCTCAATCGGTTTGCAAATGTCAATCATACACTGCAACCATAAAAGCATGGCGCTCAGCACGGCAATTCCGATAGCTCCAGCCGTATCTATAACGAGTGACGCCAATCCGCCCACCATTGCGGCACACAAAATAATCAAAATAACCAGCGTTGTTTTGAGATTTTCTTTCCAGACGGCACGGTTCGCTATGCGCGCCCAATGCCAAAATAATACATTGCTCATAAAATTTATTTTTTTAGGTTAATAATAATTTTTTCCTGTCCGGTGGTGTATCATATACATTATTTTTTGTCAATAGTTTTTTGTTTATTTTAGAGATTTTCACTTAGGGCGAGCCATTGTTCTTCGGTGGCGGCGATGTCAACCTCCAAGCGGTGCAATTCTATTTGCAGGGCGGCAATTTCTTTGCCGGAAGCGGCAGAGAATTTTTGCAATATATCTTCTTTTTGTTGCGCCAACCGCGTCAATTTTTGTTCCACCTCACGCAAGGCGGCGCGTTCTTTGCGCGCGGATTTGTTGTTTTTGGGCGACGGCGCTTCTTTGGGCGGTTGTGTTTCCCGGAGCGGCACGGACTGCGTTTTCGGCGGTTGTGGCGTGTTTTCTTCCAGCAGGAAATTCCGATAATCTTCCAAATCGCCGTTAAACGGGGCGCAGGTATGGTTATGCACCAGCCACAAATTGTCGGCAACGATTTTTAACAAACGGAAATCGTGCGAAATCAAAATGACGGCGCCGCGATAAGCATTCAAAGCGTCGGCCAGAGCATCGCGCCCTGCCATATCCAGATGATTGGTCGGCTCGTCAAAAATCAACATTTCCGGCGCGTCCAGCGAAATACGGGCAAACAGCAGACGGGTCTTTTCACCGCCGGACAAGTCACCAATACGGGTTACGGCCTTTTCCTGCTCCAGACCAAAGCTCCCGAGATGAGCGCGAATCAGCCGCTCCGGCATATCTGGGCGCAAGGTTTGGATATACGCCACCGGCGTTTGTTCCAACGGCAGTTCTTCGGTTTGGTTTTGGTTGAAATAGCCGATTTTGAGTTTGCCGGATTTTTTCATCTCCCCTTCCAAAAGCGGCAGGTGCGATGACAAGAGTTTGACCAGCGTTGACTTGCCGTTGCCGTTTTTGCCAAGCAGGGCAATCCGGTCGTCCTGATTGATGACAAATGACAACTTGCGCAAAACGGGAACGCCGTCGTAACCGACCGCGCCGTTTTCCAACTTTAAGAGCGGCGACGGCAACGGCTTTATCTCTGGAAAAGCAAAATTGCTCTCCCTGTCACGCGCGACTTCCGGCACGTCCGCCATTTTTTCAAGCATTTTTAAGCGGCTTTGCGCCTGGCGGGCTTTAGATGCTTTGTAACGGAAGCGGTCAACATACGATTGAAGGTGGGCGCGGCGCTCATTTTGCTTTTTTATCTGTTTGTCGGCCAATTCAATTTTTTGCGCATACTGACGGGCAAAATCATCATAATCGCCGGTATAGCGCACCAACTTGTTGCCCTCAAAATGGACGATTGCCTCGCAGACGTTATTCAGAAAGTCGCGGTCGTGGCTTATCAGCAATACGGTGCCGCGATATTTGCGCAAATAATTTTCCAGCCAGATAATCGCTTCCAAATCCAGGTGGTTGGTCGGCTCGTCCAAAAACAGGACATCCGAACGCTGAAACAAAGCGCCGGCCAGGTTGAGGCGCATTTGCCAACCGCCGGAAAAATCCCTGACCGGACGGGAAAGGTCTTCCTGATTAAAACCCAAGCCGACCAAAATTTCCGCAGTGCGCGCCTCTGCCGAATCTGCCTCTATCAGCCATAGCTGTTCCATTATTTCCGGCAATTCCTCCGGCGCGGCGGTTTGCTCCTTTCGGCGCAGTTCCGCCAGCTTTTTATCTTTGCTCAAAACATAATTGAGAATCGGCAAAGATAAATCTTTTTCGGCTATTTCCTGCTCAACAAAGGCTTTTTGCTGATTGGGCGAACAAAAGGCTTCGCCGGAATTGACGTCGTGTTCGCCTTTTAAAACCTTAAACAAAGTGGTTTTGCCACAACCGTTGGTGCCGACAATGCCGACTTTCTGCCCGTCGGAAATTTGCATAGAGGCATTTTCCAGCAATATTTTTGAGGCAATTTGGACGGTGATGTTATCTAGTTTTATCATTACGGTTCTTCTCTTTCTTGTTCCTGCGGCAGATAAGACGGATGACGGCGGCGGTTATATGCCTGTTGCAAATCATAATAACGCACGGGCTCCTTAATTTGTCTGCCCAATACCTGCGAGGCTTCTTCGGGCGTAAAATAAAAATCGGCATACGTTTCCGGCATATCTGCCGGCAAGGGCAGAGCGACATCCGGCAGCGGGCTTTTTTCCATCCGTTTTTTCAAAGCGGGAAGAAAACGCTGCATTGCCGTATCGCCGGTTATGTCGTTTTCATTATGGAAAAAATAGTAGCCGTAGTCTATCGGCGTCCCTTCCGGATGGCCGCGGCGCTTTTTATTGATAAATTCGGCAAAAGACTTGATAATATAATGGTTGACACGCGCCTTGTCGGCGGAAATGTTGAAATTAAGCATATAGGAAACCGGCTTGTGGTATTCGTTGACGCTTTTGCCGGCGACTGGGACATAATGATTGTCGCCGAAGCCGGACATCCGGCGCACGGCTTCGGGGCGGACGATTGACTTGACGGTATGGTTCAGAAAACGGGCGTGTGCGGTGAAAGCTTCAGTTACCAGACCGCCGGGGCGGGAAATCAGGCCATTGTCTCCATAATTCAGCCAATGCAGGCTGACTTCGTTAACATCAGCAAATTCCTTTAAGAATGACGGCATATCTTTTGCCTGCAACGGCAGAAGAAACTCGTCCAAATCAATCAATGCCAGCCAGCTTGTTTCTTCCCCGTATTCTTTGACGATTTTATCATAACACGCCAACTGGCGGTTGGTGCCGGGGAAGTCAATATAGGTTATCACGCCGCTTTGTATATAAGGTTGCAGATAATCCTTTGTGCCGTCGGTGCTGCCGTTATCACAAAGGTAGAAATGCTCCACGCCCTGCAACCGGTGGTATTCCAGCCATTCCTTTAGATAGGGTTTTTCGTTTTTCATAATCGCGGCGACGCTTAAAAAATATTTTTCAGGCAACAGCGTCCGCCACAGCGCCGCTATGGCGACGCTAACAGACAGAAACAAACATAAAATGAGGGCAATTTTTTTCCCTGTCATACTTTCCGGCACGTTTTTCCCTTGTTTTCTTAAAATAATGTTAACCCTTGTCGGTATAGTATAACAACTAATCAATAACTCAAGACAAATAAAGCAAGTTATTCCATATTATTTGCACGGATTTGTCGGACAACCGATTGAAAGCGTTTCAGATGAGCAAATATTTATCTTTTGTCCCTTTAAGTTTATACAATATTGCGGCGTTTTTGCGGTCGCAGCTGTTTTTGTTGCCGGTGCTGCTGTTCTTTTATCAGGAAAACGGATTGACGGTCGGCGATTTTTATCTTATTCAGGGGCTGATTGTCTTTTTTGCCTTTTTGTTTGAAATTCCGGCCGGCTATCTCGGCGATATTTTTCCGCGCAAGTATATTTTGATTACCGCATACGCGCTGTTCCTCGGGCGGCTGTTTTTGTGGATATTTTTCCGCGGCTTTGAAATCATCCTTATCGGCGAATTTCTATATGCCTGTTCAAAGGCTTGCTTTGATTCGGTTTCTTCTTCCTTTATTTATGATATTTTGAAGAAGAACGGCGAAGAAGCCAAAATGGTCAAGGCTTATTCCAATTTTAACGCGGCAATGTATATCGGCACGGGTATCGCGGCGCTGCTCGGCGCGGGACTTTATGAAAAACTCGGCTCGCACGTTTTGCTGATTGCGGAATTTGTTATTTACTCCACGGCGATTTTGTTGCTCTCCTGCCTGCCGAACGCGCACCGTCCGGTCAAAAGCGCGGTTGTTAGCTTTAAGGAACGCTTAAAAAAATTCTGGGTGGCGGTGCGGTATATTTTGAAATCGCGCAAATACTGCTATCTGGTGCTGTTTTCGGGCTTTATGGTCGGCGTGTCGCACTTCTTTTTCTGGAGTTTCCAGCCGTTAATGAAAAGCTCGGGTATTGACCCTTCGGTGTCGCTGACGGATTTGGCGGACAGTATCGGCTGGGACGCGCGCGTTTTCGGCGAAACGGTGTGGAATTATCTCTTGAGCCTGAACTGGCTTGATTTTATCAAGGTGATGGGGCTGGTTATCTTTATCAACAACGTTATCCGCTCGTCTTTCAGCTATTTTGCGGCGGGCGTGGCAAAATACGTGTCGCTCTACAAACTGGGCTTTACTTCGTTTGTGATGGAGATTATCGGCTGCGCGCTGTCGTTTATTTTAATGCAGGCCGGTTACATTACGCCGCTTGACTGTCTGCTGTTTATCATCTTTCTTTGCGTTTGCATCGGCTTGCAGCTGATGTTTACCATATCGCACATCAGCCGCCTGCACCGGCTTATCAATCCGAAAATCCGTTCGCTTTCATCTTCGGTCAATATGATGACGGGGCGGCTTTTAACTTCGCTTATGCTGATGGCGCCGAAATTTTTGCTGGAACACGAAAGCAATGCCGGACATATCCGGGTCATTGATATTTTCTGGATTTATGCGCTGGTCTTTATTCCGGTCGGGATTTTCTTCCTTTACAAAATATACAGATACAACGTCAAGGCCGAACACTCGCTGATGAACGTCAGCTCCGAAGAGGTTTGACGATGAAAGCGGCGCGGCTGGCAACGGTTATCCTGAGCGGGCTGTTTTGGGCGCAGGCCGGGCTGCCAGCGGCGCAGGCGGCTGATGTCGGGCTAAAAATATCAGCGGAAAATAATTGGTATGCGTGGGGAGATTATATTCTCGGGCAAGATATGAAAAGCGGCTTTGAGCGGCTCGGATACAGCGTGCAACCGGCGTATATGGACAATTTTTACCCCGCCGGCTCCGAAGACAGCAAAATAGACGTTTATATGCACGGATTTATTCCGTTCAACCCGCCGGAAAATGCTGAGAAGATAAACGTGCTTTATCTCTACTACCCGCTGGAAACGTCCAATATGGAAAAATTTAAGAACCTGAAAGGCGCCGATGAGCCGGACTGGCTGTCGTTGCAAACCGAATTATGGGACTTTCAGCTGGCGGCCGTCGCCTCGCCGACTTATCAAAAAGAAATTGAAAAGTTTGGCATAAAAACAATTTTTGTGCCGCAATTTACCGATCCGAAAAAATTTTATTACGAATATACGCCCGAGGCGGCATACGATATTTTATTTGTCGGGCGGCCGGGGTATGAACGTATCAGCGCCAGATGGGCCATTGAAAGCGGGTTTGACGTAGCTTTGTTCGGCGAAGGGTGGAAAGATAAAGCGCCGGCGGAGATGTTTAAGGGAAACTATATTGACAATAACGAACTGCATAAATACTACGCCTCGGCAAAGATTGTTTTAAACGACACCCGCGAGGATATGAAAAAAGCCGGATTTATCAGCAACCGCGTGTTTGACGTTACGGCGAGCGGCGGCTTTTTGATTTCCGATTATATGCCGGAAATAGAACAATTTTACGGCGACAATATTCCGATGTTTAAGAGCAAAGAGGAATTAAAAGAACTGATAAACTATTATCTGGCACACCCCGAGGAGCGGGCAAAAAAAGCCAAAGCGGCGCAAAAAATAACGTTGGAGAATTTTACCAACACGGCGGCGGCGCAAAAAATCCTTAATGCGGTTTATGCAATGCAAAATAAATTGCCCGTAGCCAATACGCTTGATTATGGCAAACTGGCGCTCAAATGTCCGTGGCCTGCCGGCGCGCACACCGTCGGCGAACATTGGCTGGCGCTTGATTTGGCAGATGGTCTGAAACAAAACGGCTATGACGTGAAAAACTACTATTTCGGCAACGGGTTTTATCTGGACGATTTTTACAAAGAGGCCGGAAACCTGCTATATATGCAGTTTAAATACAACCGGACGGATTTTGAGGACGAACGCAAAAACCGGATTATGTATCTTTATTTCCCGACGGAGATTTCCGATACGGCTAAATTTAAGAACACGCACGACGCATTTGTTTATAATACGGACGCGTCCCTAAACGATGAACTGCAATATTTTGATTTGATTGCAACTCCGGCGAAAGCGCTTATCCCCGAGTTGCGGAAAAAAGGACACCGGGCGGTATTTGTGCCGCAATTTACCAACGCAGACAAATTTAAACCGGAGAGTGATACCTCCCGGCAAAGCGAGCTGCTGTTTGTCGGTTCGCCCTGGTATGAGCGGGTCAGCGTAACATACGCGATAGAGAACGGCTATGATATTTCCGTTTACGGATTAGGCTGGAGGGATAAAATTCCCGAACGCTTTATTAAGGGCGATTATATAGACAACAACGAGCTCAACCGTTACTATGCGTCGGCAAAAATCGTGCTTAGCGACCACCCCGACGATTTGGCGGCGATGGGGCTGGTTATCAACCGCCTGTATGATGCCAGCGCTGCCGGTGCTTTCGTCATATCCGAATACAGCCCGTATATTGAAGAAATTTTCGGCGACACTATCCCGATGTATAAAGATAAAAGCGAATTTAAGCGGCTGGTTGACTATTATCTGGCGCATCCCGAGGAGCGGGCAAAAAAAGCCAAGGCGGCGCGGGAGATTACGCTTTCCGGTTATACAAGCAACGCCGTGGGGCGGCAATTAAAACAACTTTTTGAAGAAATCGGCAGGAGCAAACTATGAGCAAAAGAAATATCACGCTTACCGGTATTTTATGTTTGGCTTTGGGAATTATTCTCGGCGCCGGCGGATATGCCCTTTTCAGCGATACTATTACATACGAAAGAACGGATATAGCGCAACCCGCCGAAAAAGCGCCCGAAGAAGGCTCTCAAGCGATACATATAAACGTCAATGATTTGGCAATATCGCCACTCTATCGCAAAACGCAAAAGCTTGCCGATGCCCTGAAGCAAAGCGGAACAGAAACACGCCTCGGCGGCAAAGAGGATTTTACCAGCGGCGATTTTAACTTATATATCGCACGCGATACAAAATCTCTGCCCGAAGTCCTTGATAAAAAAGCTATCAATATTTTGTGGCTGCCGATGTTTTCAGGGGCGGAAGACCCGGCTCTGCTCCGGGCGTTTGATGTGATTGTTGTCAAAAGTATGGCGGCTTTTCACCATCTTAAGGCGATTAACGTGCGCACGGCTTACATTCCCGAAGCCATAGACATCAAAAAAAGCCGTTTCAGGCGCAATCCTGAGAACAGAGCAATGTTTTACGGCGATAATACCGGCTTTGTTCTGCCGCTTTATCTGGCGGGACGGCAGAATATGAGCATGGACATTTACGGCAAAGGATTTGCCGGGGCGTGGCCCGCCGAGGAAATCAAAGACGATTATCCCGATCCGGCAGGTTTCTCCCACTATGCGGCAGTGTTGATAGACCAAAGCGAAGAAGAAATCCGCGATGAGCTGATTAACCCGAAAATTATTGAAGTGATTGAAAACGGCGGCCTGCCCTATATCCGTTTTAACAGCGGGGTTTATAAAATATTCGGCGAAGCGTTGCCGATGTATCACAGCGAGCAGGAATTTATTGACGGTATGCGGGATTTGTTGCAAAATCCGGCAAAAGGGCAGTATATCCGCGCCGAGTTGCAAAAGAAAGCGGCGCAATGGAACAGTTTATCTCAGGCGGAAAAATTTAAGGAAATTTTCAGGCTGATGGAAAATAAGAGAAGATAAAGTTTCGTCAATTTTTTCTATTTATCACAGCGATTTCCTGATATATTCTTTAAATTCAGCATTTTTCGAAATTGTCTATTGACAAATTAAACACATTATGTTTATATTCCTTTCGTCAAAATAAATATATGTTTAATTTTTAAAATCTATGTTATTATGGAAAGTGTAGTTTCAAGTACAACGGTTACATGTTTAATCGTGGTAGCGGCATTACTTGTTATTGCCGCAGTAGTTGGTGGTATTCTTGCCTACAAGTTTTGGAAAAACACGGCGGCAAGAGAGCAGAAGTTCAAGGATGAATTGAACGAAAAAGATCAGGCTATCAGCCAAATGAAGCAGCAGGTAGTCGGATTGGCTCAGGGGCTTGGCGACCAGGGAAAAGAAATTTCGAACCTGGGAGAAAGAACCGAAACGCTCAAATCTTATAACCTAACGATGGCTCGTCTGATTATGGAAGAACAAAAAACTTATCTTTACGGCGTGGCGGTAACGTTGCAATCTTTCATCCAAAAGAACAACATCCTCTTGGATTACGGTTTGATTACCAAAGAAAATGCCCGCGTCAGAAACGGACAGTTGCAATCGCTTGAGGGTGGTATGAAGATGTTTGCCGACTCGCTTGGGCATATCTCCTATCAGGAAGACCAAGAGCGCCTTACAGACAAGAAAACGGCATAAAGCGTTGTGCCACTTTAAACTATTAACTAATTAAAAAACTAAAAAATTACAATTATGAAATCAATGAAAACTTTTATCATCATCGCCGTTGTGGTGTTGATTATTGCATTTGTGTTGAACAATTTCGGATTTATCTTCGGTTTCCTTGTCGGAGGCGGATTGGTATGGTTCTTCGGTAAAGAAAAAATTAAACAAACAGTTGATAAAGCTGTTGAATCAACCAGGGTCTTTGCCGACGGATTGGAAGAAAAGCTGATGCCGAAAGAAGAAAAAGAAGTCGTGATTACTTCCGCTTTTTCAGCTTCCGCACCGGAAGGAAACGGATTGTTCCAAATTGTTCTGGTGGCAGGCGGCGTAAGCTATCTGCTTGAGCCCAGTTCAGAGGCGACTTTGCCCAATGAGTTGAACGGCGGACACAAAATCAAAATTACTTCAACTTACCAGATGGAAGGTATGAGACCCGTCAAGTCAGTTACCATTACGGATGAAGCGGGAAAAGAATACAAAGTTAAGGCTTAACTTGTAGTCAGAATAGAAAAACAGGCCGGAGCTCCAAGCTCCCGCCTGTTTTTTGTTTTTGCAGAATCGGTTAATCCCGATAAGAGAGGCGGCCATTTTCCAGCTTGGCGCTACCTCCGAGCGGAATAGTCAACAACGGCGCCGAATGCCCAAAATCAACATTCGCCAGAACCGGCATATCTTTCAATTCGGCTTTAGTGTTAATGATGAACTCCAGCCCCTCGCGGGTTACTTTTGAACCTTTTTGAAAACGCCCGACAACCAACCCTTTGACGTTCTTAAAGTCATCCTGATAAATCAACGCCTGCAAGTTGCGCTCAAATTCCGCCAAACCGCACCCTTCCGTATCTTCAACAAAAAGAATCGTATCCGGAGTAAAATGCGGGCGATAAGAGGTGCCGAGCAACAAGTTATACGTTCCCAAATTGCCGCCGATTATCGTGCCAGCGGCAGTGCCGGAATGGATATTCCAATATCCTTCATTGGCTTCAAACTCGCGTTTTTCCTGATCCAAAAACCACAAATCATCGCTCCAGACGGTTGACGGTTCTATTGTATCGCTACCGTCGGTCATCAACATTTTCACAAAATGCTCAAAAGTATAATCGCAGCCTTTTTTCATCCCGAGCGAGCTGAAATGCGGCCCGTAATAGGTTACCAGCCCCGTTTTGGCCAAGATGGCGTTTTCCAATGCGGTAATATCGGAGAAACCGCAAAAAATCTTCGGGTTGCGGCGGATTAAATCATAATCCAGATACGGCAACAGTTGATTGGAGTTGGCGCCGCCGATAATGGTCATTATCCCTTTGACGCTCGTATCGGCAAATGCGGTATGGATATCCGCCACGCGCTTTTCTATGGAGCTTGAACCCATATAATCCCAGTTTTCATCGGTCGTATTCGGAGCGAACACGACTTTCAGCCCCAAACTTTCCAGCCGTTCCCGGGCTATCCGGCGGACATCCCCGCCGATGATTTTTATCCCTCTGGCCGGGGCAACGACCATTACCGTGTCGCCTTTTTGTAATTTCTCCGGAATAATCTTTTGCATTTTTCTCTCCCTAAAATTAAAATTTATACCGTCATCTCGTCCGCGTCCTCATCTTCCTCCCAATGGACATGAAGCGTGGTTACCGGCTTGATATCCGTTGCCGACATTATCCGCCGGCGGATGCGGCCGCGGATAAAATCTTCCGCAGCGTTGCGGTTCGGGCGTTCGGACAACTTCTGCTCTATTTGCGGAACAACCTGTTTCATAATTTCTTCATGCAGAAGATACCATTCATTTTCCTCCAAAATATCAATGGAGCTGAACTGCAGCGATTTCAGCCGGTAGTCGCGGCTGATGACGGCGGATATAAACAAAGTGCAGTTATACATAATGCGGCGGCGGTTCTTTATAAGCTCTGAGCCCAGCGACACGCTACGGCCGCGATCCACGCCCATAATATCGGCGGGAACCTGCTCAATCTTGGCGATTTCACCTTTTTGATAAAGGCACATATCCCCGTTTTCGGCTGAAAAGACATCTTCAACGCCGCAACTTTTGGCGAAACGTTTATGCTCGCGGATAAACTTTTTATCGCCGTGCACCGGCAGAACGATTTTCGGGTTCAGCAATTCATACATCGCCTGCAAATCTTTACGGCTGGCGTGTCCCGATGTATGCACCAGATAATCCTCCTCGGTTACCAGATTGACGCCTTTGGCTAAAATCTTTTCCTGCAGGCGCTCAATTTTATCCTCATTGCCGGGGATAATTTTAGAGGAGAAAATCACATTGTCATCCGAGCCCAATTTGATATACTTGCTCTCGTCATTGGCTATCTGCGTCATCGCGCTGCGGTAGTTGGCCTGCGAGCCGGTGCATATATACAGCGCTTTATCCGAGGTTATTCCGTCCACTTCATCCAACGTATGCAAATCCGTATATTCCTGTAAATAACCGCACTCCTTGGCAATTTTGACATTCGTTACCAGACTGCGCCCGGCCAAAACCGGCGTCCGCCCGGCGGCGCGCGCGGCCAAAATCAGGCTCTCCAGCCGCATAATGTTGGAGGCAAAGCAGGTGGCGACAATACCGCCCTGCATTTCGGGAATTATTTTCAGCAGATTTTGCCGAACATCTTCTTCGCTGGCCTGCGGCTCATCTACCATAACGTTGGTCGAATCGCAAACAAAAATATCCACGCCCTCTTTGGCGGCCTGTTTCAAACCGGCAAAATCGGTCTTTACCATTGAAAGCTTGTTATCGTCAAAACGCCAGTCGGTCGCGTGCATTACATTGCCGAACGGGGTTTTGATAAACAAAGCAGACGTTTCTGGTATGGAGTGAGCAATCGGGATAAACGTTACTTCAAAATCGCCCACCCTGACAACCGGCTCTTTATTAACGGAAACCAGCGGCACGGCATCTTGCAATTTATATTCCGCCAAGCGCTCTTTTACCAGTCCCAACGAAAAATTTGTGCCGTAAACCGGACATTGCAGCGACGGCCAGACCTGCGCGATGGCGCCGAGATGGTCTTCATGCCCGTGGGTAATGAACAGCCCCAAAATATCATCACGATAATTTTCCAAAAACTCGGGCGAGGCATAACACATATCCATCCCCGGAAAATCGTCGTTCAAAAAGCCGTAACCGGCGTCTACCACTATCAGTTTGCCGCCCGCGGCGTAAACATACATATTCATACCGATTTCATCGGCACCGCCAAGCGGCAAAAAATACAAACCTTTTTTCTTAAAATCACTCATTCTTATTTTCCTTTTTATTTTTCTTTTTTCATCTCCGCCGTAAATAAATCTCCGGCAATAATCCTCTCCGTCTTCCCGTCCGTTGTCTGCAAAAGCAGATAGCCGTTATCGTCTATATCGGCAAATACGCCTTCTTTCAGGCCTGTTTCGGTTTTTATGCCGATGTTTTGCCGGTAATTCATCGCCAATGCGAGCCAGCGCTCTTTAACAGCGGCGAAACCGGCTTTTCGGCAATAGGCCAAATCCGCGGCAAATTCGTGGAGATAATAATGCAAAAATTCTGTCCGGTCAAGCATTATCCCGCATTCTTTCAGCGAAACCGCCTGATAAGGCATATCATCCAACCGCGGCGAAGAAACAATGTTGACGCCGATGCCGATACCCCACAGGTTATCTGAAATATTTTCCAGCAAAATTCCCGAGAGCTTTTTGCCTTCCAGAAAAACGTCGTTCGGCCATTTTATCTGCACGCGGGCGGACGGGGCGATTTTCTTTACCGTTTCGGCAAGGCTTAATCCGGTCAGGCAGACAATGCGGCTTAATTCGCTTATCGGAAAGGACAGGCTGTATGTAAAAAACAAATTGCCGTCCAGCCCCTGCCAGACACGGCCGCGGCGCCCCCTGCCCCCGGTTTGGCGGACGGCGCTTATGACGATACTTTCGCCGGCTTCGGGCACCAGCTTTTTTATTTCGTCATTTGTGGAACCGACGCTTTCTTCCTCATACCATAACCACGAAGCTATTTTTCCCTTACAGGCTGACGACATAGAACATATCCTTTAATATTTGCAATAAATTCCCCGGATTAAACGCTGCCAGCACAATGCACGATATGCAAAACACCGTATAAAGCGGCACGGCGCGGTTTTCGGTATCAAATATTTTGACTTTCTTTTCAAAATAGGCGGTTTTCATAATATCCAGATAGGCCTTTGCCAAAACCAGCAGGAAAAACAGCACAATACCCAAACTTATGAAATAACCGTTGCGCAACAGGATTGATATGCAATCAAACTGCCCCATAAAAACGGCCAGCGGCGGCAGGCCTATCAGCGAAAACAAGCTGACTAACAGGGCGCCGGTCGTATAGGGGTGCGTTTCCGCCAGGCCGGACAGCGAAGTAACGGAAGCCAGATACTCCCCCCGGCTCTTCAGGCTGTAAAAAACAAGATAGCTGCCGTTTAAGCTCAACAGGCAGACGAACAAATAAACAAACGCGGCGAAATCCGTTTCAAGCTTAAAAAACGACAACAGCAACAGGACAATGCCAAAATGATACATTGAACTATAAGCAAAAATCCGGTGCAGATTTATGCGCGAATTGGCGCCCATCGCGCCGAAAATTACCGACAGCAGGGCAAAGCCGGCATACACCGGGGCAAATTCATTTTGATACGGCGCGAGCAAGGCGGTGTCCATTTTTATCAGCGTTCCCCACAGCACAACCGGCAGGAACAACGCAAAATAATGACTGACCGGCAAAATTCCCTTGCCAACCTTGTCCTCGGCGGTGATATGAAACGGCGCCAATCCGAGAGAATACATCACCGGAACGACAACGGCCACCGCGGCCATATAAAGACGGAACGAATCCTTGTTTTCGGCAAAAGCTTCCCGCAGAACGCCATATTCGACATCGCCGTCCAGACGGTAATGCAAATAGCCGTAACCGGCAGCAAACAGCAGCACGACAACACCGGACAACCCCATATAGCGCGTCGGCGCCTCGGAGGGCAGTTTTTCATAGCTTATGGCCAACAGGCGGTAGTTGATATAAATGAGCAAGCCGTAGCAGAACAGCGTTGCCAGAAGATTTGACGAGGCAAGCAGCAAATTGCTGCCGATCAGCGCGCATAATATCAGAACATAATAGCGGCAGCCGGTGCGGTTTTCGGCGCCGAACCACATCGCCGACAAACCCAACATGATGTATGCGAAAAAGCCCGCCAACAGCTTAAACAGCAAGGTGTAGGCGTTATTTTCAAAAAACATCGGGCTAAACGTCTTATCATACAGCAATATGCTGCAAAATAACGAGGCCAAAAGCCAAAAACGCGCCGTGCGGGCATATACCTTTGCCGCGTCATAAGACAAAAGATACAGCAGGCAGAGGTGCAACAGGCCAAAGAACAAAGACAGCTCGGGAAGCGTATAAACCATATAGTGCAGCAAGACTTCATCCCTCCCTTAAAAAACGAACCATAACGGTTTGAAAAATGAGAAAAACAATACCAACAGGCTGCCGATGTAAACAGCATAGTGGCGATTTGACAAGTCGGCACCGAGAACGCAGGCTGAGGCCGCCGAGCTCTTATCTTTGAGGCGGAACAATTCTTCCAGCAGCGACAGCGCAACGATAAATAAAGCGCCCATTACCATAATTCCCAATATCAGATTATAGTTAAATATTTCCGAGAGGATAATAAAATTATTCCAGAACAGCGGCGTTACCGGCAAGCCAATCCCTGCCAGAACAAACAATGACAGACATTTTGATGTGCGCGGCATATAGCATAAAATACCGCTTGAACCGTAAATGCCCAGTTCTTTCTTCTGGTAATCAATGTGGCTTATCAAAAATGACAGCACCGTGATAATGATGATATAGGCAAACAGCGAATAACCGATGTTTTGTTTTAATATATCCGTCGGCAAAAAGACACCGGTCAAATACAGCAGATAATAAACCGTTGTATAGGCAAACAGCTTGTAGCGGATATCTTTATGGCTTAAGCTGACCAGAGCTATAAATAACATTGTGATAATGCAGACAGCTTCAAAAAACGGCGCATAGACCGCAATCGTTTCCGGCACGGTATTCGGCCAAAAACGGATAAAACCGTATAAGCCTATCAGAGGAATCAAATTGCCGACGATAAAGACCAACGGATTTTTTAAGCTTGAGTTAATGGACGATATCCAATAATGGAACGGCCATATCGGCAAACGGGAAATAAAGGCAAGAAAAATTCCCAGCCATACGACATATTCGGCTTTGCCCTGAAAATCTAACTTGCCGGCGGCGCCAAGCAGAATATTTTGCCGATGTACGTTATACATCATAACCACCGCGACCAGCAACAGCAGCGCACCGATTAAATTATACAAGCTGAAACGAACCAAGACCGTTTTTTTGCGCTGGCTGCCGTAGGTACTTATCAGAATTATCAGCGGCGCGGCAGAAGCGGCAAAGAAAATATAAAACGTGATAATATCCGCCGCTAAAAAGAATCCGTTTACGAGACTGATAAACAGCAATTCCGAGGCAATCAGCGTTTTGGAACGTTCGGTTTTGCGATGCAGGCATAATTCGCCGATTAAAAAGGCAAAATTCACACTCAGAATCAAAAGCAGCGAAAAAATATCCACGCCCAGATACAACGTTATCGGCGGGAATTCCGTCCAGTAAAACCGTTCAACCAGTTGCATTCCCGTTTCTCTTGTATTACAACAGGAAAAAACATATAAAATGACGCCAATGTTTGCCATCAAACTAAAAATAGACACATTATAGACGTTTTGCGCCGTATCCGCGCGGTCATTTTTGGCGGCCAGAGAAAAGAAAGCCCCCAGCAAAGGTATGACGATCAGCAACAGGAGAATATACGAATCCATTACAACCTCCCCACATAAAACGATGCGGCAAACACGGCCAGCCCGAACAGAATAAAGGCCAGACACGCTTTACAACTCTTGCGGTTAAGCTTTAAGAAAGCGGAAATGCCCAGACGATTGATGGCGGTTAAACCGGCGGTAATGATTTTTTCGGAAAATACAAAATCAACCGTCAGCCACAATGTGCGGCTCAAATACATCAACGGCGTTACAAGCGTATAAAAGAAGAAACTTTTGCTTAAATCCTCCTTTTGCAGCCATTCAACCTCATAGGCTGCTCGCAATTTGGTAAATATCGGCAAGGCAATCGCCGCAAGAAACAGCATAATCCAGACGAAATTATGCCACCCGAACGCCTGCATACACCAGCTCGCCCAACCGAGCAGAGATACGTTTACCAGCAATGAAATAACACGAAGCGGGTTCGGATTGAGCGCTTCCAGCCGGCGCGCGTGCGGCGAGCGGTAGATGTGATTTAAGACGATAGCGACAGCGGCCGTAATAATCACACCGCCGCGCAATACCCAGACAGATGACAGTTTTTCCGATAGAGCCGCCAAAACAACCAAAAAAATATTAACAGTCATTATCATCTGGAGCAATACGCCGCGCATTAACCAGGTGTTTGTTTCGCTGCCGTTCAACATCGCGCTGACTTTTGTTTCATGATTTTGATATAAATAAATCTTCAAAAACATCAGGTTAAAAAAGCAGACGGTTACATAATAAGCCGAAAAATACCAATTTCCCACAAAACTGCCCTGCGAAAGCATAAACAGCCCCAGGCCGATAAATCCCATATTCAGGTATACTGTTTTTTTCTTGATGTTATCAATCAGAATAAAATACACAATTCCGGACAAACCGGTTAAAATTCCGATTATCTTAAGCAACGGGAGCGTCAGATCGGATACGACCAGCAGGCTATGCAATTTTAGCAACACCAATATACCGACCAGCGGCGAAAACAGCAGATTTACCGCGCTCATACGCTGGAAGCGCCCGGCACACAAATCCAGCAAATAGCTTTGAAACAGAAAACAGCCGGTTTTTATCAGCAATGCGGAGGCGGCAACCAAGCCGACAAAATCTTTATGCCGGCCAATCTCGTCATATTTCGGCAAATCAGCGAGGCTTAGACTCTGCAATTTTCCGCAGACGAGCGCCAGTATCATAAACAAACAGGTGTCGGCAAAGAAATTGTATATCACATAGCGGCGCGCCGAATCCACATCACGCAACAAAACATAGCCCAAAATATCAACGGTAAAAATGCAGGTAATCAGCTGGACATAGTTTTCCGCGCACACTAGCAGGCTTATGGTTACAATGTTTAATATTATCAGCGCGTTAAATGAACTCTTTTTTTCTTCATAACGAAAAATATTGTTGTGAAGAATCGTCAACAGCGAAATAAAGAAAGCCGGAAACAGCACCTGATATTCCGTTTCGGAAGGCTTAAAATCAACGGTGATATCACCGATTTTGGAGCTGTTCCACAGCAAAGAAAAACCGTTTTTGCCGCCGGCGACAATTAAATCTGAAAATTTTACAAACAGAAAAGCCGCCGCGAAAAACATCAACCATGACAGCAAGCGGTCATATTTCATTCTTAACCGCAAAAAACCTGTCAAGCCGACTGCTATCAGGCACGCCATTATCTCCGCCATTTTCTCCGTTCCTTTCTTATTAACAGAATCGCAGTTACGGGAATTTTAGGCGAGAGATATTATTTTATCAAGGCTTTTACATCTTTTACTATACGGACGGGGACAACATATTCCCGGGCGACATCCTCGTTTTCCACCTCAACAATCAGCATGGAGCTGACGGCTTTTAACGGCAGACGGGCGTCTTTGGCGATATTTTTAAAGATAACCGCACCGTCTTTATTACGGTAAAGTAAAGCGGTTGTTCCGCCATCATACACAAAACGCGGATTTTCCGGTCCACCGGCGCGGGAATTGATGATAATCAGGATTTCCCCAGCATCATTTTGCAAAATATCATATCTGCTTTCCTGTTCTATTTTTTTCATTGTGGATACTTTCACCCCTCTTAATCTATTGTTCTTACGTTGTTTATGTTAGTGTTAGCATAAAAAGGTTAATAAATATCTAGCTAAATGAAAAAATTTTGTATTTTTTTATTGACTATCTTTTTTTTATCCGTTATAAGTCCTTGTCAGTTACGTTGTGGGCTCGTAGCTCAGTCGGTAGAGCATTTGACTTTTAATCAAAGGGTCATGGGTTCGAATCCCGTCGGGCTCACCAGTAATATGAAGGGTTTGAGAGATTTCTCAAGCCCTTTTGTTTTTTATAGTGCAAACTAACAAAAAGGGCAAGAGTGCGTTTCCTGCCCTTTGGGATTTATTGGTCGCATTTTCAGCAATTTATTTTTTCATCAATGATATAGCGGGGGCGGCGTTTGACTTCGGTAAATATGCGTCCGATGTATTCGCCGAAAATGCCCAATACAATTAACTGTACCGAGCCGAAAAACAAAATAAACACCAACAATGAGGCATATCCCGGGAGGGCTACGCCGTAAAACAATGTCCGAAAAATGATATACAACGCATACATTCCCGATATAAACGCAATAATGCTGCCGATATATGTCCATATTCGCAAAGGCAATGTCGTTGACGCGGTTATGCCGTCCAAAGCGAAATTCCACAATTTCCAATAATTCCATTTTGTTTTTCCGGCGGCGCGTTCCGGACGCTTATATTCTACCCCGCAGGACTTAAACCCCACCCAGCTGAAAATTCCTTTCATAAATAATTTATTTTCCTGTATGGTCAGAATCGCATCCACCACTTTTTTATCCATCAGGCGGTAATCGCCGGTATTGGCAGGAATCGGGCGGTGTTGACATCATAAAGAATATACGCTGCCAGAGCAGCCCATACCATTGTTACGGAAATAATCAGTTTCTTCATCAAAGTTCCTTTCTTCATAAATATCTGGCAAATTCGTAAGATTGGCTAAAGATTAAAAATTGTGATTTGATGGCGTCGCGCTGCTGGGTGGCAAATGCAATCCCCATCGTTTTTAACTTATCCTGCGTACGGGCGATAGTCGCCTGTTCCCCCGGGCGCTCGGCGTCATCAAAAATAATGATGAAATCCGGCGCGAGATTTTTTTCTACCAAATCCAAGATATTGGAGCGTGGGTGTTTTTGCCCGCCGCCCATCGGCCCGTCTACGATAATCAGGTTATATTTTTTATCCGCGGTTATTTGCGACAAAGCGGCGCGATTATAGCGGCGGTTCTGCCCCTCCTCGTCAAAAAACTCTATATCGCATTGGTTTAAGCGGATATTTTCGCCGGCAGCGAGGCGCGGGCGATAAATATTTATCCAACTCGTGTCATTCTCAATGATGTCCACTTCTGCCGCCGGGTTGTTATGCGCGACGTATTGCGAGGTTACAAGCGAGGTTTGCCCCAAACCCATTTCCAAAATTCTTGCCGGGCGGACGTTATCCAAAATACGAAACAGCGTGTAGATAAAGCTGTAATTCGCCGCCCAGCCGTAAAGCGCGAAGGACTTGTCTTTGAGCCACGGGCTTCCGGCGGTGCTGTCATGCAGCAAATCGGCGAAATTCAGCTCCTGATACTGGCGCTGTGCTTTTGTCTGCAAGGCTTTGATTTCGGCAGAGACCTGCGCTTTCATTCCGTTGATTTCCGTTTGGAGTGTAGCAAAATGTTTGTTGAGATAATTTTTCATACACAAATCATCTTTATTATGACATACAAGGCGATGACGCTTTTGCCGACGGGATTGTGCCAACGGACTTAGCGATTTTTGCCTGAGAGATTTTTTTGCAACGTCCATACGGTTCTCCTTTCAATTATGATTTTTTCAACGTATTGATTGCGGCGAGAAGTTGCGCCTGGCGTTCGCGGTTTTCCTGCTCCAAACGCTCAATGCGGGCATTCAGCGCGGCAATAGAGGTTAAAAGCTCCTGATTTGAAGCGGCTTTCGGCTTTTTGACTCGGGGCGCGGCGGGTTTGACGGTGATTTTGTCGTAAATTTTATCCGTTAAGCGGTTGATGTTTCGGCGGATATAATCCGAATTCGGATTGAGTTTCAAGATGACGTCTTGCAGCTCGTCTTTGGTGTATTGATGATATTGCTGGGCCACCTCTATGTTGATGACCTGCCCGTCTTTTACCGGCATTTCAAAGCGATACGGCTTGTCGTGCCACGTCTGGACAGGTACAGACAACTGTTCTTTACCGTTGATTTTAATAGATTTATAATCAATCCAGAGCGGGAAACGCGTTCCGTCAAATCGCTTATCTGAGCCCCTGAATTCCAGGCGCAACTTGCCGGCGCCGCGGCAGGTTATGGCCAGCTTTTCAGTATTGCCGCAACTTTCGGCAACGCACCCCTGCCCCTGTTCATTCGCAAACCATGCCGGATGCGATACCTTGGCGGCGGTCGCGATATTCGTGCTGTTCTCCGCCTTGCCGAAGTTTTTGACGTCTATGCGTATAGATTTGAGCTGACGGCAGATTGACTGACACTGCGCATTCTGATATTTCTCCTGTAAATACTTTTGCTTGAGTAAATTATACGGCAACAGCAGCCACGGCTTCAACTTGCTCTTTTTCGGCAATTTATAATATTCGCCGGTGTCAATATTATAAGCGAGCTTGGGGAGTTTTATCATATTGCCTAATGCTCTATTTATATGCTCATCATTCCACTTACAGTTGCCAGAAGCTGATGTAAATGTCATTTCTCCAAAATATATTGTTCCATCATTTAGACGATAAAAATCTACACGCACACAAGGAAAACCCTTTGATAAGGCTTCTGCTAATTGTATCATTTCATCTAAGTTATCAGGTTTTTTTATTGTTTTTTTATCTAACGGATGGGAATATACAAATGTTTGCTTATTCCATTTTCTATCATAAAAGGCCATTTTTAATCCGGAAAGATTTCTTTCTGACAAAAATTGAATATATGCTAACTTTCCATTAAAACACCAGAACTTATAGTCATATAAATCATCTGTGCCTTTATTCTCTATAAATTTTTCTATAATAATTTTCGGTTTTATATCTCTGTAATGAAGTTCATAACCTGCTTTGAAAGCAAAATTTTCGTGTAACCATTTATCTAACTTTGCTTTAGCTTCTGCCAAATCCAATTTTGACTTATCTTTAACGATTATATTATAAGCACAACCGTGATTGCACTTAATCACAAACTGATTAGGAAGTTTGGCAAAATCAATGTCTTCAAATTTATCATATACACCCAAAAGAGGAATCAGATATTGCTCACCAATTTTTTCCTTTACCCATTCACGAACGAGGTATTTATCGGCTAAACGTGTTTTAATCGGTATCGAATCATAAAGTTTAAGCCATTGTATTTTTTCATTAAAAGTCCGAGGATTATCTAAATTTAGATACTTTCCAGTTACTCTTTGATACCATGTTTGTAATTCTTGTTTATACATAATTTTCATATTCTGATAGATAGAAGATATAGTTTGTTTATTTTGTATATTATCCTCATTAAATTGTTGTTTTGTTTCTGGGTATTTATTTATCAATGTATATAAATGTAAATAAAAAATTTTATTTCCACTTATATCATTTATTCTGCATAAACAATTTTCATTTTGTGTCCCTGGAATGTAATTTAATATGTATAAATTATTATCAACTACCTTCACTCTGTAGTTATTTCTTATTGCTTGAATATAAAACCAGATATCATCACTTGTTGGTGCTAGTTGCATAAATGTTTCTTCATCTAACACATCTTTATGTAAGGAGTGTGGCGGATATAATGTTCCAGCACCTCCACTCAATTTATTAAAATAACTTGCTTTTTTAATATCTTCGCGATAACAGTTTTTCTTATTTAAATATAAATTTCTATCTAATATTCTTAATTGGTTTCCTATATTATAGAGTCTTGTTATTCTGTGGCAGTGTATAACATTTTTTTCTGTAAGATAAGAATTGTATAAATATAATAACCAGTTTTTATCGTATAACAAATCATCATCTGCTGTTACTATAATAGCTTCTGGATATTTTTTTAAGGTTGGAATTAGTTTCTTATAAGACTTAATATCATGATACCAATCAATTGTTAATCCTTTATCACATAATGCCAATAAGTGTTCCGGCAAATCTTTTTCTTTATTTGGAAATTGCTCTGGAGCCAACCATAAAATTACTTTATCCGCTTTCATTGTCTGATTGAGCAAGCTCTCAATGGTCTGATTTACTGTTTCAATGCGAGCAGGATAAGATGTTAAAGAAATAATTATATCTGGTTCATAGACTCTTTTTATTCTGCTAATCATATAATTTGAAAAAATACTTTTGTTTTTAGTTAAAATTAAAAATTCAGGTATGATTTTTTCTCTAATACAATCTTTCACTTGCTGACGAGCTTTATCCGTATGTTCAACTGTCCACAGTGCTGAAGATAAATATGATGTTAAAAATGTCTTTTGATATTTTTCATATAAATTTTTATTTTTCAGCGTATTGAATATTCCACTAAATGCATAACAAAAATTTAGCGGATATTTGTCTCGATTATTTTTTAGAGAGGATTTTCTATTATATCTGTAATATACAAAGGTTTTATACCATAAAACTATTTTTTGTGAATATGCTAAAATCATCTGTGAAAAATATACATCATTTGAAGCTGTTAATGATTGGAAAAATAGTTGTTCTTGTTTAACCAATTGATGGCTTATTAACTTATTCCATGGCATGGGATTACATATTGTGAAAAGTTGAGAAGCTATATCTGTCGTTTGCAATACTGCATATCCTTTTTCATTTACTGGAAATTGTTTATTTATTCCTGCAATTTTCTCTGTTTGTTTTGTTTCATTATTATAATTTTTATATTGATAGAAAGTTAAATCTGAATTTTCAGTTTTTGCCACCTCATAAGTTTCTTCTAGCATATTTAATTCAAAAAAGTCGTCGGAATCAAGAAAGCTCAAATATTCCCCTTTGGCGACGGCGAGGCCGGCGTTGCGGGCGACACCGGCATGGAGGTTTTGTTGGGTGATAACCGTTATTCTGCTATCTTTCTTGGCATATTCTTTCAATATTTCCAGAGAGTTATCGGTGGAGCCGTCGTCCACGCAGATGATTTCAATCTCTTTCAAGGTCTGGTTGACGACGCTGTCCAGACATTCGCGCAGATATTCTTCCACATTATAAACAGGGATGATGACGCTGACTTTGGGTGTGTAGTTTATTTTATTCTGAATCAGAATCTCCGCCTTGGTATCCGGCTCGCCCTC
>CALXYD010000025.1 GCA_944392865.1 uncultured Alphaproteobacteria bacterium
CTGCGGCAGGCGGGCAAAACGGGTGGACAGTTCAAGATTTTGGGCTTTGAGTTTGATTTCCAACGCGCTTTTAATCTCACGGATGACGGCGTTGACGCTGACTTTGTCGTGCGGCGGGGTGTTGACGGTCAATTCAATTTTGGAGAGCGAAAGCAGATTTTCTATCAGCGAGGACATATAGGCGGCCTGTTCCTGCATAATGCGGAGAAATTTGTCGCGCGCTTTTTCATCGTCTTTGGCCGTGGTTTGCAGGGTTTCAATAAAGCCGGAGATGATGGAGAGCGGCGTGCGCAGTTCGTGGCTGGCGTTGGCGACAAAGTCCTGTTGCATTTGTTCCAA
Organism: uncultured Alphaproteobacteria bacterium; assembly: GCA_944392865.1. GTDB lineage: Bacteria > Pseudomonadota > Alphaproteobacteria > RF32 > CAG-239 > CAG-267. Next base: position 340 of record CALXYD010000025.1, read on the forward strand.
GCGAAGGGCTTTTTGCAGGTCGTAGAAAGAAACGACGGCGATAATGTCGCCTTTGGCAAACCAGGGGATGGTGCTGATACGCAAATAAAATTTCGGTTTGCCGGGGAGGTTTTGCAGACAGAGGTTCATCTCCTCGCGGCGGCTTTCGGACGAGTGGATTTTGTTTAATGTGGCGATAAAGTCCGGATTGGGGATAAAATCTTTGATGTCACGTCCGTTCAAATCCACGGCGAACAGGGTGCGGGCGGCCAGGTTGGCGCCGATGACGCGGCTTTCCTTATTTATCATCAACAGCGGGTCGGGCAGGGTATCCAAAACGGCGGCATCGGACAGAGTGCGGTTTTCCAACATATCGGTCTTGTCAACCCAGAATTTATGCATGGAGTTGATGGCTTCGGTAATGTCGCGGGTTTCCTTTTCGGTTAAATTGCCCGGGATTTTTTCCTCCTGATTGCCGGAAGACAGGCTTAAAATGTATTTTTTGATTTGTTGCAGCTCGGTTGATATCGGCATTAAAAAGACGGTGTTGAAAAACAAAATGCAGGCATACGACAGCGAGGCCATCGGCGCGGACAAGATGTCAAATATGCCGAGGATTAAAAATATCAGGCCGGCGGGAAAGGATAATATCAACACGCGCAGCGCAAAACCGGAGTTTTTGTCAATGCCTAGAAATTCGTCTTGCTGATTTTGCATTAGTATATCTCAAAAAATATCGTGGACTAACGGTTCGGAATTTATTATACTCTGCGGCAGGTTTAGAATTGGTTAATTTAAGGAAGAACAAAAACGATGACTGAAGCGGCAGATAAAGGCGGTGCGATTAGCGAGGCGGAGGCGCAGGCGGCGTTTGAAGACAAAGCGGCCGGCAGAGTTGAGGCCGGGGCGAGCGAGGCGACGGAAACGGCTTTGGGCGGCAGGGAAACGGACAAAGCGCCGGTTTTGCCGGGTTGTGCCTGCAAAGAAGAAAGCCGGGCAAAAATGCAAAAAAACGGTATGGCCGGGTTGCAGGAGATGGAAAAACAGCCGATGACGCCGGCGATGGGGCAATATCTGGAGATAAAAAGAGAACATCCGGAATATCTGCTGTTTTATCGGATGGGCGATTTTTATGAATTGTTTTTTGAAGACGCCATTACGGTATCCGGCGCGCTCGGGTTGACGCTGACGAGCCGGAGCAAGTCGGCAAACGGCAAGGAAATCCCGATGTGCGGGGTGCCGTTTCATGCTTATGAAATTTATCTGGCGCGGCTGATTAAACTCGGTTACAAGGTGGCTATATGCGAACAGGTGGAAGACCCGAAAGAGGCGAAGAAACGCGGCTATAAAGCGATTGTCAAGCGCGAGGTGGTGCGGCTGGTTACGCCGGGGACGCTGACCGAAGAAACGCTTTTGGAGGCGAAAAAGGATAATTTTATCGTTTGCACTTATCTGCGCGGCAATGAAACCGGGCTGGCGTGGCTTGATATTTCCACCGGGGCTTTCTTTTTGCAGACGCTGGAGGCCGGCGATGTGCCGGCGTATACGCAGCTTGCTTCGGTGTTGGCGCGGTTGGATCCGTCGGAATTGCTTATTTCCGACCAGATGTTGGAAAAGCCGGATTTCTTTCCGTTGCTTAACGAATATCGCGACAAGCTGTCGGTATGGCCGAAGGCAAGGTTTAATTATGACAGCGCACGGGCGGCGCTCTTGAGGGCTTTTCAGGTGCAGACGCTGGAGGCGTTCGGCGAGTTTTCCAAGATTGAAACGATTGTGGCAGGGACGCTGTTTTCTTATATTGAAAATACGCAAAAAGGGCGATTGCCGCGGATTGAGGCGCCGCAACGGGTGCGCGAGACGGAAATTATGGAGATTGACGCGTCTACCCGGCGCAGTTTGGAATTGCTGGCGCCGAATACTCCCGGCGGTTTGAGCCTGTTTAAGGTGATGGACAGGACGGTAACGGGAATCGGCGGGCGGCTGTTGGCGGAAAGGCTGGCGGCGCCGGTTACGGATATACGCGAGATTAACGACCGGCTTGACGCGGTGGCGTTTTTTGTTGATAATCCGGCGGTACGGCAGGAATTGCGCGGCGTGCTCAGCCATTGCCTTGATGTCAAAAGGGCGGTGCAACGGTTGAGCCTCGGGCGCGGCGGGCCGAAAGATTTGTTTGATTTGGCGGCGACATTGCGGCGGGTGCCGGAGATTAAAAATATTATCCTGAGTTTCAGAAATTATCAGGCGGACAGTATGTATGCGCAGACGCCCGGCGCGCTGTTTAAACTGGTCAACGGCTTTTTTGACCATTCGGGGCTGTTGGGCGACATTGAGCAGATGTTGAAAGAAAACCGTGAGGATTTGCCGGTGTTGGCGCGTAATGGCGGTTTTGTCCGCGACGGGGCTTACCCGCCGCTTGACCATCTGCGCCATATTCGTACGGACAGCGCGGCGCAGTGTGAAGAACTGCGGCGGCAATATGCGGAAGAAACAGGCGTGACGGCGCTTAAAATTAAGAATAATTCGGTTATCGGCTATTATGTTGAAGTGCCGGCGAAGTTTGCCGACAAGCTGTTGGAAAACAAAAAGTTTATCCACCGGCAGTCGGTATTGAACGCGGTGCGGTTTACAACAGATGAACTGTGCCAGATAGAGAGCGAGGTGGCAACGGCCGATGAGCAGGCGCTGGCAACGGAAATGCAGATTTTTGAAGAACTGGCGCGGCATGCGCTGGTGCAGGCCGACGCTATTGCCAGATCGGCGGAGATTATGGGGCGGCTTGACGTGGCGGCGGGGTTGGCCGAATTGGCGGCGGAATATAATTATGCGCGGCCGGTGCTTAATGACGGGCTGGATTTTGAGGTTATTGACGGGCGGCATCCGGTGGTGGAAGCGGCGCTTAAACGCGGCGACGGCGGGAATTTTGTCGGCAATGATTGCGTGTTGCGGCATAAAGACGACCGGATATGGTTGCTGACGGGGCCGAATATGGCGGGTAAATCAACCTTTTTGCGACAGAACGCGCTGATTGCGATTATGGCGCAGGCGGGGTCTTTCGTGCCGGTGCGGCGGGCGGTTATCGGGATTATTGACCGGGTGTTTTCACGGGTCGGCGCCAGCGACGATTTGGCGCGCGGGCGTTCAACCTTTATGGTGGAAATGGTGGAAACGGCGGCGATTTTAAACCGGGCGGACGAGCGGTCGTTTGTTATTCTTGATGAAATTGGACGCGGAACGGCAACGTTTGACGGGCTTTCCATTGCGTGGGCGGTCGTGGAGCAGTTGGCGGAAGTAAACCGCTGTCGGACGATTTTTGCAACGCATTACCACGAATTGACGGCGCTTAACAACCGTTTGAAAGGGTTGAGCCTGCATTGTATGAAAATTAAAGAGTTTAACGGCGAAGTCGTCTTTATGCACGAAGTGGTGCCGGGGGCGGCCGACCGTTCATACGGTATTCACGTTGCCAAGCTGGCCGGGTTGCCGGAGTTGACGGTCAAGCGGGCGGAGCAGGTGCTGAAATTGTTGGAAGAAGAAAAGCAGAGCAAAGCGGTTACGGCGGTTGAGGACGATTTGCCGTTGTTTGAGGCGTTGAAAACGCAAGAAGAGGAAAAGAAAGAAAATCCGGCGGTTGCGGCCATTCGGGGGTTAGATGTGGACAGCTTATCGCCGCGCGAGGCGTTGGACTGGCTTTACCGGCTTAAGGCGGAGGCGGAGCGGTCGGCGTGATTTACGGCAGGCCGGCGGCGGGCGGATTATCCGGCAAGGCGGAGGCGGTTGGCGTTTCCAGCCGGTCTTGCAGGATATCCGGAGTTAGGAGCTGCGGCAGAATTTGCGGGGTATTGCTGCCGGCGGGGTAGTAGACGTAGAGGGGGATGCTGTTGCGTTTGTAAGTTTGCAAAGCGTGACGGATACTTTCATCCCGATTTGTCCAGTCGGCTTTTAGGAGGCGGATGTTTCGGCGGCGGACAATATCCTGAAAAGCGGCAGATGAGAGCGAGCTTTTGTCATTCAAGAGGCAGACCAGACACCATTTGGCGGTGAAATTGATGAAAACCGGCTGTCCTTCGGCAATCGCGGCGGCGGCTTTGGCGGGGGTGTAAGTTTCCCAGGTTAATTCCGTAGCGGCAGGAGCGGGGCGGAGTTGCCCGCAGATAATCCAGCCGAGCCAGAGGCAGGTTAAAAGTATCGGCAGAGCCAGAACGCGCTTCAGGGTTATCATCCAATGTCCGGGTTTGGGTATGTATTTAAGGAAAAAGGACGGGAACAGCTCAATCAGCGCGTAAGGGAGGGCGTAACCCAGACCCAGAGCCAGAAAGATGCCAAAGTAGATTTCGGCGGGTCGGGCGATGGCGTAACCCAGAGCGGCGCCCATAAACGGGCCGGTGCAGGGGCAGGCGATGAGGACGGCGAAGAAGCCGGTTAAGAAACTTTTTTGTCCGGCGGCGCGGCTCAGCCTGTCGGCGAATGTGTCAGGCAGGGGGAGGCGGTCAATCAGGTTCAGGAATATCAAGAAGAACAACAGCAGCAGAAAGATGTTGAACAGCGGCGATTGGAGCTGAAAGCCCCAGCCCATGCCGGCGCCGGCCTCACGCAAGGCAAACAATATTCCGGCCAGCAGCAGGAATGAGCTGACGACGCCCGCAACATACGAAAAGGCGGAGAACGGCGAGGCGTGGCGGCGGTTTTGCAAAAGGGAGAGGGCTTTGATGCTTAATATCGGCAGGACACAGGGCATCAGGTTTAAGATTAGGCCGGCTATAAAGGCGGTGAGCATATAATAGAGCAATCCGGTATTATTCTGCGCAGGGGCGGGCGCCGGGGGCAACGGTGCGTCAGTATGCGGCGGCCGGGCAGCGGTTTCGGCGGTAAGCGATGGTTTCAGATAGTAGGCGTGTCCGGGGCAAAGCAGGATACCGTCCATATCCGGCGGGAGTTCTCCTTCGGCAAAATTGACGTAGAGCCTGCCGTCGGCGGTAACAGAAGTTTCCGGCAGCGGAGACAGAGGGCTTTTTTTGCGGTGGCGGCTGACAAATTCGGCGTTGGCACAGTTTTGCAGAATTTCGTCCTGCAATTTTAATTCAACCTGCCGGTTCAATGGAGAATATGAGGCGGAGAGCGGAACGGGAAATGTCGGTTCGGCGGACGGGACGGCTTTGGCGTAATCCGGATTTTTTTCTGCCGTGGCGGCAACCGGGAGGGCAAAGGCGAGACGGATGTCTTCCGGTTGGCAGGACTCGCGGCAGGCAGTGTAGGAAAAGACCAGTTCAAAGGGCAGGCGGTTTAAGCCTGATAAATTTTTTAAGGCAAAAGAGGTGTGAAAATAAACTTTTTCTTTGTAGATGTAAGAGGTGATAATATCTTCAAAGACGGATTTTTCGGGGGCGGTGCGAGTGGCGGAAGTTTCCTGATAATAGGGGGATTCAAAAAATGTCAGGACGGCCGGTTCGCCGATGTCGCCGGGGTTGTCCCAATACAGATGCCAGCCGCGGCTGATGTCTGCTTCGGCGATGATGTCAAGCGTTGCGGTTTCGGGGGAAACGGCGGTGTATTCGGGAATTATTTTCAAGCCGACAAGTTCGGCGCGCCGGCTAAAGCTCAATGCAAAGGTTTCCGTCGCGGACAGCAGGCAGACAAATAAAACAGGCAACAGTTTTTTGAACATCTTTTTTCCGTCTGGTTAACAGGTTATTCTTTCGGTATTATAGCAGTGAAAATTAAAATAATCGTAAATAGCCGGGTTAAAACGGTGGCGGCGGAAAAAACATACGCCGGCGTTTTCAACGCAGGACAAATTTGCGGATATCTATGCCCTGGCTGATGACCGAACGGTAATTGTTGTTGATGAACTCTATGCTTAATTTGGGCGAGGTTATCCGTTCGGCGGGAATGTCAACGGTAATTGACTGTTCGCCGATTTTTTTCTGCAATTTGACGGAGGTGAGCGGTTCGCCGTTTATGTTGATGTATAATTTCGGCTTATAGGACAGCATAGCATTTAACGTTACGGACAGGGTTAAATCTTTTTCCGGCACGCTGTCCAGTTTGAAGCTTAGCATATTGATAAAAATATGGTCAAACAGCTCTTTGTAGTAATTGGTGTAGTTTGGGATAAGCTCTTGGGTCAGTATCGTGCCCAATTTATACGGATTGTAACTGTTTACAGGGGTTTTGTTAAATGTTTCATACAGCGCTGAGTATTGCTTGACGGCGTTTTTTAATTTTGCTTCGGGGAGGCTTATCAGCGAGGGAACATCGGAGAAAAGCGAGCGGCCGAGCCCGAAAGCGTGGCCTTTTAAGTTTACGCCGAGGGCTTCCAGATAAGTTGCGGGCATATCCAGCGCGGTAAAGGGCTTATCCGGCGTATAGACGGGTTTTTGCGGCAGGTTCAGGAAGACGTTGAAAATACCGCGGCGGTATTTTTTATTGTTTTGCGGTTTTAATTTCTTGAACATCGGGTGGTCGCCGACGATGACGACGGTGGTGTTTTGCCAGTAAGGCGTTTTTTGAAATTCTTTGATGAAATCGGCGACGGTGCTGTCCGAGCAGAGAATATTGTCCCGGATATCGCCGTAGACTTTCGGGCAATTATAAGGCAGGACGGTGCCGGGGACGTGCGTATCAACCGTAAAGGCGGTCAGCAGAAACGGCTCTTTGATTTTTTGCTGTTGAAACAGGTTCAAAATGTGGGTGAACAGAAGTTTATCGCTCAAACCTTCGTAAGAGCTTTTGTTTTTCTTTATTTCTTCTTCGGACAGGTCGCGAGTTAAGGCGTAGCGGTCAATGATGTGTTGGTATTTGTGCTGATTGTAAAAAATATCGGTATAGGCAAAAGTGTGGTCGGCGCTTTTGGCAAACCATGTTTCGTAACCGTTGGCGGCCAAAATGTCGGACAGGCAGGTAATGTTTGCCAGATGGGCGTAGATGTTGCCGAATGAAAGCGAGGGCGAGCGGTAAGCTATGCCGCAATGGCCGGCGACGAGCGCGGCTTTGGTGTAGTTGGTGCCGTATAAAGTCTGGTAGCCGGTGAAACTCGGATTTTCCGCGGCGAGGGCGGATAATTCAGGCAGGAGGTTGGCGCCGTAGAGGTTCTTGTCGGCAAAGTTGTTTTCAATGCTTTCCAGATGGAGCAGGATAAGGTTGCGCTTTTGTTGCGGAAAGTCGGCGGCGGTTATTTCCGGGGCGCGGTAATAGTTTTCGTAAAGCTTTGTCGTGGTGTTGCGATAGTAATAATACGGGATGATGCGGATTTGCCAGATGAAGACGAGCAGAAGGGCGAACGCGCATTGCAACAGCCGTTTGTTGCTGCATATGGCGATTAAAAACAGAAACAAAACGGCGCCGGCGATGAGATAGTATTTCATTTCGGGACTGAATGTCAAAATATCCAGTGAGCGCGGCAAGACGTTAATGTTGCTTAATATCTGTTCAAATTCCAAATCTTCCCAGGTACTGCGTGCCCAGGCCATCAGCGAAACCGCCAGAGTCGCGGCCAGCAAAACTAAGGCGCAGAGGGCGGTTTTAAACAGGGAAAAGAAAGATGGTTGCGGTTGTTTGGCAAATAATTGTTTGTTTTTGGTCATTTATTTAACAGTCCTTTAATATTGCTTATTATTTCTTCAAACATGGCGAATGTCAGGACGCCGGTGTTTATATTATAACGTGAGGTGTGGTAACTGTCGGCAAGTATTAAACCGTCCGGGTGTTCGGCAACCGGCGGCAAGCGGTGCAACGCGCCGTGGGCGAATTTGACAGACGAGGCTTTAAGCCCAAGAGCCTGCAAGACGTTTTTGTGCGAAACGGTGCCGAGGCTTAAAATTATTTTCAAATTCGGCATGGCGGCTATTTCCGCAGCAAGAAACCGGCGGCAGTTTTTTTCTTCTTCACCGAGGGGCTTGTTTTGCGGCGGAACGCAACGGACGGCGTTGGTAACGCGGACGTTGGCGAGCGTGAAGCCGTCATCTTTGCGTTTTTGGTAATCGCCTTCGGCAAAGCCGTATTTTTTCAGTATCGGGTAGAGGACATCGCCGGCGTAATCGTTGGTAAACGGCCGGTTGGTCTGATTGGCGCCGTTTAAACCGGGCGCCAGGCCAACAATCAGAATTTGGGCGGAGAGGCTGCCGAACGGTTCAACGGGCGCGTTGTGGTATGACGGAAATTTTTGGCGGTTCTGCGCACGGAAAGCGCATAGTCTGGCGCAAAGACGGCAATTCTCTTCCGGCGGTAAAAAATCCATCATTTTTTTGTCTTCCCTGTTTTATCAGATGTTCTAAAATTATAAGCATTTTAAAAGGTTTAGGTAAATAAAACGTAAAAAATGCGCCGAACCTGTTTAAAAGATGAAAACAGAGCATATATAACCGGCGGGAAGTATTATAACCATGTAATACTTTAGGACTAAAGTTAATTTTAGTTTGTAATGGAGTTTAAAACATGAAGAAAATGTGTTTATTAGCGGCGGCCGCGTCGGTTTTTGCCATCAATGCCCAGGCGGCTGATTGGAGCAACAAATATTTCAGACCGTATATCGGGGCTGATTATGTTTATTCGCACGCCAAACACGGCGGTATGGCCAACGCGGCCAGCAAGGACTATAATTCATGGATGGTCAATATCGGTACGGATATTGCCGAATATACCAGCATTGAGGCATTTTTTCAGCAGGCGCCCGAACGCAAGGCGCACCATGCCGACGGCGATATAAAGTCCGATTTTTACGCCTACGGGCTTGACCTTTACGGACGGATGCCGATTATGTGCTCCGGTTTTAACGCGTTGGCGTCGCTCGGTGTTGCCAATTACAATACCAAGTATAAATTTGACGGAACAAGCGAAGACAAGCAGCGTATCGGCTATCGTGCCGGCGTCGGTTTTTCATACGACTTTACCGACAATGTTTCTTTCAGGATGATGGGACGTTACAGTTATATCGGAATGTCCAACCTGGATAACCTGATGGAAGTTACTGCCGGTTTGCGCTATACTTTTTAATTTAGCGCGGCTGTTATCGGTAACGGGCAGCGTTTCTCCGCAAGCGAAAAGCGGGAGGAGCGTCTGCCTTTTTTTGTTTTAAAACAGCTTGCCAAATAAAAAATACGGTATATAAAGGTAAAAGATTTATTAGACAGACTAACGGTTTGAAATGATAAGAAGAAAGCTATGTTGTTTGGCCGGAGCGCTATGTTTTTGGCAGGCGATGGCGGCGATACCGGCGATACCGGCGGCGGCCGAGGTTACGCTGGCGGTGATTGCGCCGAAATCCGGCGAATACGCGCGTGCCGGCGAAGAATTGTTTAACGGGGCGCGGCTCGCCGTGCAGGAAATTAATGATAACGGCGGGCTTAACGGCGAAAAGCTTGATATGCTGACGATTGATGACCGCTGTGATGACCGGCTGGCCGTATCTACGGCGGAAATGCTGACGCTTTTGAAATCCAAAAAAATCGGACTGGTGGTCGGGCCTTATTGTTCCAACCGTTTTGACGAGATTGCGGCGATTTATGAAAAGGGGAAAATTTTTCAAATTGTGCCGACGACGGTGGCATACGATGCCGGAAGCACCGATAAAAAAGGGCGGATTTTGCTTTTGGGAACAAAAGCGCAGATGAGCGGCGACTTTTTCCAGTTTTATAACCGTAATTTTGCCGGGTTGAAAGTCGGCTTTATTTATAATGACAAGCCGGAAGAGGGCTATGCCGAGGTGGCGCGGGCTCTGTATGACGAATTTCGCCGGTTTGGCAAAAGCGAGTTGTTGAAGTTTTACGCGCTTAACCGCGAGCAGGGCGGGGCATACGATTTGGCGGAAACGCTTAAAAGCGACGGAATTGAAATAGCGTTTGTGTTGGGCGGGCGCGAAGAAACCGCCGAGCTGTTCCGGGCGGCGAAAGATGTGCAGAAAAGGCTGATTTTATTTACTAACAAGGCGATGGTGCCGCCGGAAACGCTTAAGAATCTCGGCGAGGCGGCGGAAGGGCTTTATGTGATGGGGCTGCCGGAACTTAAAGACAGCCTGATGTTTACGGAGAATCTGGTCAACCTGCGGTTGCACGGCATTGAGCCGAAAGGGTTGGAGGCATACAGCTATGTCGCGGTCAAACTGTGGAGCGATTTGGCGCGCGAGGTAGAAGGATTTGCCTACGAAGCATTGGCGAAAGCGGCGAACAGCGAGGCGCTTAAAGAGAAATGGGGCGAGTTTTTGCTGCACAGCGGCAGTATCGGGGCGTCCAAATATATTATTGAGGAATATCGGGACGGCGGTTTTAAACAGGTTTATTGAGGCAGGCGGCGTCGGAGCGAAAAAAATGTTTAATTTGCGGCGAAAGCCGTTGCATCGTAAAAAAAAGTTTATATAATCGCTAACAGTTAATTTTTTTAGAAAAGGCAGATAACAATGGCAGGAAGTGTAAATAAGGTAATTTTGGTCGGTAATCTCGGACAGGATCCGCGGGTCAGCAATACGCAGAGCGGCACAAAGGTTGTTTCGTTCAGCCTGGCGACAAGCGACAGCTGGCGCGACAAGGTCAGCGGCGAGCGCAAAGACCGCACGGAATGGCACAGAATCGTGATTTTCAGTCCGGGGCTGGCGGAAACGGCAGAGCGCTATCTGCACAAAGGTTCAAAAGTTTATCTTGAAGGGTCGTTGCAAACGCGCGAGTGGGAAGACCAGAACGGACAGAAGCGCTATACGACGGAAGTGGTGTTGCAGAATTTTAACAGCGCACTTGCCATGCTTGACGGGCGCGGCGACGGCGCTCCGGCCGGTGCGGGCGATATTTATGATTCTTCTTCGGCGGCTTCCGGCTGGGACAGCACACCGACGGGCGGGACTGAAGTGGCTGATGACGATATTCCGTTTTAAGGAAGTGTTGTTACAGATTGTAAAAGGGCGACGTCTGCGGGCGTTGCCTTTTTTGATGGCGGTTGTTGGACGGTAGCAGGGCTCGATTAGCGGGAATTGTCGCGGTGCCGGCGGAGGGCGGTCTGGCGGCGGGATTTTTGCAGAGCCGTTTCGCGGGTGATGAAATTGTAACGATTGCCTTGGGCATAAGCGACAAGGCGTGAGAAACGTTGTTCCCGGAAAATATCCGGCAATTCAGTCAGCTCTTTGGCGTTTTTTAAGGTGTGTTCGGCAATCCAGTTGACGGTTTCGCGAAAAGTCTGGCTCAAAACGTCGCCTTGGACGGTGCGATTGCTATCTTCTTTGTCGGCGTAACTGTCAAAAACATGCTCAATACCCTCCAGGTCTTCGTCTTTTTGCATTTCCACCGGGAAAATATTGTTGACGGCAAAAATGGTTTCGTTGGCAGTAGGGCGGAAAAGCGCGAAATTCATGGAAAAAGGGCGGGTGCCGACTGAGCGCGGTTGATTGTCTTTACCGATACCTTCCATAAATTGCTCATGCTCTTTACGGCGGTTTAAAACGTAGTTGCTTTGCGGGGTGCGGACACTGGTGGCTTTTTCATCGGCGAGGGAAACGAATTTGAAAGTTGTGGTTTGGGTCAGACCAAGCGGTATGACTGGTGCGACGTCAACGTTATGCACCTGTTTTAAGAGATAGTTTGTGATTTTTTCGGAGTGGCCGAGGTTTAAAAGGTCTTGTTTGAGCAGGCGTTCAAGCTGGAATGATACGGTGCTGCCCTGGCAATGGTTGACAAAAGCCAGCATATTCAGGCGGCGGGCGGTTTGGCCGACGGAAAGGCGGTTGCCGTCTTCATCACGCAGGCGCGGCGCAAAAGTCATGTGATAAAGTTCACGGATATATTGCGGGATGTAGCCGAAATCCTCGTGGCGGAAGCGCAACACGGGCGAGTCTGGATTGCCCTGGTTGAAATGGTTTAACATCGCTTCACGGTCAGTGACGGAGATGCGTCCGGCGAGGTCGTATTCCACGGAATATATAGGGATTTTTTTATTTTTAAGGATTTCTCCGACCATTTTGGCGAAGCCGTTGGCTTTTTTGGAATCATCGGCGTCCGAGCCGGGCAGGGCTATCACGCACGCCTCATCGGGCGGGATTTGTTCCGTATATTCCCAGCCAAACGGGCAGAGTTTGCTTTTTTTGACACGCTTGCCTAATTTGATGTGCGACTCGTCAGCCATTTTTGACTCCTTTCTTGCAGTATATCAAAATTTATCGGCGATAGCAAGGGGAAAAGCGAAATAATGCGGTTTAAGATATGTTTGGCGGTAACGGGTAAAAATGAAAGGGTTAGCATATTTCAACTAACCCTTTGGAAATACTGGTACGCCCGAGGCGATTCGAACGCCTGACCCACAGCTTAGAAGGCTGTTGCTCTATCCAGCTGAGCTACGGGCGCATAGATGTTATTTTCTAATAGATGATTTGTTTTGATTTGTAAAGAGTTTTTTTGTGATTGGCGCGTTTTTTTATAATTTATCGGCAATACAGTCAGTTATTATGTCTTGACGGGCAGGGTGGCGAGATTGTGCGGGCGGCTTTATTGCTTTTTGCTTTAGCGGCCGGAGCGTTCTTTCAGCTGATGCAGCTGTGCCGGTGCAAACGAGGCGGTGTTGGTTTTGTTTTGGGCGTTGTTTGGAGCGGAGGTATTTTCGTCAGTGGCGTTTCTGCGGTGTGAAAAATCTACATTGGCACCGATAAGGGCGGTGTTGCCTTTGTCATCCGTAAGTATATGCTGGGGAGTGCCTGGAATTTTGGTTTCAACAAGGCCGTCAGTGTATTTTATTGAACCGCCTTCACCAAGGAGCAGCTTTTTCAGCTCCCTATCTGCATCTGGTGCGCGTGTGACGATTTTTATAAATTCCTGTTCTAAATATCTGTCTTTTTCGGCATTATCGGTAATACCTTTTTTTTCCAAATAGTCGTCGAGCCGCAGGATATCTTTGTCATCGGTCATTTCTATATATTCCGCGTCTTGTTCTACAATTGTTAAGATATCAAAACACAGATCCCTATAATCTTTTACCTCTTCAAGTTGTTTATCATCCATCGTATCAAGCAAATCTTTGCAGCCGGTAAGATCTACGGTGGTATTGTTGCCGATGTAGACATCCTTGAGTGCTGCCGTTGCCATTTCTTGATATCGTTTTTCTTCGGTATCTTTATTTTTGATGTTTTGCAGGCGGACGGAAAATGGTTGAGTGATGTAGTCTGACAGTGTGTTGCGGGCAGCTTGCCTATTGTAGAAAGTCTGAGTGGATTCTTTGTGCCAGTCCGCGGAAGAAGCGGCAACGATTTTGCGGATTTGTTGGGCGTCGTCGGGGGAGAAATTTTGTCCGTTGAGGGCTTCTTTTAGCCCGGGGTATGTTTCCAGAAGATTGTCTAACGGTATGGAAACGGTTTTTTCTTCGCCATTTACTATTGTGCTATATTGGAAGGTGTTAATGTTTTGTTTTTTTAATTCCGTATAGGTTTGGGCAACATAAAGATATTCGGCGGCGTGTGCCGTGGTTTCGGTCAGTCTATCGCAGCGCGCAGTGGTTGAAAAGGATTGCTCAGAATTTCCAAAGTTATTGACGTTGGCATGACGTTTGTGAGTTCCTTCATGGTAAACAGTGCTATTTATGACAACAGGGTTGCCGTTGTAAAATTGTGAAGAATAATCATTGCCATCCTGATAGAAATTCGGTCTTCTGATCAGGGTTATGCTATCGTCTTGTGGTGCGTAATAGGCGAGATGGCCTTTGTCTTCTTCGGTTTCATTTTTTATTTCTATTTTTCCCAGCATGCGACGGTGTCCGGCCGGTGTTTTGGGAAGCTTATCATTTCTGGAACCCAGCTGTGTTTCGTCCTCCTCTGTTGCAGAGGAATTTCTGATTATTTGGTTGGCCAGCCAGTTACCAATCCAACATTCTTCCGGCGGAAGGACTTGTTTTGTTGCAGGCGAGGCCAGCTGTGCTTTCAGTTTCTGCTCTTTTTTTTCTTGATTTGCAATAGTTTCCGCTGAAATGGTCATACAACGCGCTTTGGTCAGCTCGGCATTTGCAAGCATTTCATTTTTCAGTTGCTCTCGTCGGGTGTTTTTATCAGTGCTTTCCGGCATATTTATTTCCTCTTTTTATTCCATATTGAAAGAGTATCATAAAAAGAGTATCCTGTCAATTTTAAAGAGCTCATGCGGCGGAAACAATGTCAGGAGCTGAAAATGATGAGGTGGCAGAGTTTATTGGTGTCCGTTATTTTTAACGGCCGGAGCGTTCTTTCAGCTGATGCAGCTGTGCCGGTGCAAACGAGGCGGTCTTGTTTTGTTCTTTTTCGGCGGTATTTTCGCTTTGGCGTCTTTCTTCTAACCTGGAAGAGAAATGCGACAGCGTGCCGATATTGTATGTTTTCCCGTCTTTGTCGGCAACAATGGAACATTCGGTGTTTGGTATCGGGGTTTCAACCAAGCCGTCAGTATATTTTATGGAGCCGGAATTTCCCAATAGCAGCTTTTTCAGCTCCGTGTCAGTCTCAGGCGAGCGGTTGACAATATCGGTAAAAGCTTTTTCCATGTATTTGTCTTTTTCTTCGTCCGTGTGCAGACCTTTTCTTTCCAGATATTCATTGATGGCAAAGACCTCTTCGTCGGACGGTTCGGGCGAAGAGTTTATGAAAGCTTTTGCCAGTAAAGCCTGCAATTCCGGTGCAGTGCTTGGCTGTCCCTGCGGATTGGTAATGTCTGTGATGGCCTGTTCCAGGTATTTGTCTTTTTCTTCTGCACCGGTTATGCCATTCTTTTCAAGCCAGTTATTGACGGCTTGCATATCTTTGCCGTCTAAATCCAGATGTTGAGCGTTGGAAATAGTCTTTAATGCTGTTTCCCATTTGCCGGCTTCTTCTGCGGACATTGTGTTTAATAAATCCTCGCAACCGGTCAGGTTAACGGCCGTGTTATTGCCGATATAGACATCCTTTAACATTTCTTTGGATAGTTTGGCAAAATCTTTATCCGGATTTTCCTGGTTGCGGGCGAGGCAGAGCCTGAATGAAAAAGCAGGGTTTTGCTGGCAGCCATATATCATGGCTGTATTTGTGAGGTTTTGAATATAATAGGCGTCTTTGTAGTTATTTTCCCAATTTTGGGCTGAGGCGGCGACAATTTTGCGGACCATTTTCGGGTCATCGGGAGAAAAGTCTTTGCCATCCATTGCTTCTCTAAGCCCCGGGTACATGTCTAATGCGTTTTCCAAAGGCATGGTTACGGTTTTTTCTTCACCGTCTTTGCCGGTTGTATATTCAAAAGTGTCAGCTCCCATGTTTTTGAGTTGGGTGTAGGCATGGGCCGTAGATAAGTATTGGACGGCGTGGGCGGTGGTTTCTGTCAAACGGTCGGTGCGGAACGTATTAGCAATGGGGCGGCTTACATCATACATGCCGTTGTGGTTGGCGTGCCTTTTGTGAAGGGCTTCGTGATAGGCAATGCTGTTTTCTGCCATCGGATTGCGGTTGGCGTATTCTTTATCATAAGGGAGGTCTTCCGGTTGGGCGGTATGCGACTGCAGGAAAATTTCGTCAAATATGGGTGCGTAGTAAGCCAGACGGTCGTCATTATTGCTTTTTTCCTGCCGTATAATGCCGCGTAAATAATCGTTTTGGTTTTCGGGGAGTTCGTCATAACGGCTGCCGGAAAAGAGATCTTGGCTTTTCTCATACGTTTCCCCGCCTATGAGGCTGCCGTTCCATTTTCCGATGTGGCATTCTTCCGGCGTGATGACAGGGTCGGCTACCGGTGCGTTTAGCTGTTGTTCTATGGCCAGCGCACGGTCAGCTTCTTTTTCAAGCCGGCCTTCTTTTTCCAGTCCGTTTATTTTTACTTTGGTTTGAACGGCACTCTGGCGCATTCCTACCTTTAATTCCTGCCTTTCGGCTTCTTTGGCGGCATCGTCTGCCGGCGTTTGCATAAACATATCTCTACTCCTTATATTCGTAACTTATATGATAGCAGAAAAGCCGGCGGGTGTCAATATATTATCCGAACGGCGGGGCAGGTTTAGCGGGAAAGGCGGTTGCCCATCATGTGATTGAGTTGCTGCCGGTTTAGCTGTGGTTGGGCGGTGTTGCCTTCGTTGGCTTTCGTGCCGGTATTTTCGTTTTCATTCGCGTTGCTTTTCTTTGGGCTGAAATCAATAAAGCTGTTGAGGACAAAGGTTCGGCCATCCTCCCGGCTGATGGTGGCGAGGTTGCTGTCCGGCAGGCGGGTTTCCACCAGGCCGTCGGCGTATCGGATACTGCCGCCGTTGCCCAACATAATGTTTTTCAGTTCCCGGTCGGCGTCTTTGTCGCGGTGGGTGATTTTGACAAATTCTTCCTGCAACAAGGTTTGTTTTTCCTCGTCTGTTTTTGCGCCTCTCTTTTCCAGGTATTTGTCTACCGCCTCAAGCATTTCCTTAGATGGTTTGGGTTTCGGCTTGATGTTGTTTCTTTCCATAAGCTCTTTTGCGTCTTCATTGCCCATCGTATCCAGCAAATCGCGGCAGTGGGTCAGGTCGACGCGCGTATTACTGCCGATATAAATGTTTTGCAACATCCGTTCGGAAGTTTGCTGATGCCTCTCATCCGGGTCTTCGCGGGAAGTGCGTAGCCGGGTGGCAAAGGGGACACGTTCTTCCATATTTTGTTTTGCCGCGTCCGCGTGCTGTTCTTCGTAGGCCTGTTCAAAGGTTTTATGCCAATAGTCGGAAGCGGCTTCTACAACATTGCGGACACTTTGGGGATTATTGGCGTCAAAGCCGTCTTTTTCAATCGCTTCCCGCAGGTTTGGGCAGTAATCCAGCATAGATTCCAACGGTTTGACGGCTCCGTCTATTTCCAGTTGTTCTACGCCCTGTTCTTTAAGGGAGGTATAGAGCCGGGCGACGGCCAAATATTCCGCCGCTTTTGCCGTGGTTTCGGTTAAACGGTTTTCTTTGATGGCATTTTCCGGCGTGTCGCCCAACATATTCATACCATCGTATATGTTATGCTTCCGGTGGGTGTTTTCGTGAATGGCAACGATTAACTTTTGAAAGGTGCCGTTACACATGCTGTCCAGTTGTTCGGCGGTTATTTCTTTTGAGGCGTTTTTATTTATCTCATCTATGGTTTCCTGGGAGAAAGTGAAATGATTGACTATGAATTCATTTTCTTCGGCGTTATAATGCCCGAGGGTAAGAGGCTCATTTGTTTCTTCCGCGGTTACCTCATATTCTTCTCTTTCTATGTCTTCGCTACGGAGCATATCCTGCGGCCTTTCGGGGACTTTGTTGATTTCCGAGTATTCAGACTGAGGATCAAGTATGGTGTTGCCGTCCCAAGCGCCAATGCTGCAGTCCGTGGGCGCCAAACTCGGATTGGCAACCGGAGAGTTTAGCTGTTCTTCTATTTGGCGGCTTTCCGCTTCGCTTTCGGCAAAATCTCTGGCGAAACTTTCTGCCGTAACATTTGTGTTTACCCGGGCAAACATTTCTATCAAGTCCTGTTTTAACAGGGCTTGCTGCTCGGCCTTTCCGGCGGCTTCGTCAGGCGGCGGTGTCGCTTGCATAAACATAATTTTTTCTCCCGTAATCTCCTTACAGAATACCAGATAATAAGGCTTGTGTCAATAAATTATTGCCGGAGGGCGATTCGGAGGGCGGCTTTAAAACACATTTAAATTAAAAAATGTTTAAAAAAGTGGTTGACTTCAAAAAAAAGGTGCGTTATGTTTGGGCAACTTATCAAGGGGCGCGGTTTATGGCCGGTGCCCTTGGTCTGTTTTGAAAATTGTCTTTCAGGCCGGCCGATACAGAACGGCAGAATAAAAACAGTGCAACCGGTTTATGCCGCGCGGCGCGGGCGTTCTGTTAAGGCGGGCGAAGAGGCAAGTCGTTTTAATAATTTAACTTTAAGGAAATTTGTGATGCCTACAATTAATCAGTTAATTCGTAAATCACGAACACCGAAAGAGAAGAGAAACAAAGTCCCGGCTCTGGATGCCTGCCCGCAGAAGAGAGGCGTTTGCACAAGGGTTTATACAACAACCCCGAAAAAACCGAACTCCGCTTTGCGTAAAGTGGCGCGTGTCCGTTTGACCAACGGCTCTGAAGTAATCAGCTATATCCCTGGTGAAGGTCATAATCTTCAAGAACACTCAGTGGTGCTGATTAGAGGAGGCCGTGTAAAGGACTTGCCTGGTGTTCGCTATCATATCATTCGTGGTACCTTGGATACTCAAGGAATTGCCAAACGCCGCCAGCGTCGTTCGCTGTATGGCGCCAAGAGACCGAAATAAGGAGTATAAAAGATGTCACGTCGTCATAGTGCTGTAAAAAGAATTGTGCTGCCTGATGCGAAATATAACGACCAGGTAGTCGCAAAATTTATTAACAATGTTATGGAACAGGGCAAAAAGGCCGTGGCGGAAAAGATTGTTTACTCCGCTTTCGACATTATGGCGCAGAAGTCCAAACAGGACGCGCTGACCGTGTTTCATGAAGCTATTGAAAACGTAAAACCTGTTTTGGAAGTCCGTTCCCGCCGTGTCGGCGGCGCTACTTATCAGGTGCCGTGCGAAGTCCGGGCCGACCGCCGTCAGGCGTTGGCTATCCGTTGGATTATCGCCGCTGCCAAGAAGCGTTCGGAAACAACCATGACAGACAAGCTTGCAAATGAATTGCTTGACGCTTTTGCCAATCGCGGTGCCGCCGTTAAAAAACGCGAGGATACCCACAAAATGGCCGAGGCGAACAAAGCTTTCTCGCATTACAAGTTCTAATATTACAGGAAACATAAGACAATGGCTCGAACACATTCTTTACAAATGTATAGAAACATCGGCATCATGGCTCATATTGATGCCGGCAAAACAACCACTTCGGAACGTATCCTTTATTATACCGGCTTAACGCACAAAATCGGCGAAGTTCATGACGGAGCGGCGACGATGGACTGGATGGAGCAGGAACAGGAACGCGGTATTACAATTACTTCCGCGGCGACAACCTGCTACTGGAAAGGCTACCGCATTAACCTCATTGATACGCCGGGACACGTTGACTTCACGGTTGAAGTTGAGCGTTCGTTACGCGTTTTGGACGGTGCAATTACGGTATTCGACTCGGTTGCCGGCGTTGAACCGCAATCCGAAACCGTATGGCGCCAGGCCGATAAATATAAGGTTCCGAGAATCTGCTTCTGCAACAAGATGGACAGAATCGGCGCGAACTTCTATCGCTGTCTGGATATGATTGTTGATCGTCTGGGCGCACGGTCGCTGGCTCTGCAATTGCCTATCGGCGCGGAAGCCGATTTTAAGGGCGTGGTTGATTTGCTGAATATGAAAGCAATCGTTTATACCGGCGATACGGCGGATTCCCCGATTGAAATTCAGGATATTCCGGCAGAACTCAAGGATAAAGCCGAAGAATATCATGCGAAGTTGGTGGAAACGGCGGTTGAAATGGACGACCAGGCAATGGAAGACTATTTTGAAGGCAAGGAAATTTCGCCGGATACGCTCAAGAAGTGCATTCGTAAAGGGACGTTGAGCATGTCTTTTGTTCCCGTATTATGCGGAACAGCTTTTAAGAATAAAGGCGTTCAGCCGTTGTTGGATGCGGTTATTGATTATCTGCCGTCGCCGTTGGATTTGCCCGATGTTGAAGGGACAAAGCCGGGAACGGACGAGGTGATTACCCGTAAGGCCGATGATAAAGAGCCGTTATCCGCGTTGGCGTTTAAGATTATGAACGACCCGTTTGTCGGTTCGCTGACCTTTACCCGTATTTATTCGGGGACGCTGATGGCCGGTTCCTATATCTATAACTCGGTTAAAGACAAGAAGGAAAGAATCGGACGTATGCTGCTGATGCACTCCAACAAGCGGGACGATATCAAAGAAGCATACGCCGGTGATATTATCGCGCTGGCCGGTTTGAAAGATACAACGACCGGCGATACGCTTTGCGATGCGTCGCATCCGATTATCCTGGAGAATATGGAATTTCCAGAGCCGGTTATTGAGTTGGCGGTTGAGCCGAAGACCAAAGCCGATGTTGAAAAAATGGGCTTGGCTTTGTCCAGATTGGCTATGGAAGATCCGTCGTTCAAAGTTTCTTCCGATCCGGATTCCGGACAGACCATCATCAAAGGTATGGGCGAATTGCACTTGGATATTATTGTTGACCGTCTGCGCCGTGAATTTAAGGTTGACGCAAACGTCGGCAATCCGCAGGTGGCTTATCGCGAAACAATTACCCAGCCGTGCGATATTGAATATACGCATAAGAAACAGTCCGGCGGTGCGGGACAATTCGCAAAGGTCAAAATCAAATTTGAGCCGATGGAAGGACATACAGGGTTTGAATTTAACAACACGGTTGTCGGCGGTAATGTTCCTAAGGAATATATTCCGGGTGTTGAAAAAGGTCTGCGTTCGGCTATGGATGCCGGCGTGTTGGCCGGGTATCCGGTTACCGGTGTCAAATGCACGCTGTATGACGGTGCATATCACGAAGTCGACTCAAATGTTATGTGCTTTGAAATTGCCGCGCGCGCTGCTTTCAGAGAAGGTATGCGCCAGGCAAAGGCTGTTTTGCTGGAGCCGATTATGAAGGTTGAAGTTGTAACGCCGGAAGAATATATGGGCGATATTATCGGCGACCTGAACTCCAGACGCGGTCTTGTCAACGGTATGGATCAGCGCGGAAATGCCCGCGTGGTAGATGCGCATGTTCCGCTGGCAAATATGTTCGGCTATGTCAACACGTTGCGTTCCCTGTCGCAAGGGCGCGCCCAGTTTACGATGCTGTTTGACCACTACGCCGAAGTTCCGCGGGATATTGCGGAAACGATTAAGGCTAAGAGCGCTTAAATATTTTTAACCGGGAAAGTTGCCGGGTGACCGGTGCTTTCCCCCGTTTTCGGGGAGACCTTTCATCGGGAGGGATACGCTCCGAAATAAAATTTGATTGATTTTTTAGGAGAAAATTAAAATGGCAAAAGAGAAGTTTGAACGCAGTAAGCCGCACTGCAATATCGGGACGATTGGTCACGTAGACCATGGTAAGAC
>CALXYD010000026.1 GCA_944392865.1 uncultured Alphaproteobacteria bacterium
ATTTCCGCGTTAGTTGTAGGGCATCCGTATGTTGATATTCTTATTTTTGCAGTCGGCGCGATGCTTTCATGGGAATGGTCTTCAATGGTTCCCAATAAAAAAGCTAACGCTTATGCGGTATGTTATACTTTTGCCTTAGGTTGCTCCCTTTTAATCTTTAACTGGTGGATTTTGTTTTCCACCTTGGTTGCCGTATCTCTTGTTGTTTACATTAAAGCAAAAGGCGAATCGCACCGAAAACTTTTGACACTCGGGGTACCTTATATAGCTTTGGGGGTTGGCGCGCTCTATTGGTTATATTACCTTTTTGATGCTTTTGGCGGCATTCCCGAAGAAAAGGGCAGTTTTGTTATGACACTGTGGTTTATGTTTATGGTCTGGGGTGTTGATATCGGCGCTTATTTTGTCGGTTCAACCTTAAAAGGTCCGAAACTGGCTCCCAAAATCAGCCCAAACAAAACCTGGTCAGGGTTAATCGGCGGAGTTATTTCGTCTGCGGTCATCAGCTTTGCTTATATGTATGCCGTGAAAAATATTTTTGATTTGCCCATGTCTTCAAGCGCACAATTTAAATTTGCGGCTTTAGGCGCGGCAATAGCGGTTGTGGCGCAAGTCGGCGACTTAATCGAATCGGCAATAAAACGTCATCTAGGCGTTAAAGACAGCAGCTCGCTTATTCCCGGACACGGCGGGGTTTTTGACAGGGTTGACGGTTTAATTTTTGCCGCACCGCTCGTCTATCTCTATTTTATGCTTATATCGCTGTAATCTAAAGGAAAAAAATTATGGAGTGGATATTAAATATTGTTCATTATGTTGTCCCTTTCCTTATTTTGTTGGGGGTATTGGTCTTTGTCCATGAATTCGGACATTTTATTGTCGCGAGGATGACAGGGGTCAGCGTCAGCGCTTTTTCCATAGGGTTTGGCAAGGAATTATGGAGTGTCACCGATAAAAAAGGCACAGTATGGAAGATTTCAGCCATTCCTTTAGGCGGATATTGTCAATTTTTAGGCGATGCAGACGAATCCTCATCAACCTCGGAGGTTGATTTAAGCAAATATTCCGAAGAAGAGAAGAAACATCTCTTTGCCACACAAAAGCCATTGAAAAAGCTGGCAATTTCCATCGCCGGACCGTTATTTAATTATCTTTTTGCATTTGTCACATTTTTCGGTCTGTTTTATTTTGTCGGGAGTTATGATATTCCACCGGTTGTTTCCGAGGTAATTGAAGACAGCCCCGCGCAAAAAGCCGGTATTATGAAAGGCGACCGGCTTGTGGAAATAAACGGCAAACAAATTAACGACTGGTCTGACATAAATAAAGAAGTCAGCATAGCCATTGAACAGGTTGATTTGAAAATCAAACGAGGAGAAGAAGATATTTCCGTAACAGTTCCTTTGGTCAGTATGGATTACGCATACGACGAAACGGAAAAACCGATAAAAAGAAAGATGATCGGGATAAAAGGCGAAGCCAAGCAGTTTAAGGTCGTCAAAGATAATTTCAATTTTACGGAATCTCTGAGAAAATCAGCCGAAGAAGTTTATAATGTTACGGATATGACGTTACGCGGCGTTTGGCAGATGATTATCGGCGAGCGTTCCGGCGAAGATGTCGGCGGTATTATAAGAATCGCAGAGATGTCCGGAGATATTTCCCGAACGCGCGGCTTGTTGGATTTTCTTTATTTTATGGCTCTGTTATCCATCAATCTTGGACTTATCAACTTATTCCCAATCCCCTTATTAGATGGTGGACATGTTGTGATTTATTTGTTAGAAATGATTTCGAGGCGGGAGCTTAATGCAAAAGTCAGAGATTGTTTGTTTAAGATTGGCCTGGGGTTTATTTTGTTTTTAATGGTGTTTGCGACGTGGAACGATATAAAGCACCTGATTACAAGATGGTTTGAATGATTTAAGGATTGAGTGATGAAGTTACATTTAGCTGGAATTTCTTTGTTGACATTGGCGCTTTGTTCAGAAGCGATGGCACAAAGCGTTATCAATAACATTGATATTAACGGACTTCAACGGGTAGAAAAGGAAACAGCGTTGTCTTACGCGGGTATTGCAACGAATAAGCAAGTTTCCACCGAAGAGCTAAACGAGGCACTCAAAAGGCTCTATGATACAGGCTTATTTAGCGATATAAGCTTTGACACCAAGGGCTCAACGCTTGTTATTACGGTTAAGGAGAATCCGGTTATCGGCATTTTGGCCTTTGACGGCAATGACAAGATTGATGACAAGATTTTAGAATCGGAAATACAATCTTCCTCCCGTTCCGTATTCAGCAAGGCAAAAGTCCAGCAAGACGTGCAGCGAATCCTTGATGTTTATAAAAGAGCCGGAAGATACGGCGTTTCGGTTGAACCGAAAATTATTCAAAAATCGGAAAATCGCGTTGACTTGATTTTTGAAATAGAAGAAGGCCCCGAAGCAAAGATTGATACAATTAACTTCATCGGCAACAAACACTATACCGGCAAAGATTTGCAGGGAGAAATTATGAGCAAGGAAAGCCGGTGGTATCGCCTATTTTCCAGTGCAGAAAATTTTGACCGTGAAAAAATGAATTATGACCAAGAATTGTTGCGGCGCTTTTATAATCGCCACGGTTATGCCGATTTTGCCGTTATATCAGCGATTGCCGAATTATCCCGCGATAAAACGTCGTTCATCCTGACTTTTACGATAGATGAAGGAAAGCGCTACAAAATCAACGATATTCAAATTAAGTCATCGGTTTCAGACATTGATGCAAACCAGTGGTATAAGTACGTTACATTTAAGACCGGTTCCTGGTATAATTCAGATGAAATTGAAAAGACCGTTAATGCCCTGACTGAAGAACTTTCCCGCAAAGGTTTTGTCTTCGTGGAGGTTGTTCCCAATATCTATAAAGACCGCGAAACTGGGAAGCTCAGCGTTGTATTTGACATTAAAGAAAATGCCAAAGTTTTCGTAAACAGAATTAACATTTCCGGCAACAGCAGAACGCTTGATGAAGTTATCCGCCGGGAATTTCGGATTTCCGAGGGTAATGTATTCAATGCCGCGAAGATTAGAGAATCGAGAAGAAATGTTGAAAGGCTAAATTATTTCAGCAAAGTAGATATTGAGACCGAGCGGGTGGATTACGATAAGGCAGACCTTAATGTTAATGTTGAGGAAAAATCTACCGGATACTTTAATGTCGGGGTTGGTTATTCTACGGTCAACGGCGCGTTAATCCGGGCAGGCATTACCGAAAATAACTTCCTTGGCAAAGGGCAGCAGGTCAGCTTGAATGCCGGTGTGTCGCAACGCTCAACAGATTATAGTTTCAGTTTTACCGAACCGTATTTCCTGGATCGCCGACTGAGCGCGGGAACGGATTTATTCTACCAGACCGAAGATTACCAAGATGAGAGTAATTACGATATGGATACAATGGGTGCGCGTTTGCGGTTTGGTTGGAATTATACAGACGATTTGAGCCAATATATCCGTTATACCTTGAAACAGGATAAGATTAAGAATGTTAGCAGTGCTTCTAAATACATCCAGGAAGAAGAAGGTGACGCTATCGACTCGGTTATCGGGCAGACCATTGTTTATGACAAACGGGACAATGTTCTGAAACCGAGAGAAGGATATTACCTGTCGTTCGGTAATGATATTTCCGGTTTGGGCGGCGATGACAAATATTTGAAATTTGACGCACGCGCCTATAAATTCTATACGCTGTCTGATTACTACACCTTTAAGTTTTTTATTAACGGCGGTTATGTTGTCGGATACGGCGGGGAAGATGTCCGCTTGTCACAGAGATATTTCTTAGGTGGAAACAGTATGCGCGGCTTTGAGACCGGCGGTATCAGCGCCCGCGATAAAGTTACCAAAGACGCATTGGGCGGCAACTGGATGTTATACGGCGGTGCAGAATTAATGTTCCCGCTCGGACTAGATGAACTTGGTATTCGCGGACGGACATTTGTTGATATCGGAACGACCGGTAAGCCGGATAATATTGACACGTCTGATGTTGATTATTCTTCGAGTCCGCGTGTTGCTGTTGGCTTTGGTTTTGAGTGGACTTCGCCGATGGGCAAGATTGATATTGACTTTGGTATTCCGGTGGTTAAGAAAGATTATGATGAAACAGAAGTGTTCCGTCTAAACTTCGGTACCAGTTTGTAAAACAGGGGAGCAAAATTGATGGCTGATAGTATTTTCTATATCCACAATGGCAGAAAGAGCATTAAAGAAATTGCGACTATTGCTAAAGCGACGCTTCTCACGGCAGGGAAAGAAAATGAGCAGATAGAAAATGTCTGCTCTATTGAAAGTGCCGGAGGGGAAGACCTTTGTTTCTTCTATGATAAGAAAAATAAAGCTAAAGCAGCACAAATACGGGCTAAAGCCTGTATTACGACAGCCGAACTGGCGCATTTGATTCCGGAAAACGTTATTGTGCTGACCTGCGACAATCCGAAAACATCTTTTATAGATTTGGTGTCGGCGTTTTATGCTGAATACAAACATCCGGCAGGTCTTTCGCCTTCGGCTTCCGTTGCCGAATCGGCTGTTATCGGTAAAAATTGCTATATCGGCGCAAACGTTGTCATAGAAGATGATGTTACAATCGGCGATAATTGCATCATAGAGGCGAATGCGGTTATCGCGCGCGGATGTAAAATCGGCAACAACTGCCGAATCGGTAACAATGCCAGTATTGCTTATTGTTTAATGGGTAATGACTGTTATGTCTATACCGGCGCACGAATCGGGCAGGATGGTTTCGGGTTTTCGGTTGTAGACGGTAGACATAAGAGAATTCCGCAAATCGGTCGGGTTATTATCGGCGACGATGTTGAGGTCGGGGCAAATACCTGTATTGACCGAGGCGCTTTGGACGATACGATTATCGGAAACGGTTGCCGAGTTGATAATCTGGTTCAGATTGCGCATAACGACAAAATAGGAAATTATTGTATTTTGGTTGCTCAGACAGGTATTGCCGGAAGTTGCACATTCGGCGATTATGTTGTTTGCGGCGGACAAACCGGTTTTGCCGACCATATCACGGTTGGCAGCGGCGCGCAGGTCGGTGCGCAATCCGGCGTTATGCGCGATATTGAACCCGGCGCTATTGTTATGGGGTCGCCGACAGTTCCGTTTAAGGATTTTATGAGACAAGTTGCTTTTCTGCAAAAGAACAGCAAAAAATAATAAAGGAGACTTGAATATGTCAGAAGAAATAAATGCAACAGATGTGAAAGTTTATCACATAGAAGAAATTATGAAGATGTTGCCGCACCGTTATCCCTTTCTGTTAGTTGACAGATTGGAGGTTAGCGTTCCGGGAGAAAAAGGCGTCGGTATAAAGAACGTTACGATGAACGAAGAGTTTTTCCAGGGACATTTTCCCGGGAATCCCGTTATGCCGGGTGTTTTGCAAATTGAAGCAATGGCGCAGACCGCCGGCGCTGTGGTTATTTCTCAGAATGAAAATTATGCGGAAACAAAACGCAATGTTTTATTTATGGCTATTGACGGGGTTAAATTCAGAAAGCAGGTCAAACCCGGTGACCAACTGAGAATCCATGTGGAAAAAGTAAAAGCAAGACGGAATATTTTTGTTTTTAAGGGAACGGCCATGGTGGACGGGCAAGTTGCGTCTGAAGCTGAATTGACCGCGATGATTTTGGAATAAAATTTCTTTTTGCTTTAGTTTAGTATTGAAAAAAACAGAGATAAGATGTATCTTGTCTCTGTTTTTTGAGGTTGAGATGTTTGATGTCTATAAAATAAGAAAAGATTTTCCGATTTTAGACCGGCTAATTGATGGAAAAAGAAACGTATATTTAGATACGGCGGCTTCAGCACAGAAACCGTTGGCAATGCTTGACAGAATAAACAATTTTTATCGGGATGAGTATGCGAACGTCCACCGCGGCAGTTATTATTTATCCGAACTGGCGACAGAAGCTTACGAGCACGCCCGGCTAACGGTAAAGAATTTTATCAACGCCCGAAAACCGGCGGAAATTATCTTTACACGCAGTGCTACCGAGGGGATTAACCTGGTGGCAGCAACATACGGTGCGTCCATTTTACAAAATGGTGATGAAGTTTTGTTATCTCGTGCGGAACATCATGCTAATTTGGTAACATGGCAACAGTGGGCAAAAAAAACCAGTGCTTCATTGAAATATTTTGATTTAAATGCCGATGGCAGTTTTTCAAAAGAGAATTTTGAAAGCGCCCTGTCCGAACGGACTAAAATTATTGCCGTGACAGCAATGTCTAACGTCTTGGGCACAATATTTCCGATAAAAGAAATTTGCAAGAAAGCTCATTCCATCGGCGCCAAAGTTCTCGTTGACGCTTGCCAGTATGCCGTGCATAAAAAAATTGACGTCCAAGATTTTGATTGTGATTTTTTGGCTTTTTCGGGACACAAGGTTTATGGGCCGACGGGAATAGGCGTCTTATACGGAAAATATGATTTGTTGGCTCAAATGCCGCCTTATCAATATGGCGGAGATATGATTGAGCACGTTTCATTTGAAGAGACAACGTTTGCAATGCCGCCTGCCCGATTTGAGGCCGGCACGCCGGCGATTGCGCAAGCTGTCGGTCTGGCAGCCTCTTTACAATATCTTATGCAGTTTGATTTTTCAGCTATTGAAGCTTATGAGGCTGAGCTTACCAGATATATGAGCCGTGAAATGCTTAACGTCAACGGGCTTAAAATTGTCGGAAACATACCGGATAAAGGCGGGGTTTGTTCATTTTCCATACAAGACATTCATCCGCAAGACTTAGCATTTGTTTTGGGGAAAGAAGGCGTTGCCGTCCGAACGGGACATTTTTGCGCCGAACCGTTAGTTAATCTTCTCGGCTATACATCTCTTGCCCGCGCCTCTCTCGGAATTTATTCAACCAAAGAAGACGTGGATGATTTTATTAAAGCATTATACAAGGCCAAAAGCTTTTTTGAGTAAGGACTAAAATGAATATACAACAAACAGAGCCTATTGATGAAAACGAATTACAATTACTCGGCGCGATGAGTGTTGATGAGTTGCCGGTATATAAAGCTTTTGCCGGAGAAGAGTTGCCGCAAGATACCGCAAAGGCAAAAATGTTTGATATTGTTGAAGCGCTAAAAACGGTTTTTGACCCGGAAATACCTATAAACATTTATGATTTGGGGTTAATTTATAAAATTAACCAAAAGGACAACGGCGATTTGCATATAGACATGACACTGACGGCACCGGGCTGCCCTGTCGCGGGTATTCTGCCGCAACAAGTTGCAGACGCGGCTGCCGGTGTTGACGGTGTCGGCAAAGTTGAGGTTGAAATTGTATGGGAGCCGGCGTGGTCTTTTGACCGATTGAGCGAAGATGCCCGGATGATGTTGGAAATGATTTGATAAGGCGGCTTATGATGAGCATAGAAAATTTAATTGATGATTTTTCTTTTTTGGATGGTTGGGAAGACAGATACAGATATTTAATTGAACTGGGCAATAAACTTCCACATTTCAGCGATACGCAAAAACGTGAGGAATGGAAAATTTCCGGCTGCCAGTCGCAAGTATGGATTATTCCGCATTTTGAGAAAAACACCATCCGTTTTGAAGGAGACAGCGATGCAATTATCGTGCGAGGAATTATTGCCGTTGTTCTTGAGATTTTTAAGGATAAGTCTGCACAAGAAATTTTAGATATTGATGTTGAGGAAATTTTTGATAAACTGGGGTTGCGGGAGCATATTACGCCAAACCGTCGCAACGGAATGTTGTCAATGGTTGATAAAATCAAATATTATGCGGAGCAGGCATTAAAGGGACAGAATGAATATTCACGAATATCAGGCTAAAAGAATTTTTAAATCGTTCGGAATTACCGTTCCCAACGGCTTAATTGCTTATACGCCGTCAGAAGCCTTAGAGGCGGCAAAGGCGGTGTCGGGTGCCGGGCCGTGGGTGGTTAAGGCGCAAATTCAAGCCGGTTCCCGCGATGTAGGCAAGTTTTCTGACAAACGGGCAGGAAGAAAAGGAGGAATCCGTATATCCAAAACCTTAGACAAGGTTTATGAAAATGCAGATGAAATGTTGGAGAATCAGCTCATAACTAATCAAACCGGTGCAAAAGGGCGTTTGGTCAGCCGGGTTTATGTTGAAGAATTTATCAAAACCGAGCATAAATTTTATTTGGGGCTGGTGGTTGACCGGGTGGCGGCCTCCACAATTTTGTTGGTTGCGCCGGTTACGGAAAAAGATGATGCAATTGTTAAGCTGGCTACTGAATATCCTGATAAGATTTTAAAAATTGATTTAGGATTGCAGAAAGAAATAAATAAAGAGCAGCTTTTGCTTGTAAAGGATTTTATGCATTCCCTCGTTACGATAAGAGAACTTAAAGCGTTTCTTAACAAAATGCTTAAAGTTTTTTATACATACGATGCGACAATGTTGGAAATTAACCCTATCGGTATCAATAAAGCCGGGAAAATATGGGCGTTAGACGCTAAAATTGTTTTTGATAACAATGCGCTTTACCGGCATCCGGAAATAAAAAAACTGTCTGATACATCGGAAATTGAGGAAAGAGAGCTTATTGCCGCGCAATATGGCTTTCAATATAAGGAAATGGATAATGGCATCGGCATTATCGTCAACGGGGACGGATTGGCTTTAAGCACCATGCAGCAAGCCGCTCAAATGGGTATTGGAACAGCGTGTTTTTTGAATCTTAAAGGCGGCGTGGACAGAGATAAGATAACCGCAAGCATTAAACTGATTATGACGAATCCACGGGTTGACGGGATTTTTATTAACATTCTCGGCGGTTTTTTGCGTTGCAATCTTATTGCGGACGGCATTATCGCGGTTGCCAATGATTTAGGATTAAATATTCCGCTTGTTGTTCGTTTTGAGGGAACGAATAAAGATGAAGCAACGGATATTTTGAAAAAATCAGGCCTCTTTCTTTCAATTGTTTCTGATACGCACGAAGGTTTGGTTTTATTGAAAGATGCAATAGCGGAGGACTTGTAATGGCTGTGCTGGTTGATAAAAAAACAAAGATACTGGTGCAAGGAATTACCGGGACACAGGCTTCTTTCCATATTCCGCGAGCCATGGCATACGGCACAAATATCGTTGCCGGTGTTGTTCCGCATAAAGTTGATAAGACTTATTTAGGCGTTCCGGTTTTTGAAACCGTAGAAGAAGCAAAAAATAAGACAGGGGCGGAGGCTTCTTTGATTTTTGTGCCGGCAAAATATGCAAAATCTGCCATTTTGGAGGCTATACACGCGCAATTGCGCGTGGTTGTGGTTATCACTTCCGGTATTCCGGTCAGTGACATGATGGAGATTAAACACGAATTGCAAAATTCTTCCACCATACTTATCGGCCCAAATACCCCGGGCGTGATTACACCCATGGAAGCTTATATGGGAATCTTTCCTGATAATATTCATAAAAGCGGAAGAATCGGTATTGTTTCCCGCTCCTCCACTTTAACTTATGAGGTGGTGTTGGAAATCAACAAGGTCGGCTTTGGCGAATCGACGATTGTCGGATTGGGCGATGACGTTATTTTAGGAACAAGCTTTGTTGAGGCAATTAAACAATTTAATTCCGACTCCAAAACCGATACAATTATTCTTATCGGGGGAATCGGTGGAAATTATGAGATTGAGGCGGCAGAATATTACCGTTTACTTAAAAATAAAAAACCGATTATTGCCTTGATTCCCGATGATACACCGCTTCTTTCCGACAACGACGGCCTGGCGTCGGAAATTATTTGCCGAGGAATTATAACCGCAGCAGATAAAAAACGTATTTTATCCGACGCAGGAATGATTGTTGTTGACAACATCAATGATTTGAAAAGCGAATTGTTGAACTTATGATAAAGTGGTTGAACTTTTTAATCAATTTTATTCTTCCGCCGCGGTGCTTGTTTTGTGGGAAAGAAGTTCGTTCAGATAACAGCCTTTGCCCCGAATGTTTTGCCAATATCAATTTTATCAACCGTCCGTATTGCCATAAATGCGGACGTCCGTTTCCTGATGGAATTGAAGACGGTATGTTATGTCCCGATTGCATAGGAAAACGCCAACCTTTCCGGTTTTGCCGTTCAGCGATTGTTTATGATGACTTTTCAAAAAAACTTATTCTGGATTTTAAATTTTTTGACCATATTGAAAATAAATTATTGCTTACCCGCTGGCTTTATATGGCGGGAAGAGATATTTTTGATGCCGGCGCTGATTTGATTATTCCGGTTCCGTTACATTTTACGCGTATGATTAAGCGTAAGTATAATCAATCGGCGATGTTGAGCTATGCTTTGTCTGAAATGTGCCACATTCCTGCCGATTATAAATCCTTAAAGAAAATACGGCGGACAAAACCGCAAGTTCATTGCAACGGAAAACAACGTTTGAGAAATGTTAAAAATGCTTTTGAAGTTGTTCACCCTGAAAACGTTAAAGGAAAGCGTATCATTTTAATTGATGATGTTTATACCACCGGTTCAACTTTGCGTGAATGCGCAAAAGCGCTAAAGAAAGCCGGGGCAAGATCTGTTGACGCATTAACCGTTGCCAGAGTTTGTGATTAAAAAAGGCAGGTTTCCCTGCCTTTTTTACTTATTTGGAAATAGACAGCAATTTGGCGTATTTATGCAATATACACTCAGCGACTCCGGCTATTTCCGTTTTTTCCATTTTATCAAAACCGAAGTTATTGACCAGCATATCCGACGTCAGCTCAAAAACATCACCGCTAAAATCCTTCAGGCAATATTTTTTGCTTTTTGTATCAATGACACTTTGCCGCAAAGCTTCAGTAACTTCATCAATATTTTCAGATTTTGACATTATTTATCACCTTTGTTATTTTTCAATGCTTGTTGAGAGCCATTTCCCGGAAGTTTCTTCATACTTTGCCGCAGCGTCATACAATTCAACATCCAGTTTTAAATCTTTGGCCGTAAGCTTACCCATTGCCGAGAGCAACTGCATTCCCGACAGGTAATAGTCATAACGGGTGGTTACTTCTTCCACTTCGGAATCGAGCAAATATTGATATTGGTTCAATACGTCAAGCACGGTTCTGTTTCCAAGAGCTTCCTCTTCGCGGACTCCATCCAAGGCCACCTGGTAAGCTTTAATCTGTGCTTTTACCGACTGAATTTTTGCTTTATTTGCGCAAAGATATTCCCAATAGCTGGTAATATCGGAATGCAGGGCATCTTGCGTATTCAACAAATCTTCCTGCGCCTGCCAACGGTAGTATTTGCTCTGGCGAATCTGAGCACGGCTGGAGCCGGCATTGTAGAGAGGAACAGAAAAGTTGACACCCAATTCAACCGAATCGTCGGTCGGATTTTTGGCGTAGTTATAATTCTGACTTTTTAAGCGCCCGGCCGATGCATACGCATTAATAGACGGCAATAAGTCGCCTTTTTTGGTTTTTACATCATACTTTCTGGCTTTCAGAGTGTGGCGCGCCGCATTTAAGTCATAGTTATGTTCTTTGGCATATTCCAGAGCCTCCTCTATGCTTTGCGGAAACATTTTAGCAACTTCTCTGGGGTCTTCCGTTTCTTTGGGTTCTTCACCGATGACTTGTTTATAAACCGCTTTGGACGCCTCTAAATTTCCCTCTGCAGAAATACGTTGCGACTGAGCCGAAGCATAGCTTGCTTCTGCCTGCGATACATCGGTTGTAGTTACTTCGCCAACCTTGAAACGTTCTTTTGTTTCATCCAACTCCTTTTTCAAGAGTTTTTCATTGTTCTTTTGCAATTTGACGATTGCCTCATCACGCAACACGTTCAAATAAGCCGTTGCGGCATTCAACAACACCTGTTGCTCGGTCGCGTATAAATTTTCCTGCGCGGCTTTAGCCGAACTTTTGGCGGAGCTTACCGAATTTACGGTTTTGAATCCGCTAAAAATCGGTTGGGTAATCGTTGCCGCCACCGTCCGTTCATACCCATCAACCGGCTTTTGTCCGCCAAACTTTGTGCTGTTAGTATTTATCTTGGTGTCCGAATATCCACCCTCAATCGTTAATGTCGGCCGATAGCCTGATTTGGCAAGAGCTACATTTTCATCAACGGCGCTTGTTGCCGCGCGAGCCGCTTTAAGCGACGGATTATATTCATAAGCTTTGGCTAATGCCGTTTCCAATGTATCCGCATAAGCAGAAAGCGCGGTTGAAAAAGTTAAAACCAACGCGAGAAGACTAAGCTTTTTCATCATAAAATTTCCTCTATTACACTATCCTTGAAAAGGTTTGTTCTTATCCTTTTTAACACATAATTGCAAAAAAGCAACTCCATCCATTTTTATTTTATAAAAATATCTTATATCGTTAACGAAAATTCAAACTATTTTACATTAAGCGTGTGAATAGTAGCGTATGTTTAAAAGGAGATGCGTTTTGAAAAAAGGTAAGTTAGAAATCAGCGATGAGATGAAAAAAGCTAGGCTTAAACTGTCTATTGAGCATTATATCAAATATTTTATCGGCAAGAGAGCCTGCGAGGTTACCAAAGAAGAGGCGTTGTATGCCATTTCCCTGGCCGTTCGGGAATTTGCCATGGATGAAATGTATAATACCATGGCGCGCTATAATGAGAAATCTGCAAAGCGTGTTTATTACCTTTCGATTGAATATTTAATCGGTCGTTCTCTCGAAAATAATCTGCATAACCTCGGTTTATATGATTTGCTGAAAGATATTAAGATTGAAGGATTTCCGGATATTTCTCTTGAAGAAATTTTTGATACGGAATACGACCCTGCCCTGGGGAACGGCGGTTTGGGCAGGTTGGCCGCGTGTTATTTGGACTCGCTTGCATCTCTCGGAATGCCCGGGTTTGGGTATGGCATAAACTATCAGTTCGGTTTATTTAAGCAAAAATTTGACAATGGTTGGCAAGTTGAGCAGGCTGACGACTGGTTTTCGGATTTTTCGCCGTGGGAATTGGCCAGACCGGACAGGCAGGTTACGATACCGATGTTCGGCAACGTTGAAACCTACAAAGATGCCAGCGGCAAAGATACATACGTTTGGGCAAATACACAAACCCTGTATGGCGTGCCGTATGATTTTCCGATAGTCGGCTATGACGGGAAGTCTGTTAACTATCTCCGTTTATTTTCAGCCAAAACCGATGACGAGTTTGATATAGATATTTTCAATAATGGCGGTTATATTGAGGCAGTTGAAGATAAAATCAAGACGGAGGCAATTTCTAAAGTATTATATCCGTCAGACGCTATCGAATCAGGAAAAGCTCTTCGCTTATCGCAACAGTATTTCTTTGTTTCCTGCGCTATTCAGGATATTTTCAGAAGATTTTTGGAAAAAAGCAATGATTTTGACAAGCTACCGGATTCTATTTGCATTCAATTAAATGATACGCACCCGGCTTTAGCAATCGTGGAAATGATGCGCTTGTTGATTGATATTTACGGACAAGAGTGGGAAACGGCATGGAATATTGTTACGAAGGTATTCGCTTATACGAACCATACGTTATTGCCAGAAGCTTTAGAAACGTGGCCGGTTAAATATTTTCAGCATATGTTGCCGCGCCATTTGCAGATTATTTATGAAATTAATCGGAGATTTGTTGAATTTGCCAAAGAAAAGTTTGGTGAAGACAGCGAAAAAGTTGCTAAAGTTTCTATTGTTTCCGGCGAAGGCGATGCACAGATTATCCGCATGGCGAATCTATCAATTGTCGGCTCGTTCTCTGTCAACGGTGTGGCAAAAATCCATTCCGATTTAATTATTAAATCTCTGGTTCCCGAGTTTTATGAACTATGGCCGGAAAAATTTACCAATGTTACCAACGGTATTACTCCGCGGCGGTGGCTATTGCACGCCAACACAAATTTGGCAACATTGATTTCGGATAAAATCGGCAAAGGTTGGGTGGCGAATCTGGATCAGTTGGAAAAGCTGACTGATTTTGTTGGTGATGCTGATTTTGTAAAACAATTCAGCAAAATCAAGCGTAGCAATAAAGAGCTTTTGCGGCACGAAATCTTTAAGCGCACAAATGTTGCGGTTACGGCAAATAGTATGTTTGTTGTGCAGGCTAAGCGTATTCACGAATACAAACGGCAACTGATGGCAATTTTGCAGGTCATCGGAGAGTATTTGGCCATTGTGCGCGATAATGTCCGACCGATTGCACCGAAAACATATATTTTTGCAGGTAAGGCCGCGCCGTCTTATACTTTTGCCAAGCTTATTATCAAACTGATAAACAATGTGGCACAAGTGGTAAATAATGATCCGAAAGTCGGTAATGCGCTTAAAGTTGTCTTTATTCCGGATTATAAGGTTTCTTTAGCAGAGATTTTAATTCCGGCGGCAGATTTAAGCTTGCAAATTTCTACGGCAGGATTTGAGGCTTCCGGCACGGGTAATATGAAATTTGCCTTAAACGGCGCTTTGACGCTCGGTACCTACGACGGTGCAAATATAGAAATTCGCGAAGCTGTAGGAGAAGATAATTTCTTCTTGTTCGGATTACGCGTTGAAGATATCAAAAAGATGCGTCCAACCTATAATCCCCGCAAACTTTATGAGGATTCGGAATATATCAAGCGGATACTGAATACGCTTAATTCCAACTTGTTTTGCGAAAAAGATGCGCCATCTTTGTTCAAGCCGATTTTTGACGAACTTCTTAATCGCGACTATTTCTTTGTTTTAGCTGATTTGGAAGCTTACAACGAGGCGATGAAAGAAGCAGAGCGCGCATACCTGAAAAAAGAGGAATGGGCCAAGAAAGCCATTTATAACGTGGCACGAATCGGCTACTTCTCCAGCGACCGTGCTGTC
The DNA here is from genome assembly GCA_944392865.1 of uncultured Alphaproteobacteria bacterium. Taxonomy (GTDB): domain Bacteria; phylum Pseudomonadota; class Alphaproteobacteria; order RF32; family CAG-239; genus CAG-267. Next base: position 14,893 of record CALXYD010000026.1, read on the forward strand.
AAGGAGTATGCTGAAAAAATTTGGCATATTAACAGCATTGATGCCGATAGCCATGCCGAATCGGAAGATGAGGCAAAATCGGCATAGTTGCAGTATATTGCCGCTTAATAATAATCAACCCGGAAAGTATCTTGCTTTTCGGGCTTTTTTGTTATTTAAGGGAATACAACAGACGGTATCATTTATAATCCCACTCGTCTTTGGCGCGTTTGTTGCGGGCAACAAGCGACAGAGGCGTTTTAGCACCCGATGTTCCAGCATATTGCAGGCTTTTATCTACCGCGTTTTGGTATCGCCTTATTTCATAGTCGGCTTTTTCCGCCATCTCTTTGTATTGTTTAATCTGCGGCAAATCCGATGCGGCTTTACATAAGGTTTCCGCATTGTTTTTTATAGCGCCATTTAAAGCAATTTTCAGCCGAAATTTATCTGTTCGGTTATATTTATGTACCGGTAAACAATCAACAATGCGCAAGGCAACCTCATACAAAGCTATTTTTTCCGGACTTGCGGACATATTATTTATTTCTTCGTCTTGCCGTAAAGTTTTAAAAAAGTGCAAAGCGTATTTTTCATAATCTTTATTTATCGGCTGATTTTTACGGCGTTGACGGTCATATCCCCGTTTCATATCGTGTATCTGCGCGGCTGAACGAATATACTCCTCTAATTTCATTTTTTCCCGATGTTCCGGCAAGCGACGTTTGAGATTATACTCCAGCATATTCAACTGCGACAGATTTTCCGGATATATTTGCGGGCGATAATGGTCTATGCCAGCCAATAAACGGCGGGATTGGCTGATGCTTAATTCGGGAGCATTATCTGTATATACATCCGTTGCCTGCCGGTAAGCTTCCAAAAGTTCACAAAATTCCCAGGCAGCATATAATTCTTTTTTTGAGGCAATTTCTTCTTCAAACATATTTAACTGATGATTTTGCCGGCAATGGTGTTCGTAGCGTTGATAAAACAAAGATATTTCCGTGTCTACCGGGGTATTTTGATGATTGGCACACAGCGTCACTGCCCGATTTATAATCCGGTATAATTCTTTCGGACTTATCAAATTCTCTTTCATAAGCAGATATCCTTACTTATTACTTTGTATGATTATAGCACAAATATTTGCGGAAGGCAAAAGAATCTTAACGCTCTATATAAAAAAACACTACTTGGGGATAAAGCCCAAATAGTGTTCTTTCTGTGTTTAATTTAATAGCCTGCTACGGGAGACGACGGGGGAATGTACCGACTTTCATTCATAAACCAGCCTAAACATTCCTTTCCTTCATGCCAATACATCATTTTCATGTACATACCATAAATTCGCTCTTCTACCGGCTTATACTGCGGTGGATAAACAATCCATGGGTAGTGCTTGTTCTTAATGCCCTCCATAATGTCATATATGAGTCTGGGCAAATAGTTCTCCACTCCATAAATCTCTTCATCAAACCGACGATACATTTCCGGTATGTCTTTTAATTCCATACAAGCAAAGCTATCACCTTGTTCTTGATACCATAAAGCGTGGTTGTAATTTCCTTGCGCATTCTCCGGCATTTTTGCGAAAATGCGAGCAGAAGGAAAAACATTCATCCAGCTTAAATCCCTTTGGGTGTCCTTGCGATTTCTCCAAGGCGTAGAACCATTGAGCAATTTACAGATTTGATTACCGGAATAAAAAAGACACTTGTCTTCTTCATCACAAAGTATCAACGTGTTCATTTGCTCATAAATGATAACGCAACATTGAAACATTTTATACAAATCGTTTACAACATCCCGTTTTGGGTCAATACCAAGCGTACATAACTTATCTACCCGCAAATCAACAATAAATACCGGTCCATGGTATTGGCTTGCGGCGTAAACAGTTTCAAATACACGTCCTCTTTGCATATAGAGCTTATTGAATGTATCTTCAAGCTCCTTTATTTTACAAGAGGAAATAAGCAAAATAGTTTTTCCTGTTTCCATATTGAAAAAGAAATTAAAAAGTTAATAATTTATTAGTAATTTATCTCTGTATTTTGTTGTATTCCTTTTTTATAAAAAATCAAGCTATTTAAAATTGTTCGGTGCAAAAAAATGCGCCGACGTTATGGCAGGGGTCGGCGCGATATGTTACAGAATAATTGTACCCGATTATTCATTCTCGAGTATGATATCCCCCGTTCGCAGGAGGACAATCTTGTCTAAAACCCATTTATTTATCTGCTTGATTTTTTCATTTTCAATATTCAGTTTTTCAGCAATATCAATGATAAAATCTATTTCCGTATCATCAAGCCCACTGTCTGAATTGGCGAGATAACATAATTCTTTTATCAACTGGAGGGCTTTTTTCCGGTCAGTAATTTTTTGCCCGATGTTATCCACCGTTTCATTTTTATTCAGGCTTTTCATTACGGCGACAATGTCCGATTCCGGAATATCATACATTTTGCCGATGTTTTTCAGAAATTCTATCTCTTCCTTAGCTACTTGTTTATCAGAGCATATCATACAGCAAAAGCAATCCAAAAAAGCTTTTTTCTCATCCGGGCTAAGAGTTGCGATATATTCGTATTCCTGATTCATTCTTAATCTCCATTGTCATTTATAACGTTTACTATAAATGGATTTATTTAAAATGCAGTAAATAAATATGAATCGGTGCATATCTAAAAAAACGCCTAAATTGAAAAAATATGTTGACGCGGCAAAAAACATAATGTAAATAAAGGCAAGTTACGGAGTGTTGGCAGAGAGGTAATGCAGCGGATTGCTAATCCGTCATCCTGAATAGGGATGCACAGGTTCGAGTCCTGTACACTCCGCCAGTTTAGAGCCTTGCATTTTATGCAAGCTCTTTTTTTGACTTTTTTCTTCAATAGACAAAAGTATTTACTTTATATTAAGTTTTTGGGTTTTATATATTTTGTAGTCGATATTGCTTTTTTGCACATTTTTCAAAATAGTTGTTGACAAAAACAATAAAACGTGTCATTTGTTGTGTCAATAATAAGAAAGGAAATAAGTATGATTAAAGCTACAATTAAAAATGAAACAAAAAGAAATGCTTTTGCCAAAGCGGGCGGGAAGAAGATTGCCGGCGGCGTTTGCTCCGACGGTTCTATTCTGCACGATTTGGTTTTGGACAGCTACAGACCCCTCGCAACAGGTGTTTGTGCTGACAAAGTACTTAAAAATGACCTCAGCAATATTATCCTCTTTAGCAAACAGAAAGAGGTTGCATAAATCAATTTTTGCAGGAAAGTCCGCTTCGGCGGGCTTTTTTTTGTGCCGTTTTTTCACGAAAATAACGTTTAACCGGCTTTCATGATGAAAAATTGCTTGCAAATATGCGGCAGGTTTATATATTTGTGGGGAGAGTTAAATTTAATAAGGAGAATATTATAATGCCTTTAGTTTCTATGCGTCAGATATTAGACCACGCGGCCGAAAACAATTATGGCGTTCCGGCTTTTAACGTTAACGATATGGAGCAGATTATCGCCGTATTGGAAGCGGCCAAGGAGGTCAACGCTCCGGTTATCATCCAAACATCTACCGGTGCCAGAAAATTTGCCGGCGACCCGATGATTCGCCACATGATTGCCGCGGGAATCGAGATGTTTCCGGAATTGCCGATTTGTCTGCACCAAGACCACGGTTCTTCGGTTGATATTTGCCAGTCCGCTTTGGTCAACGGCTATTCTTCGGTTATGATGGACGGTTCTTTGGAAGCAGACGGCAAGACTCCGTCTTCCTTTGAATATAACGTTCGGGTTACCAAAGAGGTTGTTGCCCGCGCACACGCCGTCGGCGCTTCGGTTGAAGGCGAGCTTGGCGTTATCGGTTCGTTAGAAACCGGCAAGGGCGATAAAGAGGACGGACACGGCGCAGAGGGCGTGATTGACAAGAAACGCCTGGTTACCGACCCTGATGAGGCCGCAAAATTTGTTGCCGAAACAAATATTGACGCTTTAGCTGTCGCTGTCGGCACATCACACGGTGCGTATAAATTTACCCGCAAGCCGACCGGCGATATTTTGGCGATTGATGTCATTGAGAAGATTCACGCTAAATTGCCGAATACACACATGGTTATGCACGGTTCATCCTCCGTTCCGCAAGAATTGCAGGATTTGATTAACGCATACGGCGGTGCTATTCCGCAGACGTTCGGCGTTCCGGTGGAAGAAATTGTCCGCGGCATCAAGTCCGGCGTTCGCAAAGTTAATGTTGATACGGACTGCCGTATGGCCATTACCGGCGCTATCAGACGGCTGTTTGCAGAGAATCCGAAAGAATTTGACCCGCGCAAGTATCTGAAACCGGCCATTGAAGAAATGAAAAAAGTCTGCATTGCCCGTTATGTTGCCTTTGGCGCAGCCGGACACGCGGATAAAATCAAGCCGGTTCCGTTGTCGGTTATGGCGAAGAAATACGCTTAAATCAGCTGGCAACAGCTTATTTTGGGCGAGCTCTCCGAAAGGGGAGCTTTTTTTGCATATAAAATTCCTTGCATTTTATTTCTTATCCTTTAGTCTT
>CALXYD010000027.1 GCA_944392865.1 uncultured Alphaproteobacteria bacterium
AAGTATCAAAAAGGGGGCGGAAACGCCGTTTTTGCCCATATTTTCCTCATCTGTAAATTATAGCTCCGTTTCGCATTAGCTCCGTTTCGCATTAGCGGAAAATTAAGATGTCTGCGGCATAATAAGCGCCGACAGCAGCGCCCGAATGCGGGCAAATGTAAAATTTGGCAGAGAAATTGGAAAAATAATGGCTGATGAGATAAATAAGGCGCCTTTGCGCGTCGTAGCCGGCGGCGGAGAAATAAATCACGCCGATTCGGCGGCAAATTCCCCGCAGACGGAAAACGGACGGCGCATACATCTGGCGGCGCATGCAACGGCGGTTGCGCCAAAAACATCAGTTTCGCACGGCAATAACAAGCGCAACCATAGCCCCAAAGAGCGTCCGAACGGTTGGCGCGCCAGACTTGCCGCCATGTTTCCCGCTCTTCCGCCGGTTAAACGCAGCGGCGAACGCTCAATTTTCTTTTATATGTTCAAATGTCTGTTTTTGCGCTATTTTTCCGTTAGAGGCCGCGCCAGCCGCAAGGAATTCTGGGGCTTCGTCCTGCTGACGGTTATGGCGGAAATGCTGGTCTTTTATCTGTTTTTTATGCAAAGCGAGGATTATTTGCGCCTGGTTTACTGGCTCAATGTCATATCCATCGTTACCCTGGCGCCGACGGTGGCGGTAATTATCCGGCGGGTGCATGATTTCGGCAAATCCGGCTGGTGGCTGTTTGTCCCGACATATAAAATTATTTTTTTTGCGTTTATCAAAGGTGATGACGGCTCCAATGCGTTCGGCGCGCCGGAATAAGCGCTGTATAACAGAGATTTGGAGGAAAGTCTAATGTTACCCTACTCGTTTTTATATATATATACGGATGGGGATGTGGATTTTCTTTAAAAAGAATCCCCTCGGTTTGCGGATTACAAAACCGAGGGGAGCGGCGCGCTTAAGAATTAGTATAAACTCTTGAACGAGCCGCACTTGTTACAACGATAGCAACAGCCGCCACCATAGGAAACGACCTTCCACTCGTGGAAGCAAGCGTCTATCCTTTGGCGGTGGCGTTCCGCTTCGTAGCGGGCAGAAGCCTCTTGAGCTTCCTTACGCCGGCGTTCGCATTCCGGACAAACCAGTTTGCTGCCGCCGCCGCCATTGGCGAAAATGATGCGGTTTACCAGATGGCTGCCGCATGTAGCACAAGTTCTATTTGTTGCTTCATCCCATGTTGCCATAATTTTATGGTTTTGGGGCTTTGCTAGAATGTGGTGTTGACAGGGATATTAAGTGTTCATTAAGGGGTTGATTTAATTTTAAGTCATGGCCTACTCTTCTTCAGCTATGGGGCGATTTTGCAACTGTGCCCGATAAATCAATGTTAATGTCTGCTTAATATGTTTTTCAATCCAGATGTTCCGGCAAAGGTGTTTTAAGTTTATTTTTTTTCAAAGGCTTAAACTTTGAAAGAAAGGCTTAAAACGATTAAACAATACTCCGCAGTTATCTGATTGATAACGGATAAGCCGGAGAGCTGTTTTTACTTTGTTTCGCTAAAACAAAAACTAGAATAATAACTAGAATAATAAAAAGAACAATATCATTTAGAATTTTAGTATAGCATAAATTTATGCGGTTGTCAAATATGTGTATGAGGAGAAAAACTAAAATGTGGGCGGAGATTTGAAAATGGCGTAATATGTTGCGATGAGGTCTAAGTTGGTGCGCGAGCGGAAAAGCGGTGAGTTTGGCGGGGTGGAGGCGGTGTGTCTGTTTCGGTAATGGCGTGCGAGGTGTGTGCGCATAAAAAAATACCGGTGTTTAGGCCGGTATTTTTTGTTTCGGTGAAAACCGGCGGCCAAATTAACCGGCGGCAACATTGGTTTCCAGCGATTTGAAATAGATGCTTTCCCTATCCAGCAATTTGCCGAAAGAAAACAGGGAAGCAAAGCAAACATACAAAAACTGGCGGCGGAGTTCCTGATGAGTGAGTGCGGGCGGCACTTCACCGACAAAGTCAAAATAATCCTTTGTCAGCACAAAAGTTCCGCGCAATCCTGGAATTTGCGGCACGGGATGAAATTCCTTTCCGGCCGTAAATGCAGCTTTGATATCCGCCGTTTCAAAGTTATGCACCGGGTTGTCAATGACATTGCAGGAATGCTCCAACAGGCTGCGAGCGTAATTTTGAGCCAGATAATCAAAGATTTCATCTAAGCTTTGTTTTTGCCGCTCAGACAACGCCTTGCTCAATTCGGAATAGTAGCTTTCCGTTTCTTTTGTTTGTTGTATCTTGAGCCTTTTGCCTAAATTTTGCAGCCAGGCAATAATCGCGTCCTGTCCGAATTTCAGATCTGCCAGCCTGCGCTTCCGCCCCAAATTCGGGTGAGAAACCTGGCCAAAAACGTTTTTCAGGTAATCGCGCTCGGCAACGGATAGATTCGCGGCGAACATAGTCTCGGCGAGCGTCCGGTAATACAGCTTCCGCAGTTCGGAACACTTTAAGATAGCAAGATACTCAAAATAAGGGTTCTTCATAATGATAAGTTTTAGTTGTTAATAAAATAATTTAATATCGCACTCAATATAAAAAAGAATAACATTCATGTCAAGTTGCGATTTCCGTTTTTGCCCCGGTTTTGCTGAAATAATACTTGCAATTTTGCCGCAAATCGGGTATGGAAAGCGCAGATTTAGGCATTTTTTTATGGAGGCATAAAGGCAATGGCGGCAAAAAGGCGATTCGGCTTAAAGCTGTGGTCAAAAGATTTCATTAAAAACAAGGCATTCGCAAAGTCGGCGGAGGCCGCGCTCAAAGACGGAAAGTTTGATTATCTTGAATTGTTCGCCCTGCCCGATACGTTTGCGGAAACCCACGCAGCGGTCAAAGCGGCGTTTGGCGGCGTTTTGACGGTTATCCACGCGCCGCACGCACTGCAGGGATTGGATATTTCCGCTCCCGATGAGCTGGAGAACAACCGGCAGCGGCTTTTATCCTCGCAACAGTTTGCGGATATGCTCGGGTCGGAAATCATTATCCTGCATCCGGGAATGTGGCGCGGCGAAAAATATCTTGCCGAAAGTATGCGGCAGTTTAAGACTTTTAACGATTCGCGGCTGACGGTGGAAAACCTGCCCGGCTATTGCTCGCAGACCTTGCGCGAGCTGCACGGAATTACCCCGGAGGAAATCAGCCGTTTTATTGCCGCAACCGGCGCGAAGTTCTGTCTTGATTTTTCGCACGCAATTTGCGGGGCAAATACTTATAACAACGATATTTATGAAACGCTGGCGGCTTTTAAGGCCTTAAAGCCCGCGATGTATCACCTGTGCGACGGCGATGTTAGCGGCACGAGCGACGACCACCGGCATTACGGCGAAGGCAATTATGATTTAAAGCGCCTGGTCACGGAATTTACGGACGATAATGCGTTGATTACGATGGAAACCGGACACGGGATTCCCAACGACGTGCAGCCGTGGCTTGACGACATCGCATATCTGCATGGATTGTTGGGCGGTTAGCCCCCTGCCCTTTATGGGCGCAATACAGGCAACAAGCGGGCGACAGCCCGTTTTTTTTGTAGTGATTTTTTCGGGCGGACGGCAATTTTTAGGGTTGCGCCGGGGCGATTTTTGCGCTATACTGGAGCTATGTTTGGATGAAAAAGACGAAAGGCAGGCCGACAATGAGCTGTTTTTTGATGAATGAACAGGGCGAAGTAATGCTTGAGATGCACTCCGGGCTGCGCCTTGATACGGATATGCGGCTGGAGGTTAACGAAACAGCGCAAACAGCGGTGCTGAAAAGCGCGGACGGCGGACGGTTTGAGATTGAATTTGTGCATGAAGAGCTGATGTTTCCGTTGAAGAAAAACCGCTATCTGTTTGTTGTAGAAAGAAATAACCAGTTTTATGCGTTAAAGAGCAAACTGGCGAAAGTGGTGTTTGTCGGCTAAAAAAGAGCGGTTAGCCCTGCCCTTATATTTGCGGTCGTTGCGTGAGGATAGATTATGAAAGCAGATTTTTATACAGGATTTTTAACCGATAAGGTCAAGGTGTTCGGCACCGGCAAAGGCAGCAAACCCTTCACGGTGCGCGGGCGGGTATTGCGCAAAGCGGCGCCGTTTTTGCTGGCGTCGGCGCTGGCGATTACGGCGTGCGGGCCGCGTCAGGATGATGACAAAACCCGTAAAAACAAGGCGGAATCTATTGATATGCGCGCCATCTACGCCGAAGTCGTGGATAAATACAACCTGACGGAACTTAAAGGCAAAGAGCCGCTTTCGGCGGCGGAAATCCGCGATTTACTGGAAAATCCGAACGCCCCGGCGCTCAAAGATAAAAACTTTAACCACCTGCCGGAAAACAACGCCAATTTTTGGGAAATTGTCCGCAATGGGCTGCAAAAGACTAAAGATGTGCAAAAAAGCCCGAATCTCGCTCAAAAATTAAAAACAGAATATAAAATTACCGCATATAAAATGCTCTCACAGATAAGCCGCATCAAAGGAACAAAAGATAAAATTGATTTGAGCGATTACAACAACTTAAAAGCGTTTCTTTATTTTGAAAAAGTGGTTGAATACGGCGATCAATACGCCAAGGTTTTCAATTTTAACACAGGTGCCGGGAGAATAAATGAACAAGATGAAATTTTTGGGCGCTATTACAAAGATTTTGAAGCGTTGAAACAAAAAGCTCAAAATTATCCCGGTGTGGAAAAATTCGCGCGGGCGCTTTATAATACGGAAGAACAATATATTATCAGCTACGCCGACAGCGCCAAAGCCAATACCATCAGTATGGATATGTTAAATGACTGGCTTAAAAAGACAGAAATAAAAGATAATGAATTGTTTTATTTCACTGATGTAACAATTGATAATAATGCTAATAGAGTCGACCACTTCTATAAACGCGGTTCACAGCTACATTTGATGTTTGCTATAGACAGTCGCGGTAATCTCGGTTATGGATATTTTTCTCCTATCGGAGTGACAGCTGTCCACGAACTGCAACACGTTATGCAGAAAAAGCCGGCTTCGGCGGAAAAACCGTCGGACAACCGGCGGCAAAGCGATAAATACGAGGAGGCGCAGTTTGAAAACGGCAGCCTGTCCGAATTGGGGCCGACGCTCTATTCTCTGATGATGGAAGACCGAATTTACAAAAAGATTCACGATATTGCGGCGGATAAGGTATTGGATTACGGCGATATTGACCTCGGCTATCGCAAAGTAAGCCTCGGCGAAACCGCGGTATGGTTCGGCAAAATGGCGGAAAAGTATCCGCATAACAGCGTGGACAGGTTATTGCAGGAAGATGAAGTCATCCGTCAGCTTGACCGCTGGGGCAGCCGGGAAAACGCCAACGCTTACCGGCGGGAAAGAAACAGCGGCCGATAAATTGCTCCAAACAGGCGAAAAGCCGGCAATCGCGATAAAAAAACTGCACAGACGGGCAGGATTTTGCTTGCATTTTATTTTATTTGCCTTTATAAAGCGTTTTTACGGAGAGATGGCAGAGTGGTCGAATGCGGTTGACTCGAAATCAATTGTACTCTTCACGGGGTACCCAGGGTTCGAATCCCTGTCTCTCCGCCAGTTAGTCCTGAATGGCGTCGTCCTGCAAAAGCGGCGCTTTTTTTTTATAGAAAAATACAAACGAAAACGCAGGCAAAAAGCCTGCGTTTTTACGGTTAGCACCCTGCCCGCGTTTGGAAATGCTGCGGTCAGAATTTCTTAATTCCCTCTATTTCCGCATAAACGGATGTTTCAGGTGAATCCAAATCCGCATCTGCATTGCTGCCGAGCGGTTTGGCGTTTTTCAGTTGCTTTTTCACGGTGCGCCAGCGATAGGCCGTGATTTTCTTAAGCTTCTTGCCCGTCATCTCATACAAAGTGCAGCCGCCGTTTTTCTCAGCTTCCGGCACGGCGATATAAAACGTTTCCGTCGGGGCTTTGCTGTCTTTTATAAGCCAGATTGCCGCGGGTGCCTGCCAAATGAGATTGCCGTCATAATCCAGCACTTCCCAGTGGGCGCCGTTTTGCAGAAAGAGATTCTTCAACCCCTCGTAACGGGCTTTGGTCAGCACGGTTTTGCCGTCTATTCCCTGCGCGGGAAAATAATACGTCAACGTCTTGTACTTGGTGCCGATGTAGCCGTTGCCGATAGGAATTTTGGTAAAAGTGTCAAAAATTCCCCTGCCGATCGGGTCGCCGTCCTGAGCGCGGTAGGCCTCCAGCTTGACCTCGCTGACACGGCAAATAACCACGTTGGCGTCAGCGGTGATGTTCTGATAGCGCGCCGGAGTAACGATAACGCGGTCGGGCTGCACGTCATCACTTTTTTCCTTAACGCCGATGAGAACGTCATCTTTGTTTTCGCCTTCGGCCGTGAAGGTAACGAGATTGCCGTTTAAAGGATACTCTTTTGATTGAAAACCGCAACTTGTGGCGAGGAATGCACATGCGCAAACCAACACGCCGGAAAATAATTTTTTCATAATTCTTTGTTTTTAAAAGTTAATAATTCACTTTCCGAGGCGATTATAGCCGGGAAAATATAAAAAGCAAGTAAAATTTATACAAAATATACAAAAACGCAATAAACAGCCGGGTGAAACCTTAAAAGACGCAAAAAAATCCCCCTCTTCTTCCGCAACCGAAAGAAAAAGGGGGTAAAAAATGCTTTTTAATGCCGATTCGCCGTCTGGAACAAGCCCATGCTCAAATGAAACGTCTTATTCCAGCGGCAGGGCTTTTGCTTCGCCGATGTTCAGCGTGCCGAGTTGGCATTTATTATCCAACTTGCGGCGCAGACGGCGCCATTCTTTGGCCGACAGCGCGCGGACGGGTTGCCCGTCAATTTCGGCGATTTCCATCTTGTTGCCGCGCGGCATTATCAGAAAATCGCGCCCGAGCAGACGGTCATAAACCAGCCAGCTTCCGGCCGCAACTTCGGTTATGGCGGCCATGCTTCTGTCGGTTGAGGGAACCAGAAAAATCCAATCCCCTTCAAATTGCTCGCCTACCGCCATATTGTACCGACCGTAGCAGTAAACCATCATCTCGTCGGCTTTCAGTTTTTTCCCTGAAATCGGACGGACGGCGTAATAAGAATCGCCGTATGACCGGCCAGCATAAAAACGATGGTCGCAGTCCATGACGATGAAACTCCTTTCCCAGCCGAACGGTTCGTCGTATAACAGCGGCGCCACGTTGGGATAGTCCAGGAGAATACGGGCAGAGCCGTAATTGCATTGCAACGTCAGCGTATCGCCGTTTACGGAAACATCGCCGGCAGGAAGCGGTCCCAACGGCCAACCGTAATCATACAGGTAGACATACATCTCGCCGCCGACAAAACAGCGCAGACAATCCTTTTCGGGCGAAATGGCATCAAACTCCGTCAAAAAGACAGGGATACCGTCCAAATCATAGACCATCCGATAGTCTTCGGGCGACTGGCAGATTAAAATGTCGTTTACCGCGGAAATTGACAGGGCATACGGAGGAATGACCGTCCGGCCGTCCGTATCCGCCAAACCGCACAATCCGGTATCACGGTCGGTTACGACGTGCAAACCGGTGTTTCCCAACGTTACCGACTGCGAGCGACAGCCGGCAAACATAACTGCGCAAACCGCAAACAACATTGCGGAAAAAGCTTTTTTTGCCATCATAATTGCTACAAAAATTTAAGTTAATAAAAATAAAATATCGGGCGGAGTATAGCGCTTTTTGCATTTTTGTCAATATTTAAATACGCTGCGCCCCATTCTTGAAAAAGAATACGTTTTTTTTAAGCGCTTGTTAAGAAATTAGCCCATAGTATTAGAGCATGGACAACTTGGAGAAGCGTATGATTACCATCGGAATTATGACCGGAAGCTCTTTGGACGGCGTGGACGCTGTGATGACGGAGTTCGGCAAAGACAATTCTATCCGCAACATTGACGGCATTTCCCTGCCCTACACGACGGAACTCCGGCAGAATATGCGGGTTTTGCGCGACGAAATCACCGCGCTCGGCTCGGATATGGAAAAAGCGGCTAAAATTCCGCTGTTTAAGCAGGTTCTTGACTCCTATACCGCGCTTTTGGCGGTTGCCGTGCGCGAATTGGTTAAAAAGAGCGGCATCGCCAAGAAAGACATTGCCGCCATCGGCTTGCACGGGCAGACGCTCGGCGAACACAATCCGCCGTCTGTCGCCAAAGGCGGAGAAGCCTTTACGACCCAGATATTTGACGCGGCCAAACTGGCGAAACTGACGGGAATCCCGGTCATATACGATTTTCGCTCCGATGATATTTTCAACGGCGGCGAAGGGGCGCCGATGGCGCCGATGCACAACCTGCACCTCAGCTATTCCCTGTCGCGCCAGGGAATGTTTCCGGTATGCTTTATCAACGGCGGCAATACGTCCAACCTGGCGCTTGTCAGCAGCGGCGATTCGTTGCGCAAGCGGGTTTGCGGCTATGACTGCGGGCCTTTCAACCATTATGTTGATTTGCTGGCGGCGGCTTTCTACGGCAAGGATTTTGACGAAGACGGCAAACTGGCGGCGGAAGGGCACATCAACAGTATGCTGTTGCACGATTTATATCACGAGTCGGCTCTAACCGCGCAGGGCGACAACTTTTTTGAAATTATGCCGCCCAAATCGGCCGGGCCGCACCTCTATAATATGGGCGAACGGCTCAAAAACTATCCGCTGGCGGAAGTTGATATTTTGCGGACGGTAACCTATTTTGCCGCCTACACGGTATTTTTAAGCTTGAGATTTCTGCCGAAAGACCTTGATTTTCCACGCTATTTTCTAATGTTCGGCGGTGGCTGGCGCAACCCGTTCATCTATTGGGATTTTATCAATTTGCTGACCGGGCGGAGTCTGGTGCTGCCGGAGCATAAGGCCATGGCCGAGGAGATAAGGAGCCGGTTGCGCGGTGAAAAATTCCATTGCGCGATGGCGGATGAATACGGCTTCAGCGGGCGCTATATGGAAGCGCAGATTATGGCGGATATGGCGCGCTGCTATCTGGAAAAAATCAAATTCACCTTGCCCGAGATTACCGGCTGTCATCAGGGCGCCGTGTGCGGAATTATCTGCGAACCGGGCGAAAACACCCGCCGCAAAGGGCGCGGTTTCACTTATTCCCGCGCGGCAAAAGGCTGGAGCAAGTTGAAATAGCCGCGGCGAACGGCAAATTCGGGCGGCGTTGCCACAGCGCCGCTTTTATTTTGCCTTTTGGGGCAATATCTCCCTCTTCAAACCTTTAGGCAATTTTGGGCAACTCCACCCTTTTCAAACCTTTAGGCAATTTTGGGCAACTCCACCCTTTTCAAACCTTTAGGCAATTTTGGGCAACTCCACCCTTTTCAAACCTTTAGGCAATATCGCCTTTTGCTTAAAGGGCGTTGCCTTAAACTTTATTCAAATATCGCTGGCCCTGCTCTTTGTTTATGTAGAACAACGCTTGTCCCGCCCTTGACGCCATCGGCCTTATACGGCTCTTTTGTTTAACGCCGCCTGTTTTAAAATAACGCTGCTCTCGCCTTTTGGCTCAAAAATCGCTTGCGCCTCTTTACTTAACGCCGCAGACGGCGCAGATTTGGCGGCACAGTTCTTCCGCCGAAGTGATTTTGACCGGATTTTGCCGCATTTTTTCCGCATAATCCGCCCGGGCGGCATAAACTTTATCCAACATCGGCAACAACACTTCCGGCTTGGCAATCTCTTCGTCACGGATGATTTCGGCATAACCCTTGTCGGCAAAACTTTTGGCGTTCAGGCTCTGTTCTCCGCGCGAAGCCGTCGCCGGCAGCGGCACAAGTATCATCGGCTTGTTGAGGCTCGCCAGCTCAAAGATGGAATTGGAACCGGCACGGGAAACAACAACATCGGCCAGCGCCAGCAGATCTTTTAATTCCGCGTCAACATACTCATACTGGACATAGCCCCTGCCCTTTATAGCGGGATTAAACCCGTTTTTGCCGGCAATATGCACGAGCTGATACTTCTGCAGAATAGCCGAAAGATTGGCGGCCACAGCCTCGTTTAAGCTTTTTGCGCCGAGACTGCCGCCGATAACCAGCACCGTCGGCTTATCCGCTTCCAATCCGGCGAACGCGGCGCCCCGCTCCCGATTGCCATTAAACAAGCGGTCGGAAAGCACCGGCCCGACGCAGGATACTTTTTCCTTTTGGCGAACGGCGCGGGCGGTTTCGGGAAACGTGGTGTAGAAAACATCTACAAAAGGCAGGCTCATTTTGTTGGCCAGCCCGGGCGTTATGTCCGACTCATGCATTAAGATTTTGCGGCGGTTGACAAAGCCGCCGACGACAACCGGAAACGACACGAACCCGCCTTTGGAAAAAATCACGTCCGGCTTGATTTTATGCACCAGCCGGCAGGCCTGCAGGCAACCCAACGGAATTTTGGCCATATCTACAAAATTCTGCCAGGAAAAATAGCGGCGCAGCTTGCCGGTCATAATGCCGTAATAGCGAACGGCGGGAAAAGCGGCCACCAGCCCCTCTTCCATACCGCCTTTTGAGCCGATGTAATGAACATCCCAGCCGTGTTCCAGAAACCACGGAATCAGCGCGAGATTTAAAGTAACATGCCCGGCCGAACCGCCGCCGGTAAAAATAATGCGGCGAGCGGATTTTGATGTCGTATTTGCGGAATTTGCCATTTATTATGCCTCCCCGGAAATGGCGGTTGCTGTATCTTCTTCCGCCGCCGGCAAGTCTTCGGACGCCGTATTGCTCTCATCAGACGCCGGCAGATTCCCAAGCGCCGGTTCAGCCGCCGGCGTATCTTCAGGAGATTCCGCCCCCGGAAGCAGAAGATTGTTGTCATTGAGCGGCAGATTGATGGTCTTGCCGGTTTTGGCGCCGAGTTTTTTCAGATTCTCCGCCTGAGAGAGCGCCGAACCGCGCCCGGCAAGCTTGGTCATCGCGTTTTTATAAGCGTTGGCGGTCTGGTTAAGCCCGCGGTCTATCGCCTTCATATCCTCAACAAAGGCGGCGAGCTTGTCATAGATTTTGCCGCCGATTTCGGCTATTTTCTGCACGTTCTGATTTTGGCTGTCAATACGCCACAAATTTTCCACGGTGCGCAGAATCGGCATAAGCGACAGCGGAGTCGCCAAAACGACGTTGCGCCGATAAGCATAGTCATACAGGCTGTTGTCCGCCTCCAACGCGGCGACATAGGCGCTTTCTATCGGAATAAACATAATGACGTAATTTAAGGCGGCGCCTTTGAGCAAACTCTGGTATTCCTTGGCGGAAAGCTCGTCAATATGCGCCTTGACACAGGCGAGATTCTTTTGCAGAGCCTTTTGGCGGGCGGCGGCGTCCTCGGCATTGACGGCCTCCAGATAATCATTCAGGGACACTTTGGAATCAACAATAATGTCGCGTTTTTCCGGCAGGTGTATCACAACATCGGGACGATAAAGCCGCTTATCCTCATTATGAAACGACTCCTGCGTGTCATAGTCCTGCCCTTTGCGCAGACCGGATATTTCCAAAATGCGGTCAAGCTGATATTCGCCCCAGTTGCCCTGGGCTTTTTTATTGCCTTTCAAAGCTTCGGCGAGATTTTGCGCATCTTTGCTCAGGTTTTGATTCAAATTCATCAGGTTATGGAGTTGCGCGTCCAGATTGGACTTGTTCTTTATGCTTTCCTCGCGGGCGCCGGCAACTTCGGTTTTAAAGGCTTTCAGCTGTTCGGCAAACGGCTCCAACACGTTTGAGAGGGTCGCTTTCTGCTCGGCGGAAAACGATTCGTGCTGTGCCTTGATAATTTCATTGGAAATGTCGCGAAATTTAAGCGTCAGCTCCTCTTTCATCTTTTCCAGATAGCGGATTTTTTCCTCCAAAGACTCCTCGCGCGCGGCGGCGGAAGCTTTTTGCACATTCAAATCCCGCTCCAGACGGGCGGCAGTTTCCTGCAACGCCATTTTTTCCGATTCGGCTTTGGCCGCGCCGGCGATAACATCGGCAAATTTTGATTCGGTAACGGCGTATTTTAATTGTAACTCGCTGTATTTATTGTAAATATTGTTATATTCCGCCGATTTGCGCAACAACCTGACGCGACAGGATACGGCATAATACACGCCCAAAAGCGCCACCAACCCGACGGCTATACAAAAATAAAGCGGATTTTCCAACAACGGCATTTTATTTCCCTTAGTAACAACGGTATTTTATTTTCCTTAACAAATTAACCCCACCGACCACGGCACATTCAACATAACCTTTTCTATATTTCAGTCGCTCAGCCGCACCGGATAAGGCACATTCAGCACACTCTCCCTTGTCCGCCTCGGCCGCTCAAACCGACCTCAACACACTCTCACCCTTGTCCCACCGGCTACGCAAACCGACCTCAGCACTCTCTCCCTTGTCCGCCTCGGCCTAACCACGCCGCCGCGGCACATCTAACACACACTCTCCCCCTTGTCCCACCGGCTACGCAAACCAACCACAACATATTCTCTTTCCCAAGCCCTCTACGTCCGCGCAAGCCGGCCGCGACACATCTAACACTCTTCCGCATTCGCCCGTCCGCGCAAGCCCGACGCGCCGCACCTCTCTCCTAAGCTCCGCCACTTGCCCGAACGCCTCAACACCACCCCTGCGGTGTTCAAACCCAGTCCGCCCGCTTAGGCAATTGACGCCAATTTGTCGGAAAGTTTATCTTTCGGCTTAACACCCCACTCTTTAACCGTCCAATGCTTGTCGCCGTCTTCTTTTTCCAAAACGCAAACGCTCCCGGTTCCGACCTTGATATTAAACTCCTCGCTGAACTTCTGGAAATTGCCGGTCAGGTGCGGCGCAAACCGGATAATACCGTTTGAACTGACCACCATCACCGTTTTGCCTTTATAATTGCGCTCAACATCATTGGCAAAAGTGTTCCACGCCTTGATAATTTCATCAACAGACACATTCCACCCCTGCGGCACAATCGCATTGGCGTTCCACGCTTCCAAAGCATCCTCGCCGACGCGGGCAATGACTTCTTCCTCGGTCTTCCCCTCGTCCGGACCGTAATCAATCTCGGTAAAACGCGCATCGGAAATCAGCGGAATATCCTTATCCAACGCCGCAATCGCCAGCCGCGCGGTTTCGGTTGTTCTTTTGAGCGGCGCGGCAAACACGGCCACGGGAATAAGCGAACGCATTTTCAAATACTTGCCGATATTCGTTCCCCGCTCCGTTTCCACCAGCGGCAAATCCGTCCGCGCCCCGACCCTGAGCGGTGTCTGGTCTTTGGTAAAAGTATTTCCATGTCGCGCAATAATTATTCTCGTAGTCATTTGTCCGTTTCACTCCTAATTTCAACCTTTTATCAGAAAACCTTAAATAATTTCCCAATACTCTGCCGGCACCCTGCCCTTTTATCAGGCACCCTGCCAACGTCCTGCCGCGCTTGCCCGCTTACGCCGCGCCGCTCATTTTCTTCAAACAAACCTCCGCCCGGGCAATATCTTCCGGCGAATCAACCCCGCTCATTCCTTCAAATGCGCCGTAGCTGACTTTCGCCATCTTGATTTTCATCCCGTTCTCCAAAAAGCGCAGCTGCTCCAAACCTTCAAGTTTTTCATAAACTCCCTCTTCCAACTCTTTGAATTTGAATAAGGAATCATATTTATAACCATAAAGGCCGATATGCCGGAACACCGGGCTCATCTCGCTTTTTTCGCGTAGCGCGTCTTCTTTGCGCAACGCCGGAATAATGTTCTTGGAAAACCACAAGGCATAGCCCGCCTTATCCATCACGCAGGTTGTCCCGGAAAAAGGCGTCGTTTTCTTGCTTTCGCGCAGCTTGTCCAAATCTTTCCAGCTAAGCTGTACGCACGGCGTTACCAAATCAACCGTCGGGTCTTCGTCAAAAGCGTTAATAAGCTCTTTGATAAACCACGGCGGGCAAACCGGGTTATCGCCCTGCAAATTGATAATCAAATCCGGATGTTCGCCAAGTTTCATAACCGTTTCGCAAACGCGGTCGGAACCGGTTTTGCACGCGTCGCTGGTAATCATACACTCAATTCCGTGCGCCTCGCAAAAATTCTTAATCCGCTCGTCTTCCGTCGCCGCCACGATTCGCGCGTCCGCACCTTCCGTCCCTTTGCGTGCCGCCTCAACCACCCAGAGCAACATCTCTTTGCCGGCGATTTTTGCCAGCGGCTTGCCGGGAAAACGCGTTGACCCGTAACGTGCCGGAATAACAACCAGAGTCTTAACCATCTTTTTCTCTCCTTTTCGGGCAATCATATAGCCATGCCGGCATATTGCCCTGTTTCTGATGTTTTGACAAGCCGAACCGCAAAGTTTTGCACAATCCGCCATCATTTGTTCTACTTTTATTCTCTTTTAAAAAGTATGTCAAGCATTTTTTTGCCGCATTTGGATTGTTTATTTCGCCGACAGGTCTTTGCGCACCAACAGCGGCGGATACGGCGTCATTTTATAAAAAGCCCTTAAAAGCCGCATATCCGGCGCCCCGAAAGAAACCGCCGTAAAGCGCCGTATAAAATCCGCCCGGCTTTCCCTTTTTTCAGGCAATTTCTCCCACATTTTCCCGAGTTCCTGCCGATACGCCGGCAAATCTTTTATGTTTTCCTGCATCAGCATATTGACATATTCGGTAGCATAAACAAACTTCGGCCTATTCTCATATATCATTTTGTTCAAATCAAACGGCTCGCCGATACCGTAAACATATTGCGCCACCTGCGCTACATTGCCGTAGCCGAACCAGTAATACGCCGGATTGCGCCCGTAAATATTGAAAAAGAAGATAACCGAATTGATAATCGGTTCGTTTTCCCGCGCATTGCGCATAATATAGTCGTGCACGGTGTAATAGCGCGGATATTGCGTATTCGGCGGATGTCGCCAGAACAAAAAGAGCCCGCCGGCAACAGCGGAAAGCAACAGCGCCTTGCCCCACCATTTTCCGCTATATCCGGCAAGATAGTCGGCAACCACCAATGCCGAAAGCAGATTACTGAAAATAAAATATTGTACATACGGCGCACCGATAAGCATTTTGCCGATAAATTCCGCAAACATCAGTCCGGAAAGCAAATTGCGGTAACGGTTGCCGCCGCGCAAAAAATAATGCAACGTCAAAATGGCACACACCGGCAAGGCCGAAACAATATACCAGGTCTGAAAAATCCGCGCGTTGCCCATAACGTCCTGCATCCACATATTCAGGTCGTAATTAAATAAAAAATACAAATCCCAACAGTTGGTATAGCGCAGATACAGCAAAAACAGCAACGCTCCCGCCGTCGGATAAGCAAGCATTTTAAGCGCCGCCGCGGTATTTATCGCCTTTTTCTTCATCAGATAAAGTGTATAGACGCCCAGCACAGCCAACAGCATCAGAATTTTTTGCAAAAACAAAAAAGACAAGAAAAACAGAATATAGGCATTGCGAATGTCCTTTCCCTGCCCGTCGCGTCCGTTATCCATAAAACGGCAATAGAACCAAAGTCCCCAGAAAAAACATCCCCACATCATTGCATCGGGTTGCAGCTCAAACAACAGATAAGTATTGTCACACGGCAAAAGAAACAACAAAATTCCGAGCCAGAAGACTTTTTTCGGTATGACCATAAAATCGCGACACAACCGATAAAAACCCGCCAACATAAAAATATGTCCGCACAAAGCCACCACCCGCGAAACATAAAGAATAAGCGCATTGTTGTAAAAAGCCGCGACAATCGGCGCTATCATATACCAGAACAGCGGATTGTGATGTTCAAAAAAATCGCGGTAAGGAATCTCTCCCTGCCAGATGAGCCACGCCGCGTGCAGGTGTTCAACATGGTCCATACAAAAATAGTGATAATAAAAAACATAAGCCAGCATCGCCGCCTGCGCGCCGCCCCATATCAGCAAAAAATATTTCAAAAATTTATTTTCCTTCATCACAACAGCACTTTATCGGCAAAACCTTTAAAACCGGGTTAAGTTTCCGTATTTATTTTATTACATTATTTTGTCAAATAAAAGCTTGCAATCGCCGCCGGATTGTGTTATAAAGAGCCAAGATAAAGCATTATTCTGTCCGATTATTGATAAAAAAAGCGATAGCGCGGGCAAATAAGGCAAATGTTTAACTTAAAATAAAAAAATTATGGACTACAAAAAAATCATTTGCGACACGTTGCACAAATTCATCGTAAATGCCGAAAAAATGCAGCAGTTTCAACAAAGATTAAAAAAATCTTCCCGTTTCCCACGAAAAACGGAACGTGATGAAACCCTTTGCCGCATATTCGACTGCTATCCGTATGCCACGCCGGAAGAATTACACTCATTGCTGACTTCTGAGGCCTTGATAAGCGCGTTGGAACTTTTAACCCGTAAAGGCGTTGCTTCTTTCCTTGACAAGGAAGAAGCGCGCGCTAAAGAAGATGATTGCCTCGTCCTGCCGACTTCCAACGAAGGGCTGGTGCAAGACGTCTTCATTTCTATTCTGGACGGGATATTCAATCCGCATATCACCGAACGCGCTTATCGGTATCTGGTACGCGAACAGATGAAAGCAGCAGCCTCCGCGCCCAAACAAATCCGGCAGAGATAACCCCGGATAACGAACAGAACAACCCGCCCCGTGCGCCTCTCAAACAATGAAAGGGCGCCGGCTGTGCCGGTTGTTTTTTTTGTGCTTAAAATTATTTTATAAAAAATAGCCGTTATTTTATGAAAAGAGCTTATCGCCCGCCCTTCCCGCTGTTTTTGAACATCGCCGCAGAGGCGACAAACGTCCGCGTCGCATCGTTTTTCTCTTCATTTTGCTGATATTTGCCATAATTTGCGTCGGCATAGCGCTCCGGCTCCAGTTGGCGCAGCATATCCTCGGGCATCAGGTCGCGCACGGTTTTATAGAGCTTGCCGCTCTGTTCAGCCTCGGCAATCAGACGTTCTTTTATTTCCTGCGCGCGGTCAAGATAAAAATCAAAACAGAAATTGTCCGCCTTCACCTGCGGCACATCATTCCCCTCTCGGTCTTTAATATAGCGTCCTTTCTTGTCTTTCCGGCACGGCAAATATTCATGCAGCGGCAAAGTATAAATGGAACAATGGACAAACCCTTTCTTGGGCAGATAATAAACCGGCATATCCAGCAGGTCTTTCGGCGTCCACGCGCCGGAAAGGCAGCAGGCCAGAACATAACTGCGCTTCAAAAGCCCTTTTTGCTTGCGAAAGCCGCTGAGTTTGCGGGTTTGTTCATCAACATTTTCATCTTCTTTCATTGAGGAGAGAAAATTGGACTTGGAAAAAGCCGTCGGTCCCCAGCAAAACCCGGCGCCGATACCGGCCATTGCCTCTTCCATCGTGCAGACGCGCCCAAAATCATCGCCCATATCTTCAATCATATATTTGTTGATGTAGCGCCATTTATACTCCATCGCCTCTTCGGAAGAAATAACATCGCCCATTTTGACTTTTGTTTCTTTTCCGTTCTCGTCAATATAAAAGGTTGTCCCCGTTCCGACGGTCGGCACGCCGCCGCCGTCTTTGAAAGCTTCGTCCGCAAAACCTTCAACGGCAAACAGGAGCGCGGAAATTTCCGGTTTCCACTGCTGTATACGCTGGATATTGCCGAATTTGTCGTTATGCACCCGCCCCATAAAATCCGTATAAATGGAATCAAACACAACGTGTTCTGCCTGTTGTTTTTCATCGCTGCAACCGCGGTTGGTAACCGTCATCGTTACCGCGCCCGCTCCGAGAATAGCCGCCAACGCCGCCGCTTTATAGGCGTCCGGGCGAAATTTCTTCGCTGCATTCTGTTCGGCTTCAATCACTTTTTTGCCGACCTGCCGCGCCATATTTTTTGCCGATGTCTTAAATTTTTTCGCAGTCTGATTGCCGGCGTGCTGCAAAAAATCAACAATTTCCAGCCGCTCGGGCGTATTCTTGTCCAAAACCGCCGTTTTGCCGAGCGCGGCCAGCCGTGCCGCATATTTATTCGCCGCCATCGTGGTAAATTCCAGCATATCCGGCGCTTGCCCCTCTTTTTCCAAAGCCCGCCCGGAATTGACAATCGCGTTATATTTGGCGTCCGCCTTGGCTAACACCTCTTTCGCCAACTGTCGCGCGGAGGTATAGCTTTTGCCGTAAGGAACAACCAGTTCCATACCTTCATAAGTGATTTCAAATGTGGGTTGCCCGGCTCGGCGGTATTTGCCGGCTTCGGCAATGTTAAAATCCAACAGGGCGTTTAAAAAACGTTTTTGCGACATTTGGACATTGTCGGAACCAACCGTATAGCGGTAAGGCACAACGTATGCTTTCTCGCCAAGCACCGCCAGACAAAAGTCGCTTGTCCCGTGCTTTTCGTATTCGCGGATAAGATATCTGTCATTTTCCGAATAAACGTCTTCAAAATCCATTGCCTCAGCCCCCATACTATACGCCGATATAGGAATAGTTTATCACACTCCGGCAATAGAATCAAGCATTTTGTAAAAATAGAAAGGTATGGAAACCGCCCCGCAGATACACAACTTTCTGCCCGTTGCCGGACAACCTGTGGCGCGGCCACCGATCCACAAACTTGTGCGCATTTTCCCGTCATCGCGAGGCGCGCAACGTAAGTTGCACATCGCCGTGGCGATCCATAAATTCGTGCCGTAGGCACACCAACGAGTTCTAATTGCCCATTAAGGTGTTTAAAGGCGGAAAATCGGCGCCAGCCGTTGCGAGCGCCCCGAGGTGCGTGGCAATCAGCGAGTGAGCCGCGAGAGCC
>CALXYD010000028.1 GCA_944392865.1 uncultured Alphaproteobacteria bacterium
ATTTACTGAACCATATTTAGAAATAAAAGCATATTTTGATAAAAAATTAGGTTTTAATTTGTATGAGCTGTTTCCAACCATTAATCAAAATTCTAGAAATACATATAAAATAGTCACAGAAAATATTAGGTATCGGTAAATGAGGTAGTCCGTATATTATCCTATATCCCCTGCCATAATCGGTGTAATTCATTGTGATTACACCGATTTTTTCATAACCTGTCAAAAGTTTGTGAAAATACCAAGAAATACCCTATAATCCCGCCACATAAAACAAAACCGCATATTGGCAAACATACTTCTTGCAATTTATCTCCGGCATATTATACTAAAAAAGCAAATAAAATTATTGTATCACCTAAAATTCAGAATTATGTTGTCAACAAAAGAAATTGAAGAAATGCATATTGCCTTTGACTTTAGCCGGCAATATACAGTGGCCAGGGTTCCTAAAAAATATAGGGATGCAGACCAGTTTGCTTTAGACTGTGTTTATTCCCTAAGACCTTATGTAGCAGATAAGCTCAATATTGATTGTTCAGAGGTTATATTGGTAGCCATCAGCAAATCCAATCAAGTTATTGTATTTTGTGACGAAGGGCTTATACGAAACCGGCTGTATGAATTTTTTCACCAACCTTCAATAGGCTCTGCTCAGCTCTACAATGATATTAAGCCTGAGCTGATTATAAAAAGGTTGGATAAGATGTTTCCTAAGTAAAATTTCTTAAATTTCATTTGCCGTATTGCTTTATTGGTAATACGGCATTTTTTGATGCAATATCCACGGATTGCACTATGTGCCTAGCCATAAGATAAAGCCAAATAAAGCGACTTTTTTTATACATCAAACACTTACCGGATTCATATAAAACATCATCAAAATGGCCGTTTCCTGCCAGTTACACGAGCCTTTCCCAACATTTTTCTTTTTCAATCACTTACAGATATTGTTATTCTTAAAAATTAGGAAAAATTGAGTTGTAAAATGATAATTATCATTATAAAATACTTAAATATCAGGATATAAGGATATTAAATATGCCCTATAATGAAACGACTATTATAAACGGAAAGCAAATAACCTTAACCCCTGAAGAGAAAAAAGGGGTTGAGGAATTTCATAAAAGTCGTATTGCATTTGCTTTTCTTAATGATGGAAGCTGCGCAATAAACATCAAAGACGTCAGGGAGCATAAAATTTATCTTCAAGAAGATTTTGGAATATCTTTTGACGAATTTGAAAATCTGACAAGAGGATATATTAAACCAGGGAGAATAGTTTTTTATAAAACTTCAGAATTTGCTCCCATTGAAAATATAACAGAAAAAGTCCTTTCGGTCATCTCTGAAAAAGCTTTAGAATTTTTTGGCCCGGGCAAATATGAAATTTGGAATGGCCTTAAGATTGGAAATCTTGGTGAAGAGTGGAAACCTATACAAAGAAAAGGATTTATTTTTGTAAGCTAAGAAACAGATATCCATGGATTTTCCTATACTATACCTGCCGGTCAAGACAAAGCCATATAAAGCAATTTTTTATTTACAAAACAAGTATTTACCTAAGTTCGTATAAGGTATTATCAAGGAGACTCCTCTTGTTACACGGACTATCCCAGATGAGATTCCTTATTTTACAAGCATTTAATACTGTGTGAAGCTTATTGCCTATCGAGATATATTGGTTAGCATAAATCAGATTTACACCTTGCCAAAGAGAAAAATTTGTAACATTGGAACCGATTGATTTTTATTGTCAAAATTATTCCTCAATTTGTTTGATAACACGGCAGGGATTACCCACGGCCAAAGAATTTGCTGGTATATCTTTTACGACAACACTTCCGGCACCAATAGTACAATTATCACCTATGGTAATGCCGGGAAGAACAATAACATTAGCCCCAATCCAAACATTATTTCCTATTTTAATCGGTTTTGCATATTCAAGCCCCTTATTACGTTCAGAAACTGCCAATGGATGCCCTGCCGTATAAAATCCGCAATTAGGTGCAATAAAAACATTATCTCCAAATGATACTTTTGCTCCATCTAAAATAACGAGGTTATGATTCGAATAAAAATTTTCTCCAAGTTCAATGTTATATCCATAATCACACCAAAACGACGGTTCTATGGTAAAATTATTTTTTACAGAACCTAAAAGTTTTTTTAGAATATTTTGGCGCATTTCTAAATTTTCGTAAGGAGTATTATTAAATTTAAAACAAAGTGCTTTACTATGGTTTCTTTCTAAAATCAAATTTTTGTCATAATTAGCATCATATAATAGACCTTTTAACATTTTTTCTTTTTCAGTCATAAAGAATCTCCCATTTATCACTTTACACAGAAAAGTACCTCAAAAGAAAACCCTCAAAACACGCTGTTTTGAGGGAAAGAATCTGCAGGACACAACGTACCTGCCAAATAAATTGCTCCGCCGAGCATTCAGGCCTTATTCTTTTTTAAAAAAACCGCTCCTCTTTGCTTTATCCGATTTCTCTCATCAATACTCTACGGAAAGACACAAGCCATCTTAACAAACCAAAGCTTTTCAAGCCGAAACTTGCGGACTGCTGAACCTAATGTCTGATATAAACAGATTGCATCATCAAGATTAAGCGGTTTTACTATAATGCAATAAAAATATCCGAATAATTATTCGATACCGCTATTTATATCTATCATTCTCAAAAGAGTCAAGCAATATTATATTTCAACTTCAAAGAAACTATAATGCCATTCTTCCGATTGGACGGGAAAATTTTTCCATATCAACGCCTTCGTGCATCAACAATTTAATTTTAACATCTAAACCGCCAGCATAGCCGGTCAGATTTCCATTTGCCCCGACAACCCTGTGACAGGGAATAATAACAGAAATCGGATTATGCCCAACCGCACCGCCGATTGCCTGGGCAGACATTGTTTTTATTCCTCGCTGCTGTGCAATCTCCTTGGCAATATCGCCGTATGTCACAACCTCCCCGTATGGAATGGCACAAAGTATCCGCCAAACCGCCTGCCGAAAAGCATTGCCGCGCGGCGCTAAAGGCAACTCGGAAATTTGCGGCTTATTCCCTGCAAAATACCTGTCCAACCAGCTTTTCGCTTCTTGCAACACCGGCAGGTCATCTTGGCGCAACAAATCTTCGCCAATCACACCGCCAAAATATTTCTGCCCTTCAAGCCAGACGCCGGCAATGCGCATGTCATCAGAAACAATCATCATCCGCCCGATTGGCGCATTATAATCAGTCTTATAAAACATACCTTCCCCTCAAAAATCTGTTTCCGCCACAAAAAACTCTTTTTTACCGCCTCCCGAATTATTTTATACAACAAAAATATATCTGTTGACATCAAAAAAATAATTTAATATGTTGTAGCTCAACAAGTCAGGACTCGTCAAACAGCCTCCGATGGTTTATGTTTACATAACGCGTCCTTACATCTTTGTCAATGTTGTTGAAATGGTAGAGCTATGGGGAACACAAATCCGGTACAATTTTTCAGACAAGTCAAACAAGAAGTAAAAAAAGTTACTTGGCCGTCAAAAAAAGAAGTTATGCGCGCAACCGTTATGGTTATAATCATTGTAGCCATCGCCTCAACATTCTTCTTTTTTGTGGATATGATTTTTGCCGCCATAGTCGGTGCAATATTTAAATATTAGGAGTTAGCTATGACCGCCCGTTGGTATGTCGTAAACGTTTATTCCGGTTCGGAGAAAAAAGTTGCCGAATCCATCCGCGAACAAGCTGTCCAAAAGAAAATGGAAGACAAAATTTTGGAAGTTCTTGTTCCGACCGAACAAGTTGTTGAAGTCAGAAAAGGCAAAAAAGTCAATGCCGAGCACAAGTTTTTCCCTGGCTACATCCTTGTCAAAATGGAAATGAATGATGATGCCTGGCACATTGTAAAAGACACGCCGCGCGTCAGTGGTTTCTTAGGCAGCCACAACAAACCGCAATCCATCAGCGAAGCAGAAGTCAAACGCATTATGACGCAGATTGAAGAAGGTATTGAACATCCGGCAACTGAAGCCACGTTTGAAATCGGCGAACAGGTTCGCGTCAATGACGGTCCGTTTGCCTCCTTTGTCGGTGTTGTTGAAGATGTTGACAATGAGCGCTCATTGTTAAAAGTTTCCGTATCAATCTTCGGTCGTTACACACCGGTAGAGTTGGAATTCAGCAAGGTAGAAAAAATCGCTTAATTCTGATGACAACATCAAAGTTAAAAGGGCTATCGCAAGATAGCCCTTTAATTTTAGATAACCGCCGGCACTTACCACGCATAATTCAAACCGGCATCAACGCCATAACCGCTGTAATCGCTGCCAAACGTATAATCCGCAGAAACGTATGCCGAAAGCGAAGCGGACAAACCGAATTTCGCACCGATTTCCATCCGTCCCAATGTTCGGCTATCGTATGTGCCGATTTCTTCCATACCGCTGATATTAACTTTATCTCCGCTGGCAAAAGTCTGCACCACCGATGGTTTAGCATAAACCTTGGTTGTCCACCCGTTTGCACAAAACAGATGTTCAAACCGAAGCCCCAACTCAGCCTCCATATAGTGCATCACGTCAAAATCAGCCGTTTTACCCAGATTATCCGTAAACTTATCCAAATCCAGCGCCGTATAATACAGCCCTAAGCTCGGTTCAACAATCCACGCATACGGCAGATAAAACTTCCTTGCAATATCCAAACTGGCTCCGAACTGCGTCCCGTTGGTATCTGCAAACGCAACCCGGTCATCTGTTTTCACATTCATATCCTGCGTTCCGCCAAATACGGTTGCCAACACATTCCAACGCCGCCGGTCATAGTTATAATACAATCCGCCAAGATAGCTCTCCGTTTCAATTTTAGAACCGATTTTAGACCTATACTTGCCTTTGCCCGAAAAATCGTAATCGCCTTGCCGATAAGCGCCAAATACGCCGACACGTTGATACCTGTCTGACACCAAATCAAGCCCTGCCGTCATTCCTTCTATATCCGCATCCATTTCTGACGGCGCATCAATCTCCGCATTATTGTAATCAACATTAAACCACACATTGTGCTTTTGTTTAAATTGCCTGTCACAACAACCTTTATCCCGAGTCGCCCGTAATCCGTCGCCAATACTCTTATTTATACCGCGATTCTGCTCCACCGCCGCAGCCTGCATACCGATATACGCCGGAATTTCCGGTGTATAAACCGGATTAAAGGGCTTTTCCGGTTCTGGATCCGGCTCAGGTTCAGGCTCCGGCTCAGGCTCATCAAAGGTTGACGGCACCAAATACCAAAAACTTCCGTCTTCTTCGCCGCCGTAATTCCTTATAGAATCCCACATATACGGGCTACCGTAAACGCGGCTGACATTAAATGCTGACGCTGTCCCCATATCATCATTCGGCGCTTTGACAAATATCGTAGACGCATCCGCCACATTATCTAATAAATCTTGATTAAGCGAATTAACAATCACATTCGTCGTTCCGACAACATCGCCGCTAACATTTACCACCCCGTTGTTAATACCGTTATTCGCCGCATCAATCTGCAAATCAAGCGTCAAAACCGGCAATCCCGCCGTATTGTCAACAATATAATCCTGCGTATTTATCTGCCCGTCCAGCCCCAAATGGAACATTGAACCATTTGACGCCGAAAATACGGACACATTGTCAACTTCATTATTGAAAACAACGTCGCCGCTACCGTCTCCGGTTATGGTTATATCATAATTATTTCCGTCAATCGCATCATCAAAAACAATCTCCCCCTTTTCCTTAGCTTCTAAATTAAGCTGAGCTTTTTCCGTACTGCTCAGATTCTCCATATAAACCGCATTATTAACGCCATTAGCCGTGTTGCCCCTAAAAACACTCTGCCCGTTTTGCGCCGCTATCATTATATTATCGCTATAAATTGCCCCGCCTTTGGCCTCTCCGGCTGCCGCCGTTGCCGAATTATTATAAAATTGTGCATTAAGCAATCGCAATCCGCCTTCTTCGTCTGTATTGCTAACGCTATAAATTGCCCCACCAGCTGCCTCAAGCTGCCCTTTTGCCATATTGTCCTCAAACACACCGCTGACAGAACCTATCGTTGCGTCTTCATTATAAATCGCCCCGCCCATAGCACTGGCCAATTGAGATTCTGCCGAATTTCCGCTAAAATTCCCCTCAATGCCGTCAATATGCCCCGTAGAATTAAACACGGCACCACCATTAGCATAAACCTGCGCGGTTGCATGATTGCCATAAAAATTTCCCTCTATCGCACCGACATTACCCTGATTGGACATTGCACCGCCAAACGCACCGCTTATCTTTCCAAATTCTTCCGAAACGGCCGAATTATTAACAAAATCACCCTTTATATCGCCGATAGATGCCTCTAAATTATCAATAGCCCCGCCATATGCTTGTTCTTTCCCTGTTGAATTATTATCAACAAAATTACCGTTTATGCCGGCAATCACCCCTTGGTCATTATTATGAAGAGCACCGCCAGCCGCGTAGCTGCTTGTTTGAACGCTGTTTGCCACAAAATCGCTGTCAAGCAAACCCATTTGCCCCTCATTGATAACCGCACCGCCGCCGGAACTCTCGCCAACAACGGCATTGCCGACAAAATCTCCCTCAATACCGGCGATACTTCCGGCTTTATCATTATATAAAGCGCCTCCCCAGGCATAACGGCCTGTTGAACTGTTCTTTATAAAATCGCCGCGGATTAACCCCATTTCGCCCTTATTTGCCAAAGCACCGCCTTGCGTCCGCAATCCGCCCTGCGTTTCCACCTGAGCCGACAGAGAATTACCGATAAAATCAGCCTCAAGCGCCACCCCGGAAAATTCCCCGTTATTATTTTTATCGCCGATAACGCCGCTGTTAAACAAAGCCCCACCCTGCACATAAACATCTGCCTCATCGCCGATATAGTCAAACTGATATTGATTGTCTTTGTAAAGGACATTGGTTATATTCCCCTGTTGCCCCATATTATTAAGTCCGGCACCACCCGGAACGTATGTTTCCTCGCCAGCCCCGCTTCCTTTGTCGGATTTTGTTACAATTTCAGCATATTGCTTTTCCGTATTGATTTCATATTGAAAATACTGCGGCAATAAAGAACCGTCTGCTTGAGGTGCATAACTTTTATAAACATTTCCCAATAAGTTATTCTGATATTCTTCTTCGGAAATCTCCATCACTTTGTAAGCAGAATTTTCCCCCAAACGCGGCTCCGGCAAATAGCCTGCTTTCGCTGTCTGCCCCAAAGCCAAAAGACTCACACAAATCGCGCTGCCGTAAATAAATCTCATAACAACCTCTTTATTATTCTTAATAAGAGATTTATAAACTAACGAACTTTAAAATCTGTTTAATAACCTAAATCTGCTGAAGTTGTTTTTCCTGCAGATAATCTCTGATAACCCCTGCAAACAATTCAGCATTTCCCGCCTGCCAAAATTTAGTCATCCTCGCCAAAAGTTTATCCATCACGCCCCATCTAGACATCAAAACAAACGATGATACATAGCGAACATCAAACAAACAGGCAAGAATCATCAACGCCTGATCAGCACAATTGCGCACATCTTGTTTATTTATTGCCTGATGCGCCATAAATGCGTTTCTAACCTGCTCTGACGGAACAAAATCATTATCCGCCTGCAATGAAAGCGGAAAAAACAACTTCTCCATCTTTACAAAATTGCGTGATAAAAGATAAAAATTAGCCAGTTTATCCGCATCACGCACTAAATATATTACCTCATCAATATACTTTCTTTCATCTGCATCCAACGCGCAATATGTTTCATCTTCATAAAGTTTCTCAATTAAATGCCCATGATGACGAACCGGCAAAATAACATCATTACGGCTAAATAACGCCTCATTTGCCAATATCTCTGCCCCATAAACGCCATGGTCAACCTTTTTTGCATACTGCCCAATGTATGCCTCATAAAATCGCCCGATATCATGTAGCAAAACTGTTGCTTTTAATCGATCGTTTTCCTCTGCCGAACATGATTGAAAAAGTATTTCATGCCTCAAAATATAAAGCCCGACACCTAATACCTGATAAGAATGGCGTATTTTCTCATCCATAAACGTTTTGCCAAATTCATCTGCTTTATCATAGTATTTATGATACTCTTCCGCCAACAGTTGCTTTGCTAATTCTAAATACATCTTTTCCTCCTCCAACCGACATCTTATAAAACAAAAAATAAATTTCTCTTAACACCAACAAAAACCCCTTCTGAAATTTCTTTCAAAAGGGGGAATTCTCAAAAAGAATCTACATCCGGCAAACCAAACCGGCAATCGGACTAGAATCCTTCCGTATCTAAGCGTTTACGCAACTGCTTTCTGGCTCTTCTGATAGCCTCTGCCTGACGCCGTGCTTTCTTCTCTGAATTCTTTTCATGACAACGTCTCAGCTTCATTTCACGGAAAATCCCTTCGCGTTGCATTTTCTTCTTCAAAATTTTCAAAGACTGCGCTACGTCATTACCGATAACAGTAACTTGAACCACTTAAATCACCTCTTTCCATAATTTTATTGAGTTATTTATATCTAGCAGAACGCTTATACCACATATTTTTTATTTTGCAACAAAAAAGCACAAAAAAATAATTCCGTAACAGATTATTAAGAACTTTATGCTATATACCCATAAATAAGACGAAATATAAGGAATTAAAGAATGACTGATACACCTCCTGAAACAAATCCCAAAGTGGCGCAATCCTCGTCCTTGAACCCGCAAGACGTCTACGAGTTGATAGAAAATGACAAAGGCGAAATAATGCTGATTATTTATGCGACCGGACAAGAGCCGCAAAATCCATCGTTCGCATTAAATGAAAAAGACCGTAGAATTGAACTAACCCGTGGCAAAGACGACATACTGCATATTGAAGGCCTGCAAGCAGAAACCGTCGAAAAATTCAAAACCGTTGAAAAGCTTTATATTTGCGAAATGAAATATAACCCGGACAACAACACCGAAAATGAAATTATGTATGCCTACACCGCATTGCTAAAAAAAAAAGAGCAAAACGAGGCGCAAACCCCAAAACAATCAAACCCAAAACCGGAAGAAGCCAAAAAAAATCTCTCCGAAAAAGTCCGGCAGGCAAGAGAAGAAGCTCTAAAAAGGAAAGCTCAAGCTCAGCCTCAAACGCAATCAGTGCCACCACAAAATCAAAATAAATAAGGCATCCCTCGTATAAATAAATATATTTCTTTGCTAAAAGCCTCTGTTTGCAGAGGCTTTTAGCATTTTTCATATATTACCTGTTTATCAAAAACCAAATACGGCTTCTTTCAGTCTTTGCAAAGTCTTCGCCGCGATTGCCCGTGCTTTAACCGCACCGGCGTCCAAAATTTTCTGAACCTCGTCATAATGACTCATATAATAATTATAAGCCTCTCTTTCTTTCGCCGTTTTCTCAATAATGGCTTCCAACAGCATATTTTTAATATGCCCGTAACCCAACTTTCCGTTTTTAAGTCCGTCAGCCATTTCTTGAACTTTATCCGGTGCCGCAACAGCCTTATAAATTTCATAAACCAGCACTTCATCGGGATTTTTCGGCTCGTCAATCGGTTTCGAGTCTGTTTTTACCGAAAACACCGCCTTTTTCAAAGTTGCATCATCTTCAAATAACGGAATGACATTCCCGTAAGATTTACTCATTTTACGCCCGTCAACACCGGGAATAACCGCAATATTATCATCAAAAGAAGCTTCCGGCAATACCAGCAGGTCTTTACCGTAATACGCATTGATGGCGCCGGCTATATCGCGCGCGATTTCCACGTGTTGCACCTGGTCTTTGCCCACCGGCACCACATCCGTATTAAAAGTCAGAATATCCGCCGCCATTAAAACCGGATAAGTATAGAGCCCCATATTGATACCGTCATCATTCGGCTTCCCTGCCGCAATATTCTTATCCACTGCCGCTTTATAAGCATGCGCTTTATTCATAAACCCTTTCGGCGTAAATGCCGTCAAAATCGTCGTTATCTCCAAAATTTCCGGCACATCGGACTGCCGATAAAAAATGCTCTTATCGGGATTAAGCCCTGCCGCCAGATAAATACAGGCAATTTCTCTGATTTCTTTATTCAAAATCTCCACATTTTTTTCTGCGTTAATTGCATGGTAATCAGCAATAAACATGATATGCTGTTTAGCTGACGCCCCCATATCTATCGCCGGCTTAATCGCCCCGAGATAATTGCCAAGATGCGGCTTTCCCGTCGGTTTCACCCCGGTCAGAACATTTTTTCCCTCTATCATTTTGTGTCAACCTTTCAAATTTATGTTGTTTTTAATTTTAAATATTGATAACCTTGTTCTCAGATTTTTGCAAATAATTTTATAAAAAAGGACACACACTGATGTTGGATATCAAATTCATACTGGAAAACCCGGACAAAGTAAAAGACGGCCTCGCCAAAAAAGGTTATACCGCCGAAGAAATTGACATTGACGCCCTTATCGCACTGCATAAAGACGTCAACAAGCTGAAAACCTCTACGCAGGCGCTCGCCGAGGAAAAAAACCGCCTCAGCAATTCCATCAAATCCGCATCAGCCGACGAACGCCCGACCATCATCGCCAAGAGTAAAGAAATCGGCGAAGAACTGAAAAAAGAACAGGAATTGTTGGATGAAGAACAAAAGAAATTCAACGCCGTAATGTGGCGTATGCCCAATCTCCCCTGTCCGGAATCTCCCGTTGGCCCGGATGAAAGCGGCAATGTTGTCATAAAACGCGTCGGCGAACCGACCAAATTTGACTTCGCTCCCAAAGACCATATTGAATTGATGGAATTTAACAATTGGTCAGAAATGGAGCGCATTACCAAAGTTTCCGGCGCCCGCACTTATGCAATCAAAAACGAATTATCCCGTTTGGAGCTGGCTATGCACATGCTCGTTTTGGATAAGCTTGCCAATCATGGTTTCACCACCATCACCGTTCCGTCATTATCCAAAGAAAAACCGCTCTACGGTATGGGTTATCTCCCCTTTTCACAAGACGAGATTTATTATATGCCGGCTGACGAACTATACCTCTCCGGCACCGCCGAATTGGTATTAAATTCTCTGCATGCCGACGAAATCCTTTCTGAAAACGACCTGCCTGTTCTCTACGCCGGCTTTTCCCCCTGCTTCCGCCGTGAAGCCGGAGCTGCCGGCAAAGACACACGCGGTCTGATTCGCGTCCACCAGTTTTTGAAAACCGAGCAATTCGTTATTTGCAAAAATGACATCGCCGAAAGTGAAAAATGGCATAAGACGTTGCTCGCCATTTCCGAGGAAGTCCTGCAGGATTTGGAATTGCCTTATCAGGTTTTGGAAATTTGCACCGGCGATATGGGCGCTCCGAAATACCGCCAGTATGATTTGGAAGCCTGGACGCCGTCGCAAAACTGCTATCGCGAAACTCATTCGTGTTCAAATATTACCGAATGGCAGGCACGGCGCACCAACCTGCGTTACCGCGACAACAAAGACGGCAAAGTCAAATTTGCCCATACACTAAACAACACCGGTATCGCCACGCCGCGCGTTTTGGTTCCGTTCATTGAAAACCATCAACAGGCAGACGGCACGGTATATATTCCGGCAAAACTGCAACCCTATATGGGAGGCAAAAAATTCATCGGCAAAAACGCCAAAAACCACCAATAACCTCACCCAACAGGAGAGTTATGAAAAGAATTGATAAAATAATCAGTTTTATGCGCGCGCTGGAAGAAGTTTGCATCGTCAAGCGGGATTTGCTCTTATATGACGGTTCAACCGAAAACGACGCAATGCACATTTTCAAACTCTCCTTTTTGGTTATGTTGGTTGCCCCCTATTTAAAAAAGCCGGTAGACTACACCAAAATGCTGGAGATGGCGCTGGTTCACGATATAGCCGAAGGCAAAACCGGCGACTACACTGCCGCCAATCAGATAACCCATCCGGAACTAAAACAAGAAAAAATTGCCAAAGAAGCCGCCGCCATCAGGGAGTTAAAAAAACTTCTGCCGCCGCCCTTAAACAAAAAGATCTATAATCTCTACCAGGAATACGAAAAGAAAGAAACCCGTGAAGCCAAAATCGTTTCCGCGCTGGATAAGCTGGAGGCCAACCTCCAGGCAAATCAATATAAAGACGGCGACGTCCGCTATTGGAAGCTCTGCGAAAACGGTGGCGAATACTACAAAATGGCACAGCAAAAAAAGCCGCTGATTAAAGAGTTGGACGAGCAAATCATAACCGAACTGGAAAATGCCATTATTGCCTTGTCCCAAAAGAATATGGCACGCTGCCGCATACATAACGAAGAATAAAGGCACCGAAAATGCTGATTTATGTTGATAAGAAAAAGGAACGGCGCAAAAAAATAAAAAAAATACTGTTAATTTCCGGTATTATCTTGTTTTTAATTATAAACATTTTGCATTTCAATACCGCTCTCAATCAAACATCTTCAAGTCTGCAAAATATTCCGCCTGAAAAAAGTGCTCCGATTTGGGATAAAGCCGGCGTTGCCGCCATCTTTACCGCAAAAAATTCCAAAATTGCCCAAATCATTATTATTCCACCGACTCGCACCCGCGAAAATTTCATAATCACGGCGCAGGCATTGTCAAATATCGCCCCTGCCGCAAATCGCGTATATCTGGCTCCGGATTTACACAACAGACCTGAACTTTTGGATTTGATACGCACCTTTGCGCCACAATCTACCCCGACCGAACAAACTGGCGCTCAATTGGCCATTGCCACAAATCTTAACATTGTCCTCTCGCAAATACAGCAATCTAAACTGTTTCCTAAAACAATAAATTATACCGAGGCTGCCGCCATTGCCGATTCGCCTGTCGTTGCCGCATTATTAAACCGCTATTATCCGCTCCCGCAAACCCCGCAAACTCGTTTGGAAAAGGAAAAAGCCGCCATAAAAAAAATCACGGACAAACATCACAACACACTAAAACAATACATAAAATCAGCTTTGAATCAGCCTCACGCAACACCCGGCTTGCCCGAACAGGATATTTTACTGAGAAATACGCCTCTCTGCCTAACCGCAAACAATCATCACACTTGCGCTCTGCAAACCAATACATCTTTACAAAAAAATATAAAAACCGCCTTAAAACATCTTACCTCCCCGCCCGTCCGCATAAGCTTATTAACCTCTGCCGAACCAATAACCGTTACCTCAACCTTGCAGGAAGATGAAGGGCTGCTATTTAAATTTGAACAACGCGAAGCCCTGCTTTTACCCGCTGAAATAGCTGATCTTACCCGCCAAAATTCCTCTTCGGCAACAACGGCAAGCCTGTTCCGATATTTAATGCTACAAGCCGGTATCAATCCGGATTATACCAACCCGAATATGCAATTTTATAAATTTAAAACTGTGGAGATAGAGTTATGACAACAAAATACAACGGCTACGAATTAAACTATTCGCTCAAAGAATTAAAAAAGATGACCTCCGATGAGATGACGGACATCGTTTTGTTATCTCCCGATTCGCCTGAATACCAAGCCCTGCCCGCCGGCGACCAAAAAGCCCTGCAACACCTCGTTGCTGCGGCAAAAATCCTGAACAACGTCACTCTAAGACAGGATAATCCTCTGAATTTGCTGCAAAAGCAAGCTTTGGAGCAAAATGCCGCTCACGATGAACAGGCCGCCCTTTCCTTAAAAATATTCAACTCATTAAACGGCGTTTCCGGTCTAAACGGCGTTGACCCTGCCCCCGTCTGTGTTTTCAAAAATTTAACCACACCGGCCGGCAAAAATTTCTATCCGGCAGATTTAAGCGTTGATGAATTTCATCAAATCCTTATAAATATGTTCCAAAACAACGAGATTGATGAAATCCGCCATATTTTATCCTCGCGCACAATGGTTGTTCGCCACCAAGACAAGCTAAAAGCAATTGATTACACCGAATACTTCAAAGACGAATTTTCGGCGATAGCCAACGAATTGGAAGTCGCCGCCCATTACTGCACCGATAGCCTGTTCAAAGAATTTCTCTCCTGGCAGGCGCAGGCTCTGCTGCAAAACAACGAAGATATGGATATGCTCGCCGATAAACATTGGGCAATGTTGCAGGAGCAGCCTCTGGAATTTACCATCAGCCGCGAAAATTATGATGATGAAATAACGCCGACCGTATTGGAAAATCCACAACTCGCTGAATTAATACACCAACACAATATTGAAGTTGTTGCCAAAGATATGCTTGGTGCCCGAGTCGGTATCGTCAACCGTCGTGGAACGGAAACCTTGCTGAAATTCAAAAATATGATGCCGCAACTTAGTACAAAAATGCCTTTTGCCGACAAATACAGCCAAAATATCAATACCTCCGGCGATTTAAAACAAACTATGGTTGATGTGGATTTAATAAGCCTCACCGGCGATTATGCCCAATGCCGCGGCGGCATAACCATTGCGCAAAACCTGCCCAACAACGACAAACTTTCCGTCAAAACCGGCGGCGGACGCCGCAACGTTTACCACCGTCAAGTTCGCCTGAGCCATGACCCGGAGCGCACGCAGGCAATGTTAAACGCCTTTTTGCATCCGGATTTCCACAAATACTACGATTTAGAAGCCGGCCACCTGTTTGTTATCGGTCACGAAAACGGACACTCCTTAGGTCCTGGCAGCGAATATCAAAATGCGCCGGGAATTTGCAAATCTATAATTGAAGAAAACAAAGCCGATACAATTTCTATCGCATTTATGCCGGAATATGTCAAAGCCGGAATCATTACCGGAGAGCAGCTGAAACAAATCTATGCCACCTGGATTATCCGTCTGTTGCTCCGAGCCAAACCTGTTTTCCCGACCGAAACGCATCGCATAGCCGATTTAATTGAGTTCAATACGCTCCTCAAAACCGGCGCTATAACGTTTGACGCGGATAAGCTGTTGCACATTGATTTTGCCAAAATCAGCCCCGTCATCTACGGGCTCTTGGAGCAAATTATTGATATCCAACTATCCAAATCTCCGCAAAAAGCCCGAAAATACATTGAGGAAAACACCGTTTGGACAGACACTCACGAATACATCGCCCAAACGCATAAAAAACTCGGCTTGAAAAAATATAAGAATATTGTAAGTTTCTTCTAAAAAGCGGTTGCGTAAACCATAACGGCGCGCTATAAAAAAAGAAACGATTTAACAGGAGATTACTTAATGTTTGGACGCTTTATTTACGGACAATGCTCATTGACCGAAGCCTTTTGGAAATTTTCCATTTTAGGACTGCTTGCCTGCGGTTTTGTTACAAGGCTGATAATGATTTTCTTAAAACAAACTGTCGGATATGAAATACGCTTTTTACAGGTTCTTATGCACAATATATCCCTGTTGAGTATGAATGCCGCAGCATTTGCCTGGTTATGTTTCTACATCGCCGCATTCCTTGCCACAATTACCTATTCCATTGTCTGTGTTATCGGTATGTGGAACACCTACAAAGAATACGAAAAAAGCAAAATCCTCGCAATTATCTGTATGTTGTTGGTGCTGGTAATGATTTACTTCACCGTATCCCAATCAATCTATTGATTTAATTAAAACGCTCCAACAAAAAGCAACCCGCCGGCTCAACCGGCGGTTTTTCAATACAAAAAAGGGGCTTCCACGCCCCTTTTTTACTACTTTGCACAATGTTAAATATCCAGATTAACCACGTTAAGCGCATTTTCCTGAATAAACTCTTTACGCGGCTCAACCACGTCGCCCATCAATGTAGAAAATACCTCATCCGCCTCTTCCATCTGGTCAATTTTAACCTGCAACAGCGAACGGGCTTCCGGATCCAACGTCGTTTCCCACAACTGCTCCGGATTCATCTCGCCCAACCCTTTATAGCGTTGTAGCGTAATCCCTTTCTTACCGGCAGCCATCACCGCATCCACCAGTGTAACCGGTCCGGCAATAACCGTTTCCCCGCCGGCTTTGGAAACCAGCCTCAACGTCTGCGAAAAGTTTTCCGCAAGAAAATCTTTCATTGTGTTCAAAACTTTTGCTTCGCCGCTCTCCAAAATAGAAGCCCCGACAATATGTTCCTCTTTTACTCCGCGTAACGTCCGATAGAAACACAAATTACCGTTTTCCAAAATTTCCGCTTTCCACCCGCGGTCATATTCCGCTTCTAAATTATCAAGCCGCTGCGCCAGCTTCTCCAATTCCGGCTGCAGACGATTCGCATCTGCCAAAATCTCCTTATCAAACAATCCGCAAATAGCCATCTGTTCTACAATATGCTCCGGCGCTTTGGTACTAAGCATGGAAATAAGATTACGCGCTTTTTTCGTACTCTCAACGTATGCCACCAAATCTTGTCCGATAATCCGCTCGCCATCAGCTTTTTCAAGATAGGCATCTTCGCATCCGCCGTTAATCAGGTAATCTTCCATTTCACGGTCGTCTTTAAGATAAATAATGGAATTACCGCGCTTGGCTTTATAGAGCGGCGGCTGGGCAATATACACATACCCGCGCTCAATCAACTCCGGCATTTGCCGATAGAAAAACGTCAACAACAACGTTCGGATATGTGCTCCGTCAACATCAGCATCGGTCATAATCACGATTTTATGATAACGGCACTTGTCCGGATTAAAGTCATCTCGTCCGATTCCCGTTCCTAAAGCGGTAATAATCGTTCCGATTTCTGCCGAATTAAGCATCTTGTCAAATCTAGCGCGTTCAACGTTCAATATCTTGCCTCTTAACGGCATAATCGCTTGGTTCTTACGGTCGCGTCCCTGTTTCGCCGAGCCGCCTGCCGAGTCTCCCTCAACAATAAACACTTCAGATAGCGCCGGATCCTTCTCTTGACAGTCCGCCAATTTCCCCGGCAGAGAAGAAATATCCAACACGCCTTTACGCCGTGTCAATTCACGCGCTTTCCGCGCCGCCTCGCGCGCCGTTGCCGCTTCAACAATTTTCCCGACAATAATCTTCGCCTCCGCCGGATGCTCATCCAGCCACTCGCGCAACTTATCGCCCACCACGCTTTCAACCACCGGACGCACCTCCGACGACACCAGCTTATCCTTCGTCTGTGAAGAAAACTTCGGATCCGGCACTTTTACCGACAATACACAGGTCAAACCCTCGCGCATATCATCGCCGGTAATAACCGTTTTATCCTT
Source organism: uncultured Alphaproteobacteria bacterium (assembly GCA_944392865.1). Classification (GTDB taxonomy): domain Bacteria; phylum Pseudomonadota; class Alphaproteobacteria; order RF32; family CAG-239; genus CAG-267. The sequence goes on from CALXYD010000028.1 coordinate 17,240, forward strand.
TTTCAACAAACCGTTTTCCAGAATATAATTATTGACCGTCCGCGTCAAAGCGCCGCGAAAACCGGCCAAATGCGTTCCACCGTCTTTTTGCGGAATATTGTTGGTAAAGCATAACATACTTTCGTTATACGCTTCCGTCCATTGCATGGCCACATCAATCTGAATATCGTTCTGCGTTCCGGAAATGCTGATAATATTCTCGTGTAACGGCGCTTTGGACTTATTCAAGTGGGTCACAAACGCTTTCAAACCGCCCTCATAGTGAAACACCGTTTCTTTCGGCTCATTTCCGCGATTATCAATCAATTTCAGATAAACACCGGAATTTAAGAAAGCCTTTTCCCGAATAGAACGCTCCAGCACCTCATAGCTGAACTCCGTCTGCGTAAATGTTTCCGGCGATGGCAAAAATGAAACTTCCGTCCCGTGTCTTCCCGGAGTCTGCGCTGTAACATGTATATGTTCAACCACATTGCCATTGGCAAACTCCGCCTCATATTGCTGATCATTACGCCAGATTTTCAATTTCAGCCAGGTTGAAAGGGCATTGACAACCGAAACGCCAACCCCGTGCAACCCGCCGGAAACTTTATAAGAATTATTGTCAAATTTACCGCCGGAATGCAACTCAGTCATAATAACTTCCGCCGCTGACACACCCTCTTCTTTATGAATATCAACCGGCATGCCTCGCCCGTTATCACGAATAGTCGCCGAACCGTCCGGATTCAAAATAACTTCAGTTTTATCGCAATATCCGGCCAATGCTTCGTCAATTGCATTATCCAGAACTTCATAAATCATATGATGCAGGCCGGAGCCATCATCGGTATCGCCGATATACATACCCGGACGCTTGCGAACAGCATCCAAGCCTTTCAACACTTTAATTGAATCCGCATTATATTCCTGCTCGCCTTTAATGATTTCTTCTTCCGTAAATTCAGCCATTTCAAAACCTCTGTTATCTTAAATTCACAAGCTTAGTTTAATATAGCACACCCTCAGATTTTACCAAGCAAAATTTACAAAAAAGCAGGGGTTATCAACAAAAAA
>CALXYD010000029.1 GCA_944392865.1 uncultured Alphaproteobacteria bacterium
CCGCAATTTTATTCTGCATAGCCTCGTCCAACCGTTCGCCGATTCCGATGGAATGCCAATAAATATTATGGTTAAACACCTGTCCGGCATTGTTATACAAAGCCTGATATTCCGGCTTGTCAAATGTGCATTCAATAATTTCTTCCAGCGCCATATCCTGAAAATCCGTTCCGGCAATCAATTCATTCACCTTGTCAACGTATACCTTATGGTGCTTTCCGTAATGGAATTGCACCGTATTTTCTGAAACAAACGGCGCCAATGCGTTTTCCTTAAACGGCAATTTCATTAACTCAAACATATTTTCCTCCTAAAAAAAATAACTTCGCTTGTAATATCATAACCCGTAAATATTTATTTTAAATAAACGTTTTGCCGTTGTTAATAATTATTAACAGCCCGCAAACAATGATTCACAAATAAAATTTATGTAGTAATATGGCTTTAACAATAAACAAAATGGAGAGGAAAAATGAGAGTTTTATTGATAGAAGACGACTATGCCGTTTCTCAAAGCGTTGAAACAATCCTCAAAAAAGAAGGCATGGTTGTTGACACCACTGATGATGGCGAAGACGGATTAGACTGCGGCAAGCTTTATGATTATGACATCATCATCTTGGATTTGAACCTGCCCGGAATGAACGGCTACGAAGTATTAAAAAGTCTCCGCAACGCCAAAGTAACCACTCCGGTTTTGATTCTGTCCGGCCTTTACGAACCGGATAAGAAAGTTAAAGGGTTGGGTTACGGTGCCGATGATTACCTGACCAAACCGTTTGACAAGAGCGAATTGCTTGCCCGTATCCAGGCCATTGTCCGCCGCTCCAAAGGGCATTCCAACTCCGTTATCCAAACCGGTCTTGTGGAAGTTAATCTGGACACGCAGACCGTCAGCGTCGCCGGCAAGGATTTACATTTAACCGGCAAAGAATACGGCATTATGGAATTGCTTTCCCTGCGCAAAGGCTCAACCTTAAACAAAGAGCAATTCTTAAATCACCTCTACGGCGGTATTGACGAACCGGAATTAAAAATCATTGACGTTTTTATCTGCAAGTTGCGCAAAAAGCTGGAAAAAGCTTCCGGCGGCAAAAACTATATTGAAACTGTCTGGGGCAGAGGTTATATCTTAAAAGACCCTGATGAACACAAATAGTTTCAATTGCAGGATTAAGAGGCGGTCGCTCCCACATTAAACCGCCTCTTAATTTTTTATACTTCCCTCAACAAAAATTTGCAAGACTTAAATTCCCGCTGGTTATTCAAAAGACAGTACTAATGTGCAATTTTCGTAATCCGAACATGTCTTGCAAAACGTCAGTATATCATTAACCGTTACGGATCTCAGGCATTTGCGCCCGTTATCACACCAATTGCCGCCCCAGAAATTTCCACCTTCGTTTTCATCACCCCCTCCGTATCTATGTATCCAAACCCTATAAAGTGCATCCTGATAGGGTAATACAACATTTTTAAACAACAATCGGCAATATTCTGCAAGCTGGCCGCCCGCCCAAGCACCGCTTGCCTGGTTTTTAAGTTCATAATTAACCGCTATTCGTTTGTCTCCGGCAGTTACAGCCGTAGTGTGCAAAGTGCTGTCAACAATTCTATCGCCGGAATATTTCCAGTTCTTCGGCAAAAAACCGGCTTTGGCTACTTGTTGTGTTAAGGAAGCAAATCCACCGGATTTCCGTGCTTCTCTGAGCCAACTATTGCGAAATTCCAATAAATCACGGATAAAACCGGCATATTCAACCGTTGCTGTTGTCAATTTATACGTTTTCATTGCTTTGCCGAAACCGACAATTCCGCCAACTGATAAAATGCCGACAATCGCTAAAACGCCTATCATTTCAATCATTGACCGCCCGGCATAACTCTGTCTGCTCTTTCTCATCCGACCAATTCCTTTTCAGCCACAAAAAACAAAAGTTCATAACAAAAACCACCTTGTTCAAGGCGGTCGGAGAGTTCATCAATCATATCTGGTTAAATGATTCTTCTAACCTTTAAAGCCACAATGCTTCTGAACATACGTTAAAAGCTCCCCGACCTTTTACAGTCGGGGATATATCTATTACCGATAGCAAAACCAATCGGCAATATAACGATGTTATACCCTAACACCGAACCAGATAAAGAGCCGATGAAAGCCCCGCACCACCTCTGGTGCTGGCAGGTAAAACCTGCTTGCCCGGATATTAAATGCTTCTTTCTTAAAATAAAGTAAACCAACCCGCCGGAATTAAAAATTAACTTCCAGTTACCATTTCATAAATACTACTTTTCTATTACCGCAAAAAAAAGCCCCTCTGGTCAAAAAGTTCCCGATTACAAGAACTTTTCAACTAAAGGGGGCTTTTTTAATACAAAGCGAACCAAACGCGAACAAACGTTACCATATACGCTGCCAAGGCAATACATGGCACGGCTTGAACTAACCACCAGGCCAACCTTTCCTTATCGCTCTCGGAGCTTTGTATCAACATTTTTCTGGTAGCCCATCCCGCGAAACACGCAACGGAAAACCAGAAAATATGAGATATCCCGGAAGTCGAAAAATGTCTTTGGACAATTCCGACATTAAGGGAAAGAACAATCGCATATACGCTTACTCCTAAAATAAACGCAACGCACACACAAACCACGGCTCCCAGGAAAATTTCCTTTTTATCCATAATTTTTACATTTTTGAGGTTTAACATTTTTAGTATGCGTCCAAATACGCATTTTCAACTCATTTAATCGCCATATTAATTATGGACATAACTCCTCAAAACGAAAACGATAAAACCCCGTGGTTATTTTATATATATAGCTAAATAATAATCAACTAGACAAATTTATACACTTACAGAATCAATTTGTCAATACATTTTTTCTAAAAATTAACTTTAATCCCCAAGCCAAACTCTTCATCGTCATGATAATCGGAATTAAACACTTTATACCCGGCATAAAACATGACATCGCGCGTCAGTCCGTAAGCTCCCTCCGCCGCATAAGTCTGTCCGCGCGCCGTATCGCTGGTGGTAAAATTCTGCATTACCTGCAAATTAAGCCGAATACGCCCGCCATTATAATAAATTCCGCCCTTTAACCCGATTCCCAAATAACCGTTATCGTCAAGCCCGCCGCCGTATGCCGCATTCGGCACGCTCATCGCATAAACCAACGTTCGTTTTCCTAACGCAAAACTCTGCCCGGCGCCCGCCTCCAACACAAACGCGCCGCTGTCTTCCCCTTTTTTGGCGTCAAACAACTCCCGATATCCGGCTTTTATATCGTATGACAACGGCGCAAACATCGCATCCGCTCCCGCCAATGACTTAATCCCCAGCAAATTAAACTCCTGCAAAACCAACTTATCGCGCGAATCATAATGCCGGATTTTTCCTTCAAACAAATTGATTTCCGCCCCGTTCAGTAATCCGTAACTATCCTCCAGCAACGAATTGTAAACCGGCTTAAAACTGATTTCCTGGAATACCTCGCCATTCCTCGCGCCAAATACGGCGCCGCCCTGCCGCGCCTTATGCGCCAAAACCGGATTCTCGCCTTCTTTCAACTCATCAAAATACTGTCGCTGATTGGCAATTTTGCTCCGCGCCATCAAAAGCTTCAAACTTTTCTTGCGATAGTCTGCCAGCTCCAAATCACCGTCAACATAACGGTATTGCACATACTGATATGCCGTTTCCAACACATCGGCTTTTTCTTCATCTTCCAGCGCCGACAAATCCGTCTTATCCCGCTTTATAATATCAATAAACGCCTCATACTGCCGTTCGTTCATCTGCGCCGCCCGATATTTCAGTTTGGACTGTCTGGACGGGCGATAATTCACCGCGCCGACCAGCCCCGAAACATCATTAACCGCTTTTAGCGTCGCCAGCGGCACCGCATACCCGCCAAATTGCGTGCTGAGATTAAGCTCCGGCCGCACGGCGTCTAACATCAGCAACAAAACGTAGGAACAGTTGCGCGATGCAAAATAATAGCGGATTTTCGCCCGTTGCATTTCCCACATATGCGCCGTAAACAACTCCAACTCGGCCTCGTCAAACGTCAGCTCATATTCCCATATATCGCGGTTTTCAATATTGTTATACAGGTTAATAACGTCATAATACGGACGAATGCCGAATGTCCCGTAATAACCGCCCCACAAGCCTTTCAGCGCATACAAAACGCCGCTCTCATCGCCGGTATCCGCGCCGAAATTCGCTCCGTGCGCCAAAAGCTGCGTTCCCTTACGCTTAGTATCAATACGAAACAGCGTATGCCCGAATAACGAAGACGGGTTGCTCATATACGCGTTGGTAAACAACATTGTTACCGCTTTCGGTTGCACATCTGCCAAAAATTTTTGATAATCCACACATTCTGTAAGCGTTCCCCGCACGGCATCGATTCTTTTCAGATAAATAAACCGCGCCGGAAAAGCGCATTTTTTCAAATCGGCCGTTTTACCGGAATCTTTATCACTAAAAGCCTTAACCGCCGCCTGATATTCGGCTTGCGGATTCTCCCGCCCGTCCGGCGTTAAAAAAAACGCGTTGTTTTCCACTACCGACACATAACCGCCGCCGCTTTTCTCATAATGCAAAAGTTTCAGCCAGCCATCGGCAAATGCGCCCTCTTCCGCACATACGCCCTGCCCCGGAACAAACATCAAAAAAGCCAGCCAAAACCAAATTTTCATAACCGCCTGCAGATACAAAAAGGGCGCGGACACATCCGCACCCTGCCATTAAAATAATTAAGCCTGAGCCAGTTCCATAATTCTCAGCGTTAAATCAACCGCCTCAACATTTTCATCTGTAAACAGATAGGCAAAATTCTGTTGCGCCTTGGCGCCCAGTTCCGCGCTGTCTACATCTAAAAGCCCGGCAATGGTATCAATCGTTTCGCCTTTTCCAGCCGATGCGTCCATTGCAAACTGCTCCATATTGTTTTCAATCACCGCCAAAACCAGCTTGCCGGTTCCGCCGGTAACACGCCCGTTCGGGTCGCAGCCGGAAGTGCCGAGCGTAACCCCGATGGTATTCAAAAAGATACCATTGGTCGTCATCGCCAAAACCTGCGGAATAATGCCGGATTGTCCTCTCCAGGCCATAGAACCGAGACCGCAACCGCCGGTAGAGTCAATAGCCTTTGCCGGAGAAACGGCAAACAGCGCCGCGGCAAAAACAGCGCTCAAAAGCAAATTCTTTTTCATCTTAAATTCTCCTATACTAACAAAACAGTTATATGTTAACACGCCGCCAAAAGTTGTATAGCACAAAGTTGGACTAATCAACAGCCGCTCTTATGCTGGCATTTTTCACCACAAATCCCTTATTCTGAAAAAAGAACTTGATTTTTTATTTATTTTATGCCTATATATTAAGCAGAGATAAAAAAGTTCGACGGCTGGCACCAAACGGTGGCAGTCAAATTTTTTCAAACTTTTCAATTAACCAACGCTTACCGCATATTCATTGCGGAAGAGATATTTTTAGGAGAAAAAACATGGATAAATTTCCACTGACCAAAAAAGGATTTTTACGGTTGGAACAGGAACTCAAGACCTTAAAAGGTGTTGAGCGGCCAAATATCATCGCCGCCATCGCCGAGGCACGTTCGCATGGCGATTTATCAGAAAATGCCGAATATTCCGCGGCAAAAGAAAAACAGGGCTTTATTGAAGGGCGGATTCAGGAACTGGAAGCCGTCGTCAGCCGCGCTCAGGTAATTGACCCAACGGAAATGACCGGCAACATCATCCGTTTCGGCGCAACCGTTTCCGTTGTTGATGTTGACACCGACGCCGAAAACAGCTACCAGATTGTCGGCGATTACGAAGCGGATATTAACGACAACAAAATTTCTTTGTCTTCCCCGCTGGCAAAAGCCTTAATCGGCAAAGAAGTCGGCGATGAAGTCGTTTATATGGCGCCGGGTGGCAAAAAAACCTTTGAGGTATTAGAAGTTTCGTATATCTAAAAAAGCGCTTTTCACGCCTTATATCAAAAGCCGGAGGGTATTCCCGCCCGGCTTTCTTTTATTCTGGATATAAGGAGAAAACGCTATGAGCAAAACTATTAAAGACAACGACTGCCGCTATGATTACAAAGAACGCTGCGACTGCTCGGATGACGATAATTGCGGTTGCACTTATCCCGATAATTTAAACCGTGGATACAATGACGCCTGCTTTGCCGAAAAAACTTGCCGTCCTGCCACGCCGCTAAGCGTCGGCATGGCCGCACCGGACTTTACCGCGCCGGCCGTTTTGGGCGATAACACGTTAATACAACATTTTAATTTCTATAAATTTGCCGAAGGGCACCTCGCCGTTTTGTTCTTCTATCCCGAAGATTTCAGCTTTACCTGCCCCTCCGAACTGCTAATGTTCAACCGGGAACTTAATGCTTTCGCCAAGCGTAAAGCCCGTTTGCTCGCCATTTCAACGGATTCTGTCCATTCTCATCTGACCTGGAAAGAAATGCCGCCCGAAAAAGACGGTATCTCCGATATATGTTTCCCGCTGTTGTCCGACATAGACAAACACATCTCCAAAGCTTACGGCGTCCTAAGCCCGAAAGAAACAGCCCAACGCGCCACTTTTATCGTTGATGAAAAAAGAATTATCCGCCATTTAAGCGTCAGCGACCGCAAAATCTGGCGCAACCCGGAAGAAACATTACGCCTGATAGACATACTAAATCAAAAATCGGATTCGCTGACCTCCTGCCCCCGTGGCTGGAAACAAAATTTCTTTTTTGAGCGCCCCGAACCCGAAAGTATGGCAGAAATGTTCAGCCACCGCGAAACTGACTAACCCGGGCAGGTTTCATACACTGCCCCACTCTTGCTGTCAGAGCATATGCGTCGCACCGACTTAAACGCAAACGCGCCCGTTACCACCACTTTGACGTTTTTGTTTTGCCGGGAATAATTTTTTGCCCCATTACCGGTGTCAACATTTGGACATTGCTGCCTTTCAGCGCCTCCGCCAGCATATCAATAGATTCGTGCCACGGATGCAACGCCAAATCAAACACAGCCCAATGCACCGGAATAACCCGCTTTGCCTTCAATTCCTGCACGGCTTTTGCTATCTCTTCGGGAAACAGATGCGTATTCGGCCAGCCGGTATTCCACCCGTCAATTTCTATGGCAACCAAATCAAATGCCCCGTATTTATCGCCGATAGCTTTGAAATGCTCACCATAGCCGGTATCGCCAGCCCAATAAATATTTTTGCCGCCGGACTGGAGAATATATGAATTCCACAACGTTTTGTTCCTGTCGCCCAAACCGCGTCCCGAATAATGCACGGTCTGTTCTGCCGACAACTTCAGTCCTTCTTCTTCAAAAACATCGCCCCAACCCATTTCTTTAATATTTTCCGCCGGAACACCCCAACCGCGCAGCGCGGCGCCAACCCCGAGCGGAACAATAAATTGCGCCTCTTTAAGCGCCTGAACCGAACGGCGCTCCAAATGGTCATAGTGGTTATGCGTAATAACGACATAATCAATTTTCGGCAATTCCGCCCAGGTTATCGGTGCTTTGTTATAGCGCGGAACAGCCAGCGGCAACGGCGCTGCATTTCCGAGAACCGGGTCAAAAATCAGCCGTTTGCCGTCAAGCTCCATAATTGCCGAAGAATGTCCCAACCAGTAAAAAGCAAAAACCTCCGGTTTTTCGGCAAAATCTTTTTTGCTGAGCGGCAATTGCGGCAGCGGTTTTTTAGGTGCAAACGGCGAACGCGACAAAAAGCGCATCATTCCCGCCGGTCCGTTACGGACATTGTCAAAATCATACACCATTTTTTGCGGACTCTGAAATTCTCCGTTTTTAAAATACGGCAAATTTTCAAATGCTTTTAATTCCGCCTCGGACGGCGCTTTGCCGATTTCCCGCCACGCATAAAGCCCCAAACCGGCAAGCAACGCCAATAAGACACCAATACTTGTAATAATCATTTTTTTCATCTCACCCTCTGTCTGAAGTATTTTTCGCTACTTTAATCTTTAGAGTCTACTCCAAGTCAAGAGAAATTTTCCCAAAACAACATTTTTCAAAAAATAACACGCCCACAAAAAAAATTCTTGACTTAGAGTATGCTCTAAAAATTATACTTCATCTGTAAATTATTTTTTCGGGAGATTTTTATATGAACAGACGGGAATTTTTAATGAGCACTTTGGCCGCCTTTGCTTTGTCGGCTCTGCCCAAACTGACTTTTGCCGAACCGGTTGCCGTATCTGACACCGTTAAGGCTAAAATAAACCCCAAAAACAAACTCGGATTCGGTTTTATGCGCCTCCCGCTGAAAAATCCCGAAGACCAGACCTCCATTAACTACGATGAACTAAATAAAATGGTTGATATGTTTTTGGAACGCGGTTTTACCTATTTTGACACGGCGTGGATGTATATGGGCTACGAAAGCGAAATTGCGATTCGCGAATCCCTCGTCAAACGCCATCCGCGCAACAAATTTACCGTAGCCAGCAAATTGCCCGCCGGCTACCTGAAAAGCGCCGCGGATATGGAAACAATTTTCAACAAACAGCTTGAAAAAACCGGCCTGGACTACTTTGACTACTATTTGGTACATAACATAAACGCCGGTACCATCGGCAACGTCCGCAAATATGATTGCTTTAAATTCATCGCCGACAAGAAAAAAGCCGGAAAAGTCAAAAATATTGGATTCTCATTCCACGATTCTCCCGAGCTGCTTGAAGAAGTATTAAAAGAACATCCGGAAGTTGACTTCGTCCAGTTGCAGATTAACTACATAGACTGGGACAACCCCGGCATTCAATCCCGCAAATGCTATGAAGTCGCCCAAAAATACAATAAACCGGTTATCGTAATGGAACCGGTCAAAGGCGGCAGCCTGGCAACCGTTCCGCCCTCGGTAGAAAAAATCTTCAAAGAAGCCGAGCCGGATATGTCGGTTGCCTCCTGGGCGATTCGCTATGCAGCCAGCCTTGAAGGTGTCATGATGGTATTAAGCGGTATGAGCAATATGGAACAACTGGCAGACAACACCTCTTATATGCAGAATTTCAAACCGATGTCGGAAAAAGAATTAAAAGTGGTTGAAAACGCTGTCAAAGCTCTGCACGCCGCCGTTACGATTCCCTGCACGGCCTGCAAATATTGCGTAGAGTTCTGCCCGATGAAAATTGCGATTCCCGACTATTTCGCCCTCTACAATGCCGAGAAGCAGGAACGCACGGACAAACCTTTCAACGCTCAAAAGATGTATTATGAAAACCTGACCCAAAAACATGGCAAAGCTTCTGCCTGCATTAGCTGCAAACTCTGCGAACAACATTGCCCGCAGCATATAGAAATCAGCAAATGGATGAAAGAAGTTGCCAAAACCTTTGAAGGATAATTTGATATTAACCAACCAAACAGGAGAACACTTATGAAAAAACTGATAGCTTTAAGCGTCGCGCTCTTTTCCGCTTTAACCTTTTCTGCTCATAGTGCTACCGCAGAAGAAACACCGGCAACCGGCAATGCCAAAATTCTGATAGCTTATTATTCATACAGCGGCAACACCAAAGAAGTCGCTGAGGCCATTCACAAAATTACCGGCGGCGATTTATTTGAGATTAAAGCAGAAGGAAGCTACCCGGATGAATACCGAGCAATGACGCAACAGGCGAAAAAAGAAATCAGCGACAATTTCCGTCCCAAACTGACCACCTCCGTTGCCGATATGGCTCAATATGACACGATTTTTATCGGCTCGCCGAACTGGTGGGGAACCATCACCCCGCAAGTCAGTAGTTTTCTGGAAAGTTATGATTTATCCGGCAAAAATATCATTCCGTTTATCACCCACGGTGGCGGCGGCGTTCAAAATACCGTTGCAGATTTGACTAAACAATGCAAAGGCTGCAAAGTCAATCAAAACGACTGGGTCGGCTATGGCAGCCGAACATTCGGCATAACCGGTTGGCTTGAAGATCTGGGCTTCAAAAAATAGGCCTCAAAAATGGAAGATAGTTTTGCAGATATCGGATTCGCCAAGCTGGATTTAAGCCGCGGCGAACGAACCGGATTTTCGGAGGCAATCTACTGCGCCGGAAAGACCAGGGAGCAACTATTAGGCATTTTGCAAAAGTTTCATAACGAGCATATAGCCGTTATGGGAACACATTGCTCCGAAGAAAAATACGCATTCGTCAAAAACGCCGGTTTAACCGCCGATTACGACCCGATATCGCAAATTATCTCCATCGGTAAAAACACCATTGCCAAACTCCCCGGAAAAATTGCCGTTTGCGCCGCCGGCACAGCCGATTTGCCGGTTGCTGAAGAAGCCGCGCAAACCGCCGAATTTTACGGCGCAACCGTTGAACGCTGTTATGACGTCGGTATTGCCGGATTGCACCGGTTATTAACCAAACTGGATACCATAAAAGAAGCCGACGTTGTCATTGCCGTTGCCGGAATGGAAGGCGCACTCGGCAGTGTCATTGCCGGTCTGGTAAAAGCGCCTGTCATCGCCGTTCCGACCTCCGTCGGCTACGGTGTTTCATTCAACGGCTTAACGCCGCTGTTGACGATGTTAAGCTCTTGCGCCAGCGGCATATCCGTCGTCAATATCAATAACGGTTACGGTGCCGCCGTCCAAAGTTGCCGCATACTGAAATTGATGGAAAAACCGACATCGCTTCCCTAAACTGCCGTTTTTTAAACTGAAAGGAAAGTAAAATGGGCAAATATTTATATCTTGAAGGAGCCTGCGGCATTAGCGGCGATATGACGGTCGCCTCCCTGCTGGATTTGGGCGCCGACCGCGCAAAGCTTGACGCTGTTCTGAAAAGTTTGAACTTGGACGGCTTTGATTATCATATCAGCCAAAAATCATCATATAGCATCAGCGGTTGCGACTTTGACGTCCATCTCCATCACCCGGAACATTCCTACGAAGAAACCTACCTGTCGCATGAGCACAAACATTCACAGGAACACAGCCACGAACACCATCACGAACACCGCCATTTGGAAGACGTTTACGCCATTATTGACCGTGGGAAAATGAGCGATAAAGCCCGCGCTCTTGCCAAGAAAATCTTTTTAATCGTTGCCGAAGCGGAAAGCAAAGCGCATGGTTGCCCGCTGGAACAAGTCCATTTCCACGAAGTCGGCGCCATCGATTCGATTGTTGACATTATATCGGCCGCCGTTTTATTTGACGACTTAAACATAGACAACTGCATCGTAACCGGATTCGCCGAAGGCAGCGGCACAATCGTTTGCCAACACGGCACTTTGCCGGTACCCGCTCCCGCTGTCCTCAATATCGCCGAAAAATACGGCATACCTTTGCGTCCGAGCCCGGTCAAAGGCGAACGCGTAACGCCGACCGGCCTTGCATTTGCCGCCGCCGTCCGCACAACGGATAAACTGCCCGAAGAATATAAGATACTGAAATCCGGCATCGGTTTAGGCAAACGCGACTTCGGACAAGCAAGTTTCCTGCGTTCTCTCATCATAGAAGACACGGCTAAGCCCGAACAAATGCTGGTTGTTGAATGCAATATTGACGATTCCACCGGCGAAGAGTTTGGCCTGGTTCAAGAAAAACTGTTCGCCGCCGGAGCGCACGATGTCCATTTCATCCCCTGTTTTATGAAAAAGAACCGCCCGGCCTACTTGTTGCGCTTGATTACCACCGAAGCCAAACGCCCGCAGATGGAAGACATCATCTTCCGCACCACCACAACCATCGGCATCCGCCATTATAAAGCGGCGTTTACCTGTATGGAACGGGAAATACAAACCATTACCCTCCCGTATGGCAAAGTCCTGGTCAAAAAATGCCGGCTTGGCGACATCATCCGTTACAATCCGGAATACGAAAGCGTCAAAGCTCTGGCCGAAACAGCCAATCTGCCTTTCCGTAAAGTTTTTGATGACGCCCGTTATACGGCAGAAAAGGAAAACAATGCTTAACCGCCTGCAAACATATTTACAACAACGGACGCCCGAAGGGATAGCACTCGCTTTTTCCGGCGGTGTGGACAGCGCCTTATTGCTCGCTGTCTTAAGCAGATTATACAAAGAAAATCCGTTTCCTTTGGTTGCCCTGACTATCTGCTCCGTCTTACAAGATAAAGAAGAAATGTCCTTTGCAGAAAAAATGGCTCAAGATTATGCCGTTCCTCATCACTTCATAAAATTTAACCCGTTAAAAATTGAAGCGATAAAAAACAATCATACCGACCGTTGCTATCATTGCAAAAAAGCCATATTCACCCATTTTCACGAATACGCGCGCCAACACGGCCTGAAATATATTTTAGACGGCACCAATGCTGACGATTTGCACGTTTACCGTCCCGGGCAAAAAGCTCTGCGTGAGCTGAGCATACTTTCTCCTCTGGCCGAACTAGGTTTTACCAAAACCCAAATCCGCCACTTATCTGAGGAATTAAACCTCCCCACCGCCGCAAAGCCTTCCGTTCCGTGCCTGGCTACCCGCTTCGCCTACCATACGGAATTAACTGAAAATAACTTAAATCAGGTCGCCGCCGGTGAAAAAATCATCCGCCGTCTGTTCCCCGAACTAAAAGATTTCCGCCTGCGTCTGCATGGCAACCTCGCCCGGCTTGAAGTATCGCCGAAAGATATCCCAATTTTCGCCGCGCGCGCCAATGAAATTACCAACGCCTTAAAAGACTTGGGGTTTGGCTTCATCACTTTGGATTTAAACGGTTTTCAATCCGGCAGCTTTGACCGGAATATAACTCAAAATTCCCAAAATTATTACACAAATCATTATGTCTAACCACTAAAAAAAGGTAAATTTATGAAAAAAGGTATTTTAACTTTTATTCTGATGATGGGTTGCGCCGCCTCGGCTTATGCCCATGGCAATCACGGACAAATTGAACTCGGCAATCACGCCACCCTATCGGCAATATGGATTGCGGCTCTCCTAACCGCCGTCTTGCATACGATTATGGGGCCGGATCATTACCTGCCTTTTGTTGCCATTGGCAAAAGCCGTGATTTCAGCCTGAAAAAAACGCTGTTCTGGACTTTTGTCTGCGGCATAGGGCACATTGCCAGCGCATTGCTGATTGCCTTGGTCTTTATCTATTTTTCGCACTGGTTAAGTGCGGAAAACTTTGCCTGGATAGAAGATAACCGCGGCAACGTGGCAGCTTACGCCCTTATCGGTCTTGGAGCCGCCTATTTGCTCTGGGCGATTCGCCACCGCTTACAGCATAAGCACGACGCCGACCATCGCCATTTGCCTCAACCGGACGGCAAAAAGAACATCTCCGTCTGGATATTGTTTATTATTTTCGTTCTCGGTCCGTGTGAAGCGCTGTTGCCGATTCTGACAGCCTCCGGCGTCCTGGGCGCCTATGCTGTCGTAACGAGCACCGTCATCTTCTCGGTTGCCACTATCGCCACAATGCTATTCGCCGTAACGCTTTGTTATATGGGCATAAACGCCTTGCGATTCAATCGGCTGGAAAAATACGCCCACGAAATCGCCGGCGGCACCATTATGGCCTGCGGGCTGGCAATCATTTTCGGACTGTAACGTTAAGCCCTCTCTCCCAAAAACAGAGAGGGCTTATTTCACTTTTGCTTGCAAAGGATTATGCTTATGAATAAAACATATCGTTATCTTCGCGCCGGAATAGCCGTTCTTGTCGGCACGCTATCCGTTTTGGCATTCGCCGGGACATTTTATCGGGTAAAAATTTTTGACATTCAGTTTTCCGCCCTTTTACAACGGTTTTTCATTGATTTTTCCGTTGCTGCAACTGTTTTGCTTGCCTTATTGCTGCTCCTTACATTTATTTTCGGACGGATATATTGCTCCGCTCTCTGCCCATTCGGTTTGTATCAGGAATTGCTGATGTTGTTATTCCACTGCAAAAACCAATCGCAAAAAAATTATCCGTATAAATATTTTCTTGCCGCCCTGTTATTCGGAACACTCATCGGCGGCACTGCCTTTTTGCTCCGCCTGATTAACCCGTATACCATTTTTGGTTCCGCGGCAAGCATAACCTGTCTCGGCTTGAGCCTTGCCGCCGCCATTGCCATATTGGTCTGGTTCAAAGGACGTTTTTTCTGCACCAATATATGCCCCATCGGCACCGTCCTGGGCTTAATATCAAAACACGCCCTTACCCGGATATCCATAAATGCCGACGCTTGTGTTTCCTGCGGCTTATGCGCCTCAAAATGTCCCACCGGCAGCATTGATTTCAAAAACAAAACCGTTGATAACGAAACCTGCATAAAATGTTTCAACTGCCTAGCCGCCTGCCGCAAAAACGGCATTGCCGTCAACCGACCGGCAAAAGCCGAAACAAAAACGCCGTTCAGCCCATCGCGCCGTAAATTGCTTTTAAGCGGCGCCGTCGTTGCCGCATTTGCGCTTGCCGCTAAAGGAGGAATAGAACTAAGCAAATCCATCGCCCAAAAAATCAAAAAAGCAATTCTTCCCGCCGGCGCCGGCAATCCGGAAGATTTTGCCAACCGCTGCCTGAATTGCAATCTCTGTGTTCAAAACTGCCCGATGAAAATTCTCAAAAAAGCAAATGAGGATTATCCGGCTGTTCACATTGACTATTCCGATAGTTTCTGCGATTATAACTGTCATAAGTGTTCGGAAGTTTGCCCCTCCGGCGCCATCAAGCGGCTTACCCTGCCCGAAAAGCAGAAAACCCAAATAGCATTGGCGGTAATTGACGAATCAACTTGCGTTAAATGCGGCTTATGCATAATGAAATGCCCACGGCAGGCCATCACCAAGGCAAACGGGGAATTTCCGCACATAAACACGGATGAATGTATCGGTTGCGGCGCCTGCAAAAACGCCTGCCCGGTAAAAGCAATCAGCATTTCTGCCCTTGACCGGCAGAGAACTTTGTAAAGGAGAAACAATATGTCATTAGGTTTAACCGAAATAGCCCTCATTCTGGTCGTTGTCCTTATTTTATTTGGCGGCAAACGCATTCCCGAACTCGCCAAAGCTCTCGGCAAAGCGCAATATGAATATAAAAAGGCTAAAGAAATGTTGCAAAACGAAGCGCAGGAATTAAAAGACACCGTAGAACAAGCCGCCAAAGAAGAAGAAAAAAGAGCCGAAAACAACGAGAAAAAATAATGGCTGAAGAAAAGGACGAAAGCCTTGTTGAGCACCTGACCGCTCTGCGCTCAATGCTGATAAATTGTTTTGTCGCGCTGGGTTTAGGACTGGTGCCGATGTTCTTGCTCGCACCTTATGTTATGGACGGGTTAATAGCAATTATGCTCGGCGATAACAAAGTTTCCCTAAACTTTTTTTCACCGATAGAAGTATTTATCTTACAGATAAAAATCGCCGTGGTGCTGGATTTATTGGTATGTTTCCCCTATATCGCCCGCCAGATATGGCTTTTTGTCCTGCCCGCGCTCTACGATAACGAACGGAAATTTATTAAATCCATTGTTTTAAGCTCCAGCTTTCTGTTCATCACCGGCGTATTATTTTGCATATTTTTCATCTTGCCGCTGATAATAAACTTCGGTATGAGCTTTGCCACCACGCATATTCAGGCCATGTTCGGTATCTCCAACATTATCACCATGGCATTGTGGCTATCGGTTGTTTTCGGACTGATGTTTCAATTTCCGCTAATAACTTACTCTTTGATACGCTCGGGTATAACCACCTACGAATCCGTCAAAAACAAACGCTCGTATATTTTCGTCGCCATTTTGATTATCGCCGCAATATTAACCCCGCCGGACGTCATCAGCCAACTGACCCTCGCCATTCCGACTTACCTTTTGTTTGAAGCGGGTTTATACTGCGCTAAAACAAAATCTCCAAAAAAATAATCGGTTTATTCTAAAAATTTTCAAAATATTGACTTAAAGTCATTGACTCTTAGTCAATATAATATTATATAAATAAAAAACAGGGAGAAACGTCATGAACAAACGCCAGACAGCTGCCAAAACCACCAAAAGGAAACTCATCACCACCGCGTTGGAAATGATAAAAGAACATGGGTTTGACGCTGTTAATGTGGAAGACATAACCCAACGGGCTGGTGTAGCCAAAGGGACTTTTTACACTTATTTCAAACGCAAAGAAGACATCGTGCTGGAAATCAGCCGTACGCCTTTTTCTGAAATTGCCGAAGAACTGGCAATGTTGCAAAACTGGCCCCTGCCGGCCAAGCTAACCCATTATTTTCACCGATTCATGGAATGTGTGGAATCATGCGGCATCCACATTTGCCGCCAATGGACACGGGACGTTTTGGATCCGACGCATACTCCCAAAAACAAAGACGGAAAAAAATGGGAGTACGATTGCGAAATGTTGCAAAACATCTTAACCGCTGCCGTCAAAAACGGAGAATTAAAAGCCGACACCCCGATAGAAACATTAACCTATATTATTATCTGCGAATTATACGGAATGATGACCAGTTGGTGTATGTCAGACGGAAAATTTGAACCGTTGGACTGGACTGATAAATTCTGTTCTCTCCAACTAAGCACGTTGATTTTCCCCTATCTGACCACACCGCAAACACAAAAACAGGAGACACAAAATGCAAACAGTAAAATTGAATAATGGCGTTGAAATGCCGATTTTAGGTTTTGGCGTATACCAAATCCCGGAACGCAAAGAATGTGAACAAGCCGTTGCCGATGCTTTATCCGTCGGCTACCGTCTGTTGGATACGGCGCAAGCCTATCACAATGAAGAAGCCGTCGGTGCCGCCATCAAAAACAGCGGCATTGACAGAAAGGACATTTTCCTTGTAACCAAAATATGGATATCCAATGCCGGTGAAGAAAAAGCGGCAAAATCAATTGATGAATCCATGCAAAAACTACAAACGGATTATGTTGATTTGCTGCTGATACATCAACCTTTTAATGACTACTACGGCACCTGGCACGCTATGGAAAAAGCATACAAACAAGGAAAAGCCCGTGCCATCGGCGTATCAAATTTTTACCCGGACAGATTAATTGACCTGGCTCAGTTCAGCGATATTCCGCCAATGGTCAACCAGGTGGAAACCCATATTTTTAACCAACAAAAAGAAGCCCGTAAAATAATGCAGAAATACCACACGCAGATTATGTCATGGGGGCCGTTTGCTGAAGGGCGCAACAACTTTTTCCAAAATGAAACCTTAAAAGAGCTCGGACAAAAATATGGCAAATCCGTTGCACAGGTTGCCCTGCGCTTTTTAACACAGGAAAATGTCATTGTCATACCAAAATCCGTACACAAAGAGCGGATGGAAGAAAATTTCAACATTTTTGACTTTAGCCTCTCTGCCGAAGATATGGAAAAGATTCGTGCTTTGGATACGGGGAAGAGTTTGTTCTTCTCACACTATGACCCTCAAACCGTAGAATTTTTGACCAGCCTCGGCAAATAATATTTCAAAGCGTTTAGCTCTAAGGAGAGAAATAATGCAAAACAGAAACATCGGAAATTTGACCGTAATCGCCACCAAATTTTTTCCCATAATTCACATACACATAACGCACATCTATACAAAAACATCATGACTACATAAGGAAAATTATTTTTGCCCACAAAAAAACAAATACAAAAAAAGACGCCTATCCAAGCGTCTTTTTAATCAAAATGGCGGACAGAGTGGGATTCGAACCCACGGTACCCTTTGGGGGTACACACGATTTCCAATCGTGCACCTTCGGCCTCTCGGTCATCTGTCC
>CALXYD010000030.1 GCA_944392865.1 uncultured Alphaproteobacteria bacterium
AGCATTCTTTTTCGGGGATCATGATTTTCGGAGGGAATACTCCGGGAAATTCGGATTTGACCTTGGCAATCTGGTGCATAATATTGGTGAATATGGCGGTTCAAGAGATGCCATTATCGCTCAGGATAAAATGCGGGTATGGCGGTTGTTGGAAAAGCTGGATGAAGCATGCCGAGAGTTTCCCTCGGTTAATTATTTACGGGTTGTCTGTTTTAAATGGGGAGATAGATGCACGAGTAGCGGCAAGGTTAGAGCTTCCTCGGTTATTTCCAGTAATATAGCAGAAACTTTATTATGGGATACTTATCGTTGCTGTTGGATAACTAAGAATGTATATTCTAATTCCAAGCTGGATAATATTATTCTTGATCAAGTGCGAGAAAATCTTGAGTGGCTGTTGAACACGTTGGAAGATGTCGCGTATAAAAACCGCAAGGCACATCATCTGGAATAAGAATTTTGTTAAAAAAAGAGGGACAGGCATAATGCTTGTCCCTCTTTTTTGTGTCGGAGAGGTTTATGAGCGACCGCGGAAAAAATCTGAGGCGGTTAACAGTAAAGTGCGCCCTTTTTGCAGTAATTCATCGCCAAGGCTTTGTTCTTTGCCTGATTTTGTATGTATGGAATCCTGCGATTTTTGCATGCTGTCAGCTAGTTCGGTCTGGCGTTGGGCAATGCGCATTTTGCTTTCGGCAATTTCAACCGCCTTTTGGTAATCTTCGGCAAATCGGCGAGCGCCGGACAGTTCCAGCTCGCGGTATTGATGGATAATTTCCGGCGTGATGATGTTTAGTTGGGAAATTTCATCAACACCGTAGCGTTTGCTTTTGCCGGTTACCCAGTTTTTGACCGTGTTGCGCAAAATCTGCTTTTCTTTTTCAGGATTTTCCTGCAAAGTCGGACGTAGGTTTTGGGCATCTTTTAAGGCCTCTTTGCCG
This sequence comes from uncultured Alphaproteobacteria bacterium, assembly GCA_944392865.1. GTDB lineage: Bacteria > Pseudomonadota > Alphaproteobacteria > RF32 > CAG-239 > CAG-267. The sequence goes on from CALXYD010000030.1 coordinate 939, forward strand.
TTACCTTTCCAGTTGATACTACTGATGGCGGCGGCGATGGCAAAAGTCGGGATACGGGTTGCGTCCAGATTGCCGTGTTCATCTTTAAGGTTTAAACTGCGCGCCAGGGCGGCGGTAACGTGTTTGGTTTTGCCGGGGCGTCCGAGCTGGTAGAATGCCAGATTGTAGTCTTCAATCTTTTTCTTGAGCAAATCTTCAGACGGAAATAACTCGGTCAGGCAGAGATAGTTTTTGGTTGTGCTGCTTAGTGTTACGAGGCGTCCTGCTTTTTTGCTCATGCGGGCTTCCGATGCGGCAATAAATTTTTTTAATTCAGGAGAGGCAACGGTTTGCCAGGCGTTGTTTTTTAATTTAATCGCATTATAAACCGTTCCGCGTAAAATGGCATCGCGTTCGTCCATCGGGCGCAGCTCGCCGTTTTCATCAAAAAATTTCTTTTCAAGCGCGGCGGCTGCTTCGGCGGTTGTCCCGTTTGACGATTTCATAAGCGGCAGAACGTATTGCCGGGATTCCGGATCGGCAGCGAGGTATTTCATAAAAGCCTTGATGGCATTGTCGTCCATTTGCGACGGACCTTTGGTAATGCCGGTTTTGCTCATAATGCGCAGGTCAATGACATATTTTGCCAGTTGATCCTCGTTTTCTTTGGGGACATACGTCTGGCATTCGCTGCGATAGATAAGACTCAGGGCATTGGCTTTGGTGACTTCCTGGGTTAAAACGCGCTTCAATTCAATCTTGCCGGTTTTTTGGTAGGTGTCGGCATTGACGATATAAGTATATTCGTTGCGGTTATAAAGCGGCGCTTCCGCATCGGTTATTTCCGGTATTTCTTCAAAGCGGTGATAAACTTTGAGCGGGGTGCGTTTGGATATGTTTTTTACGGCGGCGAGTTCTGCTGTTTCCATGGCAGAGGGTTGCGCCGAAATGGTGATTTCTTTGGCGTTTTTAACGGAATCAAGCCCGTTTGCCGGCTGTTCGGCATTAACAGTTGAGTTTTGCGGTATGCCGGAGAGGGCTGCTCCTGCCGCTACAATACCGGCACCGGCTATGTATTTCGCTTTGGACATAGTCTGTTTTTTCCTTTATCTTTCTTTACTAATCATACCATAGCGTATATATAGCATACTTTCATGGATTTGTCCAGTCTTGAGGAAAGATTTTTTTGTTTTTTGGGGAATGGAAATAGGGGAAAAGGAAAATGCGGTGGAAAAACTTGTTTTTTTAAAGGCAAAATTAAATTTTATGTATTAAGTTCAGAAAGACTTGGAGAAGGCGGACTTCTCCGTAAGGCTTATTTAAGTAATAATTTTAAGGAAATAAACAATGGTATCATTAGCAGAGAAAATGGCCGCAAATATGGACGCTTCCGTCTTCAGTAAAGCGACGGATTTGAAAAAACGTCTGTTATTTACGATTTTGGCTTTGATTGTGTTCCGATTGGGGACGTTTATTCCGCTTCCCGGAATTGATTCGCGGGTGCTGGCGGAGATATTTGCCAGACATTCAAACGGCATTTTGGGAATGTTTAATATGTTTTCCGGCGGCGCGTTGGAGCGTATGACGATTTTTGCTCTTAATATTATGCCGTATATTTCCGCGTCCATTATTCTGCAACTCGGGCAGTCGGTTATTCCGTCGTTGGCCGCGTTGAAAAAAGAAGGCGAGGCCGGACATCGTAAGATGATGCATTATACAAAACTTTTGACGGTGCTGATTACCATTGTGCAAGGTTACGGCATTGCGGTCGGGCTGATGAGCCTATCTAACGGCGACGGTTCAAGCGCGGTGGTGATTGCGCCGTATACGTTTATCTTTTCAACGATTATTTCGCTGACCGGCGGGACGATGTTTATTGTTTGGCTGGGCGAGCAGATTACTTCGCGCGGCGTTGGCAACGGTTCATCCCTGATTATTACGGTCGGCATTATCGCGAATATTCCGGCGGCGATTGCGCAGACATTGGAGTTGGGACGTATCGGTTCCATGTCGCCACTGTTGATTTTGGGACTGTTTCTGATGAGCATCGCTTTGGTGTTTATTATCCTGAAAGTTGAAATGGCGCAGAGAAGAATTCTGGTGCAATATCCGAAGCGTCAGGTCGGTCTGCGCGTTACTTCGGCAGAAAGTTCGCATTTGCCGCTTAAGGTTAACCCGACCGGGGTTATTCCGCCGATTTTTGCGAGCGCATTGTTGCTGTTGCCGATTACGGTAGCGAATATCTGGTCAAATAACGGGCCGGAATGGGCGCAAACGCTTAGCCGCTACCTTAGCCACGGGCAGCCGCTGTATTTGGCGTTATATGCTTTCTTAATCGTGTTTTTTGCCTTTTTCTATACCGCGGTGGTGGTGAATCCGGAAGAAACGGCGGAGAATCTGAAGAAATACGGCGGGTTTATCGCCGGTATCCGCCCCGGAAAGAATACGGCCGAGTATCTGGATTATGTGGTTACGCGTTTGACGGTGCTGGGGGCATTTTATCTGGCGGCGTTGTGTATTCTGCCGGAAATCCTGATTGCCAAGCTCGGCGTGCCGTTTGTTTTGGGCGGAACGACGCTGCTTATCGTGGTTCAGGTTACGATGGATTTTATCACACAGGTTCAATCGCACTTGATTGCCTACCAGTATGAAGGGCTGTTGAAAAAGGCCTCGCTGGTCAGTAAGAAAAAGAGATAAAGTGATTAAATTATCTGTAAAATTGGGGCGCCGGGGCTGTTTGAAACCCCGGCGCATATTTTATGCGTGTCGGGAGGCGTTAAGGCCGCGAATCGGAGCGGAGAATATAATTGCAATGTAAATCTGTTTGCGATTTTTTTGCGGGCGGGCGTATGAAGAAGCGGTTTGTCGCGGCGATATCGGGCAAAGTGAGCAGAGCGGTTGAAGTTAGCGGCTTGATTTAATAGCAGAAAAATGAAATAAGGGCGATTCGCGGAGATAAATTTAAAAAAATGTTTAAAAATACAAAAAAATGCACTTTTTTTTAAAAGAATTGTTGACTCTAATAATTTATGTCCTATAATCCGCATAAATTTTGAAGAGTGGTGATCAACTTTTTGAATGTTTTTTGTTGTTTAAATATTTAAATAATGGAGAGTTAATTTGGCTCGTATAGCTGGTGTAAATATTCCGTCAGCCAAGAAATTGGAGATCGCTCTGACCTCTATCTATGGAATCGGAAGAGAAACCGCACAGGTTATCTGTGCAAAAGCGGGCGTTGCAGGCGATCGCCGGGTGCAGGAATTGTCCGACGAAGATATTGCAAAGGTTCGTGAAGTCATTGACAAGAACTACCTCGTTGAAGGCGAACTTCGCCGTGAGGTTGCCGTTAATATTAAGCGTTTGATGGATTTGGGTTGCTATCGCGGATTGCGCCACCGTAAAGGTTTGCCTGTTCGCGGACAGAGCACAAAGCAGAATGCCAGAACCCGCAAGGGCAAACGTAAAACCGTGGCTAACAAGAAGAAGTAAGTGAGGTAGTGATGGCAAAGACTGTAATCAAAAAGAAAGAGAAGAAGAACATCACATCCGGTGTTGCTCATATAAATTCAACATTTAACAATACAAGAGTTACAATTACGGATGCCCAGGGAAATACCGTTTCGTGGTCTACGGCCGGTGCGCAAGGCTTTAAGGGGTCTAGAAAATCCACACCGTATGCCGCTCAGGTTGCGGCGGAAGAAGCCGGCAAGAAAGCTCAGGACAACGGTATGAAAACGTTGGAAGTGGAAGTTAAAGGTCCCGGGTCAGGCCGCGAATCGGCTATCCGCGCTTTGCAGGTTATCGGGTTTACGATTACTTCCATTCGCGATGTAACTCCTATCCCGCATAACGGCTGCCGTTTAAGAAAACGCCGCAGAGTTTAATTTTAAGTTTAGCGGAGGAAGGTTTAGCCTTCCTTCCGCGTGTTTTAGTGTAGCGTATAAATTAGTAAAGAGGGTATTCCGGTGATTCAGAAGAATTGGCAAGAACTTATTAAACCAACTAATTTAGAGGTTGTTCCGGGCGAAGGCAGGAATGTTGCTAAGATAGTTGTAGAGCCTTTGGAGAGAGGTTTCGGGTTAACTCTGGGCAATGCGTTAAGAAGAGTGCTTTTGTCTTCTTTGCAAGGCGGCGCGGTTACCGCGGTTAAGATTGACGGCGTATTGCATGAATTCTCCGTTATAGAGGGCGTTCGGGAAGATGTTACCGACGTTATTTTGAATATTAAAGGCTTGGCGGTTGCCGTGCATTCCGAAGGGCAGAAAACCATGCGCCTGAAAGCCGAAGGACCGATGGTTGTTACGGCCGGAATGATTGAGACCGGGCATGATGTTGAAATTATGAATCCGGAACACGTCATCTGCACGTTGGATGCCGGAGCAAAAGTTGCAATGGAAATGACGGTTGGGACAGGCAAAGGCTATGTGCCGGCGGTGCAAAATAAAATGGCTGACGCGCCAATCGGCGTGATTGCCGTTGATGCGATTTATTCGCCGGTCAGAAAGGTTTCTTACAAAGTTGAGAAAACCCGTGTCGGGCAGAATACGGATTATGACAAGTTGACTTTGGTTGTGGAAACAAACGGCGTAGTTACGCCGGAAGATGCGGTTGCCCTGTCGGCAAGAATTTTGCAAGACCAGTTGAAGCCGTTTATTAACTTTGACGAGCCGGAAAACGAAGCCGAAGATGTTAAGGAAGAACTGCCGTTTGATCGCAATCTGTTGCGTAAGGTTGACGAGCTGGAGCTTTCCGTCCGTTCGGCAAATTGCCTGAAGAACGACAATATCGTTTATATTGGTGATTTGGTGCAGAAAACAGAAGCAGAAATGCTGCGGACACCGAATTTTGGCCGTAAATCTTTGAACGAAATCAAAGAAGTTCTGGCGAAGATGGGTATCCATCTGGGTATGGAAACTCCGGGATGGCCGCCAGAGAATATTGAAGAGTTAATTAAGAAATGTGATGAGCATTTTTAAGAGAATCTAAAATATTGTGAGAAAGGGTCGGAAGTTATTCCGGCTCTTTTTTTGGTGGTTTAAATTCGGCGGACAAGATGGGGGATTTTGAGGGGAGGACGTTTTAGTGGAATATGTGAGAGGGAAGTGTAGCAGGGTATAAGGATATTCTCGGAAGAGTGGAAGTTCTGGCAAGGAAAGAGCCAGTTAGGTGGTGTTTGATTGATGAATGATTGTAAGGCGTATTGGGCGGATAAATGATTGTGAGGATAGAGAGAGGCGCGGATTACTTTTTTGTGAGGAGATGCCCTTGCGGGGCAAACACGCGGGGCGTGTTTGGTGGATGAGTGGTTTGATGATAGAATACAGAGTGACGAAGAATGGCGTGCTGATTGAAGGTAGGCAACTTCTTTTGTGGGGCGTTTTGATGTTGCCCTTGTGGAACAAGTGCCGGTTGGCGCTTGGTGATATATTGGTTGGAAGCGTTTAGAAATGATAAAAGGGCGCAGGGTGGTGTGTGGTGGCAGAGTGCGATGCGGGGTGGTGTGGGAGATTTTTTCGGATAGAGAAAGCCCTTCGGAGCAAGCGTCGGTTGGCGCTTGGTGATATATTGGTTGGAAGCGTTTAGAAATGATAAAAGGGCGCAGGGTGGTGTGTGATGGCAGAGTGCGGCGCGGGGTGGTGTGGGAGATTTTTTCGGATAGAGAAAGCCTTTCGGAGCAAGCGTCAGTTGGCGCTTGGTGGATGGATGGTTTGAGGGAATTGATAAATTAGCCAAGGGAGGGACGGAGAAATAAGAGCAAGCCTTTCGGGGTAAACACGGGGTGCGCTTGGTGGATAGATAGTTGAGGAAACTGATAAATTAGCCGACTTGACACGGGGCGGAAATTACGGTATAATTTCCCATATTTTGCAATAATAATGGAACGAATTTGGGTGGCAATGCCAGAAAGAGGAGGGAAAAATGAGCGGCAAGACAGAAAAAGCAGGCGATGAGGCGCAAATATCCAACGAACAGGAAGTGCAGGCGCTGGGTAAGGTAAAGATTTGGACGGATGACGGGGAGAAAGTTTCGCCGGCCGTCCGGTCAGAAGTTTATGACGGGCTGTTTTCGCTGCGAGAATGGCTTGCGGAGCGGAAGAGGAGCGGCAAAGTAATTGATAATGAGCAGGATTACGCCCGGGCGATACAAAATATTGACGGTATACAGGTTTTTGTGACGGAAAAGGGCACATCACGGTGTGTAGATGCTTTGGAAAAGGGGGAACTGCATTTTCGTGACGAAGTTATCCGTCATTTTGGCAGTGAGGAAAATACCCTGAAAGCCCTGAAAACAGCGATGGCTGCCAGAGGGGAGAGCGACGACAACATCGGGTTTAATGCGCGGGCCTTTGTAAAAGAACCGACCGTTTTTATCAACATCGCCAATTATAAGAAAAATAAGGGACATATTGAGCTGCGCCCGTTATCCAGTCTGGTTTTGCACGAAGCAGCGCATGCGGCGGATTTGAGGTTCAGCGAGAATATGGTATCCGTCATCGGCAATAAAGAAGTCAATTCCGGGGTTGAATATGATGCTTACAGGGATTCCGGCGTGGAAATTTATGCGCGGCTGATGCAGATGCGCAAAGATTTGGCACTTGATGCCGATAAGGTTTTTACGCTTGAAGACGTGGCGGCGATGAGGCAAAAATGCATGGAAAAGAGAGCCGCGTATGAAAAACAGCAGAAGGAGAAAGACAATGCGGCAAAGGTTCTGCCGGACGGGGCGGATGCTTTATTCGGCAGGATGGCGTCAGTTTTGCCCAAAAAAGCGGCAATGTCCGAACAGATGAAGATAAGGCAGGATATTGGTGAAATTTATGACGGGTTGGCACCGCAGGATATTGATACGATGATTTTTGAGTGCTATTCCGATGAACAGATTATGCATTTTCTGAATGACGTGTCCGATTTGGGTAAGCCCGGAAACGAAGCCGTGAAAGGTATGAGCCGGGATGCTCTGTTTGACGGTATGAAAAGGGATTTTGCCATGGCGGCGGCGGGCGAAAGAGTAAAAACGCATATTGCGCGTGAGAAGAAAGCTGTCGGAAATGCGGGCGGCAATGCTGTTCAGCAGGATACGAAACAAGCCGCGGCGGAATCCGGGGAAAAGAAATCGGAAAAAGCCGCTTTTGATGCGGCGATATGGCGTGAGCGAAACGAAAAATATTATTCCTGATGGGGAACGGCACGGGGTTCTGGTGTGTGGTGTGCTAAGGTGCGACGCGTGCGACTTTTTTTCGGATAAAGAAAGCCCTGGTGGGCAAACACGCAGGGCGTGTTTGATGGATTGTTGGTTTGAGGATAAAATACAGAGTGGTGAGGAATGGAGTGCGGGGTTGAGAACAGGTTATTTCTTTTTTTGTGAGATGCCCTTCGGGGCAAATATGGCTTGCGCCATACTTGGTTGATGGTTGGTTGAAGGAAAGTTGTAAATTTGGTTGGGGACTACTTCTTTTGTGGAGATTTCTTTTTGAAGCTGCCGTCCGCTTTTCTCTTAAAGCTATATGGTTCGTAGCGGGTGCCTTTGTTCTTTTTGCGGCTGAATTTTCCCTGTTCACGCTTTTTGCTGATAGCGGTTTTGGAGGCGGCTGCGGCTTTCGCCGTTTCTGGCAGATGCAGGCGCGGTTTTTTGACGACAACCTCAATGCCGTTTTCCACAAATACCTTATCTGCGCCGGGGACGTGCCCTTTTAACGGCGGCAGAGGCGGGTGCTTTTTCTTTGATAGAGGTTTCAACGCGGACTTGCGGACGTTTTTTCCGGCGGCGCGGCTGAATTTTTCTTCCGGATGCGGCTTGCCGAACTTCTCATCGGCTTTAATCAGCGTGGCAACCGACGGCGCGGCAGGGCGCTTTTTCTTTTTTTCCACCGAAAAGCCGAATTTGCCCAATTTGCGCCCGAGGGTGTAATAAAAACCGTGCGCGTAAGCTATCAGCCCGGCTTTTTCCAAATCCAACGCGCCGTTTTCATCAATATATTTTTCATCAACATTAACCGCGACGATTTCGGCCAAAAACATATCGTGCGTGCCGAACGGGCGGATTTCCAAAACCCGGCATTCCAGCGACACCGGACATTCGGTAATCTGCGGCGCTTTGAGGCGGGCGCACGGCTCCGCGGTCAACCCGGTTAAGGCGAATTTGTCATTGTCGCGGCCGGATTTGACGCCGACGGTATCCACCGCCTCGGCAATGCGCCAGGTCGGGAGGTTTATCGCAAATTCCTTGTATCGGCTCACGAGCTCATGCGTGTAGCGCGACGGGCGCAACGAGACATAAGTCAACGCCGGGTCGGAGCAGATTATGCCTGTCCACGCGGCGGTCATCACGTTCGGGTGTTCCAGCGTGCCGGAGGTTATCAGCGCCGGGGGCAGAGGCGCAAGCAGAGTGCCGGGTTTCCAAGTAACTTTTGCCATTTTCCGTTCCTTCCGTTGTATAAATCAGTGGGGGTGATTATAGCTTAAAGTTTGCAAAAGTAAAGAGGGAAATTTCGGCATCCGGCGGCATCTTGTTCCTGAAAAATGTGTTGCATTGCCCCTCGGATAATGATATAATATTTTTTATAAGTATAATTCTGAGGAGTAGAGATTATGTCCGGAAAAGAAATGACAAAGCGGGAAAAAGATTTGAAAGCCCATTTCGGCCAGCTGCTTAATTTTGTGCAGAGCCGCCATAGCTTCGGCGATGATTTGCATGATGCTGATTTTAAAGAGCAGGCGAATATTTATTCATACCGTTCTGATGAGAATATGTTATCTTCTTTGTATAAAAAGATGTTTCCGGACGACACAGCGTCTCCCGGCTATATTCATGATTATGCCAAGGCGATGTCACGGCTTCCCAATGAGGTGATTACCGACATCATAAAGTGGAATGTCATAACAAAAAAAACGCATGACGCCATGAAAAAAGAACCTCTTACCGGAAAAAATGCTTTTGTCTTTATGATGGAAACGCTTAAACAAACCAATGTGGAACCGGCGGAGGTGATGGATCTGATGAAAGATGTTGTCGGCATTCCCGCGATGACATTGGCTGCCAACCATAAAGACGAATTGTTGAAGTTGAGAAATTTCTCCACCCTTTATAATGAGCTTTGTGCCGGAGAAGACAGAATAATGACTGACGACTTCAATTATTACGATGTCAGCCCTAACATAATTGAATACAGAAGTGCCCAGCTTTTTCTTAGTTCTATGAAACGTGATGTTGACAAGATAGCGGAGAAAATTTGTACGGATAATAATATATCCGACATTGAGTATGATACAATTTATTCAACGGCTCAAAAATGCGATGAAAAGAGGTTTCGCGACGAGGTTACGCAGCTGTTTGATGAGAAATTAGATAATTATCAGCTTAATTTGGAATCAGATTATGGTTATGGCAACAATCCTGCCAAGGGGCTTAGCGGATGGATACGCTTTTTCCCGGAATTGGCGGCGCGACTGCCGCAGCATACCCGTGAGGAGGTACAACGGTTTTTTGAAGAGAAAACGCGTTTTGAGATGAGAGGGGACGTGGAATTTGCCGAAGCTTTTGATAAAAAACTGGTAAAAGAAACCAGAGTTTATCGAGTTGATCATTGTTTTAATTATTGCAAAAAAGATGAAAAGGTCTGCTCGTATGCGAAAAAACTTATGGATGAAATGCTGAAAGATTATACGCCGTCGGAGAAAATTAAATCCGGAGATGTGAGCGGCCTTGTTGCAAATTTTCCGGAATTGGCGGATAAAATACCAACCTTTTCAATTCATGACGTGCTCAGGCAGGATATGGAAGATGCCGTATATCGGCAAAAGCGCATGGATACGGTTTACAGTGCCCTCAGGATAAACGGAAGAACGAACATTGATTCGCGTTTGGCGCGCGATATTGCGCTTGAAACCGATTTGAGCAAACCGGAACATATCAGGCGGATGGTTGATTTGTTTGAAACTTTAAACTTTAGGCCTGAGGTTTACGGCTCCGAATATAATACGTTTTATCCGAGCAAGAGTACGAGTGTTCTGGCGCGTCTTGATGTTGAGGAATGGATGTATCCGGTGTTGCAAAAAGTTCCCGAAAAAATTCTCGGAGACAGGCCGGGCAATCCCGTGCGCCTGTTTGATGCCTGCAAGGCATGGAAAATGAATCCGCTCATATGGAAAAACGAAGCTGTCAAAATCGGCAAAATGCCGATGATGGCGCGCATTGTTGCCGCCGCTATTGTTGCCAAAATGGCTGAAGAAGAAAAAGTTAATCTGAAAACTCTCTGGGAGAATCGCTGGTGCAATGATAAAAGCCTGCGCGCCGGATTTTGGCAGAAAATGGGCGAGGCGCAGAAAATGGGATGGGACAAAGCCCTTTTGCTCTATGCAGAAGATAATGAAAAGAACAAACGGCGTATTTTAAACTCCGATGTCCCCTTTTTGGACGAGACGGTGACGCATGCAATTATTAATAATTCTACTCTCCAGCAGGTTGTCCAAAATATTCCCTTTTTGAAGAAAGTGAAATATTCTTCAGTACATGAACAAAGGTATTTCTTTGAAAAATACGGGATGGGCAAATTGAAAGAATACAGCTTTTCGGCGCAACAGCGGGTGATGAATGTGCTGGTTGCCGAACTCGGCAAAGAAAATAAGCTGCCGCCCGAGGCGCTGAAAAATTTCCGCAAGAGCAACAATGCGGAAGTGGAGAAAATGTTTATCTATAGCAACAATGCAGAAGTGGAGAAAATGTTTATCTATAACGGCGATTGGCTGGTACCGGCAAGCTTTAAGGCGGCTGATGTGTTTGGCTGCTGGTTTCCGAATTATTTGAAAAAGACACAGAAAGCGGGGCTTTCCACGCACGATGCGGTCTATTGGCTGCCGGAAGATATGGGCAAGGCCAAAAACGAGAGCTTTAGCCAGTTTATCCGCAACAATATTTTATACCCCACGAACGACGGCAAAGAACACGCGCGTCCGCTCCGCGAGCTTGATGTTATTGCCCGCAATTGGAAAACGCTGACGCCGGAGCAGGAGAAAATGCGCTATAAAGATGTGCTGGCGGTCTGTATGTCCAGAAAATACGATAATCAGAAATATGATAATTTTGCCGTGGAGGCAGCGAAATTCGGCTATAAAGAAGAAGATTATCATAATATGGAACAGATTTACCAGGCGGGGCTCGGCGTGCCGGAACCGTTTGACAGCAGCAAACGCTTTGAGTTTACGTCCGAGAGCGGAAAGGCTTATGTGGGGCGGTTTTTGCCGCGCGATGACCCGCGGGTCGGCTTTTTCGGCAACTATACCGACTGTTGCCAGCATTACGGCGGGATGGGCAATGCCTGCGCGGTTTCTTCGGTCAAAGACCCGTATTCGCAGCTGTTTGTGATAGAAGATGACAAGGGGCGGATTATTGCCGGGTCGTGGGTATGGGAGAATACCGAGGGCAAATACCGCGACGTTTGTTTTGACAATATTGAGGCGATTGGCGATCATGCCAGCCATCCGGTTATTAACGAAATTTATGGCAAGGTCGGTAAATATCTGGCGCAAGAGGCGAATTGCCGCCATGTTACCATCGGGCTGGGCTATCAGGACGCCGATACCAGCGCCTATGCGCCGGCGAAAGAGCCGATACCTTTGCCGATGCAATATAATGACGGATACAGCGATGCGCGTTCGCAGGTTATTCTGGTGCACAATCCTGACGCCAAGCCGTTGGATAAGGAAAAAGAGAGCAGGCGTTTTATCCGAGATGTGTGCTTTTTAGATGAGAATGCGATGGATAAGGTGGCGGACAAGTGTTTCCCCGAGAGCGACAGAAATTTGATGGTGCCGGAGAATATGGCGGGCAAGGTGCTGGTAGACAGCGAAAAGGGCGTGGTCGGCTATTGCCTGTGGGACGAGGCGGAGAAGTCGGTTTATGATATGGCGGTGCTGCCGGAATACCGCAAGGACAAGAACGCGTCTTCCACCAAGCTGTTTCTGTCGGTGCAGCAGGAAATCCGCAAAATCGGCGGCGAGTGGACGGCGGAGCTGCGTGACAAGACGACCTACCGCTATATGAAGATGATGCAGGTGCGCGGAATGGTAAAGATGGACACGCTTGAAGTTGACCACGAGATGAGCGACGGCAGCAAGGTTTATCAGGTGCGGTTTACGCCGCTGGAGCCCAAACGAAGCAAGAGCCGGGAGAATGGAAATACGGCGGAAAATAACGAGGTTCGGGCGGAGACGTCCGGGCAAGAGCCGCAGGGCAAGCGTTTCAGTGATGTGCAGATGGCGACGGCGGTGCGGGCACGACAGGGCAGAAACGCCGGGTAAGGCGAATTTGTATATATTGATTGGTTGAATGATGTCTTGGCGTTCGGAACTGAAGTGCTTGACAGAGGGGATTTTTTTATTATAAAACTCTCTGAGCGGTTGTGATAAAAGAAATGGATGGGCAATGAAAATCGGTGATTTTTATGAGAAAGCGAAGCAGGGGAGATTTGATTTGCCGTTGTTGCAACGCGGGTTTGTCTGGAAACCACAACAGATTGAATATTTGTGGGATAGTCTGGCGCGGCGTTTTCCGTTCGGGGCGTTTATCGTAGATGATTTAAATGCAACGAAAGTGCAGATACTTGACGGACAGCAGCGGGCGACGGCGATGATGCTCGGGTTTGGCTGTGATGATGAAATTTTCAAATTGCAGGCGGGGAGGCTCAGATTGTTTATTGATTTGTTTAATCCCGAGAAGATGTTTGAGGATGAGGATTTTTCTCGCCATTATATTTTTCGTTGTATCAGTCGGTCGCATCCTTGGGGTTATCAGCTTAAAGATAACAACAAAACCTTACAGACATTCGATATACGGCAGGCGTTGAGTGTTTACAGCGTGGGCGAAAAAAAATATTATGACGATGATATTAAGCGGTTTTGGCCTTACGATTGTTATTTGCCAATACCGGTGGAGCTGGTTATGCAGGCGGCTGACGAGGCAACATTTAATGAAAAGGCGCGGACGTATATTGAAGAGCATTTCGGGGCATTTGTCGGTGATGATTTTAGGCCGCTTGCCGAAATGGACAGCGAAAAAGCTCCGACAAAGTTGTTGCGAGAATTTGCCGGAGATGCGGCGAAATTAAAGTTGTATTCACTGGAGGATTTGTATGAAATAATTCATTCTATCGACGATATTTATATTCCGCTGTTATCCGTTAATGGCGGGGTGGAAGTTAGTGCAGGTGAGAAAAAAGCAGCGAAAAGCGGCGAAATTTCCGTGAACAATTTGCAGAGCAGTCTGCAGGATGATGCGGAAACAGTTTTTGCTCGTATTAACCAACAAGGTACACCTATCGGCAATGAAGAATTGAATTATGCGTTTTTCAAATCTACTTTGCGCGATATGGAAAAGAGTGGTGTCAGTGATGAAAATATTAACTCAGGTGAAATTATCGCTGAGTTTGAAAAGAAATGCGTTGGTATTGGAATGCCGGCGAGAATGTTGACGGTTGCTTATCAATTGTTTCGGAATTGGGATAAAAAAAATAATCTTAAAGAGAATGATGACGATGGCGTTGAGCGATTTGTGGTTAAATATAAGGCTTTTCGCAGCAGTATGAACAATGTCGATAAAAAACAGAAGTTTATCCAGTTTTTGCAAGAAGAATTTGTTGACGGCGATATGATGGAAAATTTCAGAAAGTTGTTGAAATATGCGCCTGAAAATAATCCGAACGGAATGCCGTATGTGATTTTGGCGAAATTGACGCGGAGTGCGCCGGAATTGGTGTTTGCAGTTATGTATCGCCTCAAAGTTGACGGGTTTACCAAGCTTTGGGAGATGCGCGACAAAGTTATCAGCGTTGTTTTGGCGTTGTTTTGGTTTCATAAAGGCGAGCGTATGCGCGATTACAGTAAGATGCTGAATAATATCTGGCCGGTGTTGCGACAAGAAATTCCCGCAGAGAGATGTTTTTCCGCCGAGATTTTGCAGCGAGCGATGTTGATTTGCGATGTTGACGAAATAAATGATGTGGTTATTCCCTCATATAAAGATGATAAATTCAAAACTTATAACGAGATTACCAGGAACAGAGATTTTTTGTTGTATGCACAGAGGGAAGCGCTGTATGATTGGTTTGGCGACGAGCAGGAAAAGTTGGATGATATTAATGCACCATACGATTTTGACCATATCTGCCCGCGCAGTTACTTTTATCGGAAAAAAAATTTGAATAAAAATTTCGGAAATAATTTTTATGATAGCAACGGCAATTTGCGTGCCTGGCCGTTTGAGCTTAATCGGCATGACAGTGATAATTCTATAGAGGAGAAATTTAAGCCGAATATGAAAGAACCATATTGGCAAGGGATAATAAATAAATATTTGAAATTACAAGGGAAAAAAGATATCAGCAAACAGTTGTTGCACTGGTCGTTGTGTAGTCGAAATTGGTGTGAAACAGGCATAAAACCGCAAGATTTATGTAAACAGATGAGTGGAAAAAATAATAATGCCAAGATTTTGTTTGATCTTATGGTGGAGCGCAACCGGGAAATTTATAAATCGTGGTATGACGTGTTGGATAAGGCTGTTTTAGACAAGGAAGAAGCGTATTTTTCCAGTGATGTTTTTAATTGCGATAAGGAAAGTAATGAACTTTGTCTGAATTTAGATGAAGGCGTTAAATTGCGATGGGGAGAGAGAATTTTGGCTGAAGACACCTGGGTATTGGAGTTTGCAGGTAACGAAGAGATGACTTTTACCCTTCGTTCTTTCAGCCAAGAAAGTTGGCGGGAGTTGTTGCAAAAAATACAGGAAGGTTTGGATAAGAATGAGCTTAATATCCAATTATCCGATTATTTAACCAATGGTTTTAAGAAAATAATGACCGCGCAGGGCAAATAGTTTGGCAATCACGAATAAAGCGGCGCTTCGTTGGGCAGGCGATGTTTGGCGCGTGGCGATGTCAGGCTGGCGGCGTGTGTCGGCGTATTATTAAACAGCGAAAAATTTTTCAGTTTACGTTTTGTTCAGATTTTGCCGTTATGCTCAGAGCTTGTAAGAGAAGCTTTTTGAGGATAGGGCGATGTTTAAGGCAAAAAAACTGGACAGACTGGTGGCGGCGGGAATTATCACGCAGACGCAGAAATTGCAGATACTGGCTTTTGAGGAAGGGAAAAACGGTTTTCCGTTAGTGCAGAAAGCGTTGGCGGTTCTGGGCGTTTTTATGGTCGGGCTCGGCGTTATTTCACTGGTGGCGGCAAATTGGTATGAGTTTGGCGGCGGCGTTAAGCTGGCAGTGATGTTTGCGCTTTTGTGCGGTTCAGTTTATATGGCGTTGCGAACGGAAAAAGCCGGCAAAAAGTTTACGGCGGAAAAATGGCGCCTGGGGCTGTTCTTCTTATGTGGGGCGGCAATCGGGCTTATTATTCAGATTTTTCAACTCAGCGGCGGAAAAATGTATACGCCGTTTGGATTTTGGGCGCTGGTTACGCTGCCGTTGCTGTTTGTATCACGGCAAAAACTCGTATCTTATTTTTGGATGCCGCTGTTTTTGGGGTGGCTGTTTTGTTTTGCAACGGATTATCTGGCGGAATGGCTGGCTTATTGCCCATGGGTGGAAGAATTTGCGGCAGAAATTCTCCTGCTGTTGTTTTTGGGGCTGGCGGGTATTGGTTATGCGGCGGAAAAGCTTGTGCCGGCTTTTTCAGGCGGAAGCGTGCTTAAAAAAGAGGCTCTGTTTGTTTTTTATGCCGGATTGTTTTGCTATATTTTAGCGGGCGGAATTGACAGTTTTTCGGGATTGCCGCGGTTGGGCTATGCCGCCGGGGTGTTGGCGATTTGGTCTGTTGTTTTATGGTTGGGCAAAGGGTATCCGCTGGTGCGGCGAAATATTAAATTTGCCGGCTGGCTTATAGTTATGCTTTATATCAATTTGGGGAAAACGCTGGGGCTATTTGAAACGGGCGTTGGATTGATTATAGGCGGTGCGGGGTTGCTGGCGTTGTTAAAATATGCGCCAAAGGCGTATAAAGTTGTTTGCGGGAGGGTGAAAAATGTTTGAAAAATGGAAAAATCCGGTGATGGTTTCGCTTCCGGTGGTGCTGTTGCTGGCGTGGGTGGCGTTTCTTTGGTGGCAGATAGCGGCGGGTGCGTTGGTCAAAATAAAGATAAAAGGCTATGATCCGCGCGATTTGCTGGCCGGACATTATATTCTTTATGAGCTGGATTGGGAAGCCACGGACTGCTCCCAATTTGTCGGCGGGAAGTGTCCAAAAGAGGAATTTGAGCGTTTTGATGCAGTGCGGGGGCGTTTTTATGTGCCGCAACAGTTGGCGTTGGCTTTGGAGCAGGATATACAAAACAGCGCGAATACTGCGGAGATGGTTTTTTCTTATCGGGCAGGATATAGGCCATACGCCCGTTCTCTTTTGATAAACGGCAGAAATTGGAACGGAGCGGCGGTGCGGTTTTGACCGTCAGCGGTGGAGAAACGGGTTTCTTGTTTTGACATCGGTGTTTGAATGATTATATTGAAAAATACGAGAGAATTATTATTTTTATTTATCTGTTAAATTTACGATTATGGAAAAACTTGATGTTTACAGCGTGGCGGCGATGATGTTATTGCCGCATACGGATGATTTTTTTCAGTATCAGAGAGCTTTCGGCGTGGAGCCGGAGAGTGAAAAGCTTTTTTTGCAAAGGGCGAGTCCGGCGCAAAAAATAGCGTATGTATCGCGT
>CALXYD010000031.1 GCA_944392865.1 uncultured Alphaproteobacteria bacterium
CGTATAAAAACCGCAAGGCACATCATCTGGAATAAGAATTTTGTAAAAAAAGAGGGACAGGCATAACGCTTGTCCCTTTTTTTTGCATCTCTAAAAGATATTTTGATTGACAAAACTTTGATGATTTTATATTTTTGAGTCAGATTATTCATTATTTAAATTTTTTTATGTATGGGAATTTTTATGATTTCTTCCGTCTTTCCGGTAATATTCGGGGAAGCCGGGCTGTGTGAACATCCGGGAACTTACGCAATTTTTATGATTGCGGGCTTTTTAGTCGGCGCGGCGATTGCATACGGAATTGCCTCCTCATCGAATTTTGACTATACCGAAGTCAAAATCTCCCCCAGGGAGCTTATCCCCGCCATATTGGTTTGGGGAATTATTATGGCCGGGGTCAGCATGATGTTTGCCTATCTTTATGTGATGTACGGGCTGTATGCCTAGCCTATCTGTTAAAAACCTGTTTTTGCACTTTGTGGCAACGGGTTTTTATTTTTGTTTTTTTCATAAACAAAACATTGACAAAACATTTAAATCGTGCTATAAAGGTGTTAGTTTGTTTTTGGAAAAGGAAAAAGCAATGCCGCAAAATGACGCACCATACGTTTATAATGAAGATTTGTTTAAGTCAATTATTGACGCACAACGCGGGATTTCTCCCGATTATGACCCGAATGACGTTTATGGGTCTTATTCGCGTGAAGTAGAAAGACAATCTGCTGAAGTTTTGGAAGAATATATTTCCGGCGAATGCCAATTTACGGAAGAGGCCGAGAAGTTGTTGCCGGAATTTTTTGAGACGCTAAAAAGTTCCAGATATCACAGAATTAAGAAATCCCTCAAAAAAGCGGAAGCCCACTATAAATTGACGCTTATTCAGCGCAACAAACAGGCGGCGTTGGCGGAAATTGCCAAACAAGAAAAGATTGCCAGAGATAATCAACGCCGTGCAGAAAGAAAAGAAGTTTTACGCAAAAACCAATTTGGTATTTTGAATAAGAAAAAAGAAACGGATAAGCTCAGCTCTGTGGATTTGTTGCTTTTATCCGCGGCTTTAAATGAAGAAAAATCTTTTTCCACGGTCAAAATGAAAGACAAACTCCGCAGTTTGGCTATGCAGCATATTGACAGAGTTCTTAAAGGCGAAATCCCGGCAGATGAAAATTTTGCCCAATTAGCCGATGTTTTCGGAACTTACCAACAACGCCATGCCTCGCAGCAAAAAGGTTATACGGCTGCTAATGAGAATAATATCTCTTTGTCTGCTCCAGTTAAGAAAAATGCCAAAACCAAGCCAACTGCCAAAGAAGAGAAGAAAAAAACAACAGAACAGCCTATCAGCAAAAAACAAGAGAAAAATCCGGCTGCTGTAATCACTGAGGAAAAGGAACACAAGCAACCCGAGACACCAGCCGTCAAGGCCGAGATAAAGGCAGAACCGGTAAAAAAAGCCGAAAAGGAGAAAATAGCCGCCATACAAAAGAAGAAAGAACAAAAACGCTCTTCTTTTTGGCGCAGGGCGTGGAAGTGGACGAAGCGTGCTGCCGTGGTTGCCGGCCTGGCTCTTTTAGGTTATATCGGCGGGAAGACTTATCAGCATTTTGCGGACAGGGTCGATGATGGACAAAAACAAGACAAGACCGAAACCGTGGTCAAGACTCAGCCGGAAGTGCAAAAGAAGAAAGCCGCCGAGCCGAAGAAAACGGAGAAGACCGCTGATTTCGCCAAAGAATTGTCGGCGCTTGACAAAGCTTATAAAAACCGTTTTGACACGGCGCTTAAAATTATTCTGGGTGAGCAAGAGCGCGACCAGCTTTACAGCCAGGTTGACAAGCTCGCCAAAGACGGCAAAATTGAATATAAAGACGGAACAACCCGCGAATGGTATGCGCATGCTTTTACCATGTATGACCAGTTGGCGCCGAACTCAAAAGAGAATAAGGCTATTCAAGCTTTACTTAGCGGACAGGGAGCGGATAAAGAATATATCAATTCTCTGGTTATGCAGGCCGGGCGCGACGGCAAAGGCATCAAAGCAAGCGGTTCATACAGCGCATTTGACAAAGCGCCGAAAGAATTGCAACAGCAACATCTGAAAAACAGAAAAGCCGTCAAAGATGCGGAAAAAGCCGCGGCATTGGCAAAAGCGCAAAATTCGCGCTAATCTTCAACCAGTCTCGGCGGTTTAGCTATATGCATAAAAAAGGCCTCCTTCTGTATCCGATAGAAAAGGAGGCTTTTTTATTACGGCTATTTGATAGCCTAACGGCTCATTTTCAGCTCTTTTATTTTTTGTATTTCCGCTTGTATTTCTTCTTGACTTAAAATATTTTTAGCCGATTTCAACGGGTTATATAAAAAGTCATGTGTATTATATTTTGTTCCGCTCTTATCGTCACCGCGGGAAAGAAAAACCGACGAGTTGTGATAAGGCTGCTCTTGCAAAACTTTTCCATTGCCCAACGGCAATTTCCAATTTTCGCCCTGGCGCCATGCTTCAAATTTTTTAACATCTATTTTATCTGACGAAGATTGCCCCTTTTCCACATCGCTTTTCATATAAGCAAACATCTGCCCTTCTACCGATTTTAATTTATCATCTGTAAAATAACTCCCGCCGGCATCGGCTTTGACATCCGGCATTCTTTTTTGGGCTGCAGACAAAACCTTTTGAAGCTCGTCCATGGCCTTTTCCTTTTCTTCCGGCGGAAGCGCTGCTCCCATATGCTCCATCCGAATAATGTTCATGTATGCGGTTTTCAAAGCAACACTGAAACGTTCGGGAGAAAGCTTTTCATAAGGATTTTCAACGGTTGTTTCTTTTTTCCTGATTCCCCTCAGCTCATCCAAAGTCTTTTGAACGCCTTTTGCCCCTCCTCTGCTTGCACTGACGACTTTACGGTAAGGCTTTACTTCATTCATCATGCTTTTATGAATACCGGACATTTCATCCTTAATGCCTTCTTTGATTGTTTTCTTACCACTAAGCACATCTGCCATATTATGAAAAGATCTTGCCGTGTTTTGCCGGAATTTTTTCCACCATGACTGTTTTTCCTTTGGCTTTGCGCCCATATAAGCCTGTTTGCCATTTATGTTGACGGTTACAGCGGCAGACATATCATAGTTTGCCTGCATATCTTCTTTTTTAACTTCGTTCTTTACTTCATTTTTAACGTTATTCGTCAAGGTCTGTAAGAAAATTTTTCCCGCGTCAAAAAGCTTTTGAAATTTTTCTTTATCTTTTTCCGCCATATCCTTGCATACATCGCTCAAACTGCGTTTGCCGGCAGCAACGTCCCCGAGAGCATAAAAAAGTTCCGACAGTTCCATTTTATTTCTCCTAAAAATAGTTATATATTTTGGAATATACCATTTTTGTTGACTAAAGTCAACACTATTTTTTTGAGCTTCATTTACGATGCTTAAAAAATGAGGTGTTGTTTTTGAAAACACGACTTGAAAATATCGGGCATAATATCCGGCAACGGCGAAAGCTGCTGAATTTGTCGCAGATAGATGTTGCCGTAGATGTCGGTATTGACCGCGCTTATTTGTCTGAAATAGAAAACGGAAGGACAAATGTTACCATCGGTATTTTATATGCCATAGCCGATTCTCTTAATATATCTCTGGTTGATTTGCTGGCTGAACCTTCTGAGCAAATAAAGTCCTGACTGTTTTATAATTTCCAGGAAAATGACAAATAATCAAAACTACAGTGACGGTTTATTTTACAATTTCCGCTAAAAGTTTTTTGCCCAAATCGGTTTTTATGGCCGTAGCGGCGGAACGGCGAAATTCCGCAAGGTCTTTGCCGGGGAATTTCTGTTCATAATCAAGCGACTGCGCATACATATCCAACTTATCCAAATCGCGGGCAAGCCGAGCCTCCGGCGTCTGCCCTGCTTCATACTCCTGCCATAACGCATTAAGAGCCGGAAAATCCGCCGCGGCGGCAATTTCCGCCATTGCCGCCTTTTCTGCCGACGCTTTTGAGGAGTAGGCGCCATCCGTCGGAGTGATGTCGCCTATCTTGCTTTCCGCCATATCGTGGCACAGGCAAAGTTTTATTACCCGGTCAAAATCATAGCCGGAATCTTCTTCAGATGACAGAAACAACGCCAACAGAGCCATCTGCCAGCTATGGGCGGCGACGCTTTCCGGCTGTTCTATCCCTTTTTGCAGCCAACCGGTGCGCGGAAGGTGTTTCAACACTTCCGAATAATGAAGTAAATTTTTTACTTTTGTTTTGTTGTCTGCCATCTTTTTTCCTTTATCCCTTGCCAGTATAACGGTAAAATCTATTTTAGCAACTGCATTATTTTTAAAACCTGCAATACTTCATCTTTCTTTGGGCAGTAGCCCACATACACAACTTGCCGGTTGATGACGATATGCGGTTGAGCCTGAATGCGGCTATGGCATATTTCTTCCTGCCGGCAGATACGCTTAATATCATATTCCGCGCCTTTTTCATCCAAAGTTTCCTTTATCGTGTCGTAAACATTATCATAGTCCTGATGTTCCCGGCAACAATATATTTTTACGTTTATCATCTTTGCTCCTTTATTTTCAGAAGCTATATGATGTTTTTTTATGAATTTAAATTATCGGGCAAATAGCTATTGCATAGTATATTTTTGGAAAGGTTATTTTTCTCCGATTTACGGCGATACATATAATTTTATATTTTTTGGGGGAGAATCATTCGTTTTCAGGGCTTGTCTGAGCGGAATATTCGCTTTTTCTCCTTGATTTAACAAAAAAAGGAAGCAAAAGCTTCCTTTTTAACATAATACCTTTTGGCTATAAACGGTAAGTCGCCTCATTTCCATATTCATCATAGAAATATATCAGCGCGCTGCCGTTGCCGGTGGTTACATCAATAGAGGTGTAGCCGGCGCGATAAGTTACCGTTTGGTAACGATACAAGTCAAGATATGAAACACTGTTGCCTATACGAACCTGCAAAGTGTTATTGTATCTTGTCAAGCTCATATTACCGATGTCCAACCGTGTCGGCGCCGTAAGCGTTCCCCAAAGGTAATATCCCAACAGGCTGTCAAAAAACCGGTTGTGATAAAGCCGATGGCAAATAAACCGATGGCGATAACCTCCCCAGCTATACCAATACCAGTCATTGAAGTAACAATGATGGCGATGGTGCCAGTAGCTGTGGTGATGGCCAAAGACCGGACGCCACGGACGGTGCGGCGGCGGAGGCGCGATATGACGCCTGGCCGGTGAGCGATAATGCGGTGCGTCCGGACGGCGGGCGGGCGAACGATATCGTCCGTTATCCCGACGGGGTTCAACACGGCGTTCTCCCGGTGTCTGTGTGCGCAGGCCCTCATTACGCGATGCATAACTGCCACGACTTGTGCCTTCTATCCGACGCGGCGCGGTTTCTCTCCTTATAACAGTTCTGCCGTTTGAAGAACGGTAGGAGCTGTTGCCGGGGGAACGAACGCCAACGCTGCCATTGTTCCGACTCGGTGTGCGATATGTCGGCCTGGGCGATGTGGTTACACTTCGCGGGCGACTATAGCTACGCGTCGTTACGGAGTGCGATGGCTGGCGATAGCGTGCTACCGGAGCCGAACGGCGGGTTACCGAACTGCTGCGCGGGCGCTCAATACGGGCTTGACCTCTTCCACTTCCGCGACTGCCTCCTCTTTCTCTTTGCGCGTAACCTTCAACTGCAAAGAGTACCATAGCCAACAGGGCTATGATAAAAAATTTCGCTTTCATAATGGTATGTTTTTAATATTTTTCTGGTTTTAGGGTAGCACGGAATATCAAAAATGTCCAGCACTTTTTGTCAATTCAGAATATTACAGAGAAGGTTGCTCCATTTTTCAACGCCGACCGACATATTATCAAACTCCGAATCGCGAATTTCTATTACCGCATTTTCAAGCCCGATGTCTTCGCCACAAATCGCCGCCGCACCGGTGTTGTATCGGCGCATATCATAAGGGACATTGGCATCCACCGCCAAACCGTTTATTTGTTGCAACCCCTGCAACAGCTTATCGGCAAATATATTCGGTTTTACATACAAAATACCAGCGTGCCACGGACGGAAAGCGCCGCCCCGCAACTGCGGCGTAAAAGCGTGGACGGAAAAAATGCGCGGCGTTATGCCCTGTCGGCGGAGAGAATCTATTTTTGCCATAATGGCGCGGTAATACGGACGATGATAATTTTCAATCCGATGACGGCGTTCGGCGGCGCTTAAATTTTGATTGCCGGGAATCTGCACCTTGTCGCTTTCAGCAAGAATTAAATCCGTTTCATTCTCACGGCGGTTATAATCAATAAACAATCGCGAATAACCGGCAAGAAACGCCGTGCAGCCCAATTTTTGCGCCAATGCGGCTGTCAGCTCTTTACAGCCTTTATCACGGGCAATGTGCGTATCCAACGCGGCGGCGGGCAGACCCAGATTTTCGTAGCCGGCGGGAATCGCGTTTGAGGCGTGTTCACACGTTAATATCAGCGGGTTGGCGCTGTCCTGATTGATTATCTCAAAAACCTTATCTTGCTTTTGCATCTCTTACCTTCTTTAAGAACCAACTGTTATAATAGCCGAATTTGCCGGTGGCATTGATAGCGTCCGCCACGTGGCGCGCATAGACATTTTCTTCGTAAATCGTATGCGAATCGACTTTTTTCTCGGGGCGGAACTGGTCATAAGCTTTTTGATAGTAGTAGCTCAGATCTTCCAGAATGGTCTTATCATCTACCGCCTTATTTTGCAACCAGTTAAATTTGTTGGCAAGCGGGCGGTTGATATGTGTGCCATGATTGTCTGCCGCGCTGTTGACAAAGTCGCGGTTGAACTGCAAAAACGCTTCTACATAACGACGGTTGAAATTCGCATTCATATAGCGGAATTCCACCGTTTTGGACGGCATAATATTTAAGGTTTTATATTTATGGCCGAATCCCACCATCTCGCGCAACTCATTCAAATCATTGCATAAATCCACCATGACGCACAAAAACGGATAGTCCCTTTTGCCGTTTGAGCTCAAATTGCGGCTGATATATGTCGCATAAAGCAATTTATTGTTACGGCGCTCGGGGGCGGCGAACGTGCCGACAATCGTATCCTCATGCTGCATCATTCTTTTTACCAGGCGTTTATAGGTATCCAAATCAAAACCTTCCGCGGAAACGTGTTGGTGCAAAGAACAATGGACGTTGGCGTGCCCCTGTTCAAACGAATCCATAATTTTCAGACATTCGCCCTCATCGGCTTTGGATTTCATAATGCGCGAGGCATATTCAACCGGTGCCAAGCCTTTCATCGCCGCCAGACTTTCATCCCGCTCAATGACGCCGGCGGACTGGCCGTCATCATAGACATCCGGATTTTTGTTGGTGGTATAAACCTTTTTCCAGCCGTGCTTTTCTTTTAAGTAATTTATCAATTTCGCATAGTCGCCGTATTCTTCGGGAACATAAAACTCCAGTTCAAACCCGTTGGGGCGATATTTGCCAAACGGCGTGCGCGCGCGGCTTTCAAGCTGGAACAATTCGCCGTTGTCGCGATATTGCCCGGTTTTATACTCCTGCCCCATCCGATTGCGCAATGCGACAAAAGCCGCAACGGCCGCCTTGCGGAAAGCGTAGCTGTACCGCCCGTGGTAACGGTAGTCGGCGGCGATATGCGTGCGCAAATAATTATCAACCACATAACGCGTCTTTTCGGCGACGTTTTGGCGATTAAATGCATTGTAGTATTCGGAAATTTTGTTTAAGATATCAACGGAAACGGCAAGGCCGTGCAGGTGGGAATACGGATAATTCGGCTTAAATGTCCAGCCGCCAAACTCGGCGACGTAATCTTTTTCGGTCATAAAACTATATGAAAATTGGCGAAATTCAAAGCTGAACGTTTCTATTTTATCAATAATTCCCGCCAATTCCTTATCTTTATGCGGAATACTCTGCTTGATTGAGCAAAATTTTTCACAATCTATGTTATAAGTATCAACGGCATCGCCGAACTCTTTAACAAACTCGTCAAAATGCGCTGCCGTTTCGGACGGATAGCGGCGGGCAAAATATTCCGCCAACTCGGCAAACGGCTCTATCATAGCGCTTACATGCCAGTCATAATAAAATTGTTTGAAACTTTTGCGTCCGGCGGTTTCAAAATACTGTGCAAAGGCCTCTTTGGCTTCCACGGCGGCTTCCGGCGCTCTTTTTTCTTTTTTCCTTGCGGCGTTGTTATTATTTTCGGTTGACATTGTTCCCTCTGTTTAATTGCTTAAATATAAAATTTTCCGGTTGATATCTTAAAGCCCTTAATTATTACTCTAAGTGTCCGGGCTTTAAGCTTAAGCAAAAAGCACTTAGAGCCAGAGGCTAATAAGGAGAATGGCAATCATAATGAGGGGAAGGACGGACAGAGCAAAAGCGGCCTTCAGACCCAATTTTCTGAAAGCGAGCTTGAATAAATATATGCTCATTACGGCGGTCATTGAAAAAGAACCTTACCTTCCTGTTTTTAACATACCGGAGGAGATAATATTTGCCTATAATATTGTTGTCAATACTTTATTTGCGGTTTAGCATAAAAAAATGGTGTTATCCGCTTTTTTTGCGCAGCAAAACATCATTTTATTATTGACAAGAAAAAAAGCCTCCTGTATAAGTGGCTCTTGCAAAGGCCGACATAGCTCAGTTGGTAGAGCAACTGATTTGTAATCAGTGGGTCGGGAGTTCAAGTCTCTCTGTCGGCACCAGTTTCAGAAAATAAAGTTTCCAATAAGGAGAAAAGGCCGGACTGATTTGTCCGACCTTTTCTTTTCTCACGAAGTTATCTCCGCCACTCGAAGCAGGGGAGCAGCGTATCCAAACTCAGGCGGTTTGGATCGGCCGATCCCCAATCTATCCCGAGCTCTGCCATCGCGGCGGCCTTACGCGCGCGGCCGCACTCGTAAAGCTCGTGATAGAGCTCCACTTTGGCGCTCTGATCCAGCCCGCGGAGTCTTTCCTTGGCGGTTTCCAGGGATTGATAGAAGCTTTTTATCGCTTCTTCGTCCTGCCGGAAGGCCAGAACCATACCGAAAGGCACCTTCAGTCGGCGGGCAATCTTGCCGCACTCGCGAGCGTAAGCCTTGCGTTTAGCCTCTTCAGCAGCATACTGCCTGCGGCATTCTTCCGCATAAGCGACCTCAGCGGCGTCGTAAGCACGTTTCAACGGCGAATCCGTCGTGAAAGAACATTCATTGCTGAACATTTCTTCACAAAAACGTGCGGTATCCGCATTTTCCAGCTTATAGACGTTTTTGCCGTCATCAGCTGTGCCGTTCGGCAGCTTGCCGAAGAGCTCATCCAAAGCCGTAGCGTACTCATCCTGGGTAATCTCCCGCAGACGAGCCCCCTGGGAGGTATAATTACCCCAACTTTCGAACATATAACATACCTCTCCGCAAGAGAAGTATTTTTCTGTCCGATTATTCCAGGGATTTGTTCCCCAGTAATAACGAGATGTGTACACCACCAGGTTAATAACTTCAACGTCAAATTTCACACGGAAATTTGCCATAGTTTTTATGCCCGTTTATTTGCTTTCGCACTTCGCGGACATCGTATATTTTTACGCGCTTAACAGCCTCTCGGGCATAATCAAAAAAGCTAATCAATCTTTTATAAGAGATACTGTTCTTCACTCCTACTGCCTTAACGTTAACGGCATTAATTTTTCACTTTCTTATATTATGGGTTCCCCTACTTGCTGTCAAACGGTTTACCGCAATCCATTCCGAAAAAACGGAGCGATTGCGATAAAATTAATAATAGACCTAATTTAAATTAACGAGGATATATTACCATTTTTCAGGACTTTTGTCAACACACTCTTTTTATCCGGCAAAAACAGGCGTGGCAGGGAAATAATTTCTTTACTATTTTGGCTTAAAAAGTGTTGCAGGGTTCAGAAAAATATGTTATATTGGTTAATAAGGTAATATACGGAGAAGAACAATGGAAAACGAATACAGACTAAAATCACCGGAAGAACGGCAAGCCGCTTTGGAAGAAGCATTAAAGCGAGTGCGTCCGCACGTTATGGGACAAAATGAACCTGTCGGCCGCCGGCTGGAACAATTTGCCAACCGGCAAGTTGACGACCACAGCAAAGATGAAAATGCGGCAAAACGGGATACTAAACCGATGTCTTTATCCGAGATGGCCAAGAAAGGCGCCGAGCTGGAGAAAAAAGCCGAAAAAGCCGGCATTGACCTTTCTACCCCCGGACTTTCTAAAGATATAGAAGAAAAACAAAAAGCAAAAGAAAAAGAGAAGGAGAAGGAAAAGGAAAAAGACAAGGATAAAGAGAAAGAAAAAGAACTGACGCCGGAAAAACAAGAACAGAAAATGAAAGAAATGTTTTCCAAAGTCAAATTGCCGAGCGGTATGGAAATCCATCAAGAGGGACCGAGCTGGGTTTTGGTCAGCCAGGACGGCAAGCAGCGAACTGACGTTACCGACGTGATGAATACGATTGACAAATTTAATCGCAATGTTGATGCGGCAAATGAAGAGAATCGTATGCAGAATGATGCACAAAGCAGCGCTGACAAAGCGGTTGACGCCAGCCAAAAGGATGCTATGCAAAACGGCAGCTTAGATATTGATGGCAACAGCGACAAAGTTGCAATGGTTAGCGAGGCTTTGCCGATGGTTAAAGATATGGACGGCGCACAGGTCTTTAATCCCGAAGATATACAAAAAGTTGCAGAAACGGCATTGGCGGCTTCCGATGAGCAGATGATGTTGGAACGCCTGAAAGATCCGAAAGCTTTGGAGCAGATGAGAAAGCGCGAAAAAGACAACAACGAAAAAGCCGACAGAGAGGCGGCAAAATTGAAAGCATACCAAGCTTATCAGTTTGCACATTCCTATTCGCGCGGCGGCAGAGAGCCGTCTTCCCGTTAAAGCAGATATAAGGCGCGAAAATCAGGCAAGCCCTTGAAAACGGGGGCTTGTTTTTTGGTTTTAAGTTTTTTATATACGAAAAAGACCGGCAATGCCGGTCTTTAAGGTATTTTTTAAGGTAACAATAAGATTGGAGCTTTACATCAGACCTGTTATCGGGTCGTCGGTATAAACCAACGCCTCGATTTCAACCTGATTTTCGTGGGCAAAGCCTTCAAGGCGTGCGCGCGAGTGAGCAATCAGGCAGAGAACGCTGACGTTGTACCCCTTTTCTTTCAGCTTTTCTATCTGTCCATGCAATTCCTTACCTGTGCGGAAGGATTGCTTGATGATGATGATATCTTGCACCGGATTGTGCAGATTGCCGAGTTTTTCGATATTCCCGGTAACCAGCGTTTCTACCTGCAAGTTCAAAGCCAATTCGTTTATAAGTTTTCCCATTGCATCACGGTTGCAAGTCGGCTTGAATGACGGGAAATAGACGCATAAATGCGGCTTTTTCTTGATGTCGTTCAAAACCTCTTGAATCACCTCACTGCGGAAGTCGGCGTCGTGAGCCAGTGCTTCCAAATTGACATGGGTCTTACCATCTTTTTTTGTTGCATAACTTGCAACTAAATTTTTTAAATCCATAATTGTAAATTTTTTTTAATTATTAGACATAGGATTATTTATCTCGGTCATCAAATTGACAGAAACTTTACACTTTGTCAAGCATTTTCTTACATATTTTTTCAATTCTTCTACTAAGAATTTGAATATTCATATTTTTATTTTGTTTATCGTTCCGATTTTCTTTATTTCGCGGTGTTTTTCATAAAAAAGCAGGCCGGAAACGGTTTGTTTTTCCAGCCTGTTTTGAGGTTATAACAAAGCTTCCCTGCTCGCTTTTTATAAACTCATAATGTTTATTTTACGCTTTTACGCGCCTCGTTATGCCCTGACTTTGACCTTTCGGCCACTCCGGCATAAGAACAATATTTTAACCTGAGGAAGGCTAAAACGCCATCTAATACGGTATAATTGTATGTCAATAATTCTTACTTTTTCGTTAAATACGACAACACAAAAAAATGCTTCGGACAAGCGAAAAATCAACTTATGACAAACTTATTTTTCTTACCATTTTAAATGGCTGAATATCGGGCAAAAAGATTTTCTTTTTCTGTTTAAAACTTTCTTGCGGGGCAAATTATATCTGGAGCAAAACATAACCGGCTTTTTCGCGTATGCTGTAATGTCCGGTCGGAGAAATTATCAGATGGTCTTCAAGCTTGATACAAACGCTTTTCAGCGCACGCGCCACCTGTCTGGTCATTTCTATATCCGCTTTTGATGGTGTCGTATCGCCGGACGGATGGTTATGCGCCATAATGATTCCGCTGGCGTTGTTTTCCAACGCTTTGGCGACAATATCGCGCGGGCTTATCATCACGGCGTTAATCGTTCCGACTTGTTCAATGCTTTGCGTCATATATTTTCCGTGGCAATTCAGATAAATAATCAATAGATTTTCCTGCGACGCGTAGCCGATGCAGCTACGACAATATTCCACTATCTGCTGTTTGTTGGAAAGAACGGGCGTATCCCGATTTTCAAGATTTTCCCAACTTATCTTTTTGGCGCAAGCATGGATTAACGAAAAGAGAACAGCGCTGTTTTCGCCGACGCCGTCTATTTTCATTACCTTATCCATCGGAAGGACTAGAACATTCGCCAAATTTGCGTAACGGCGCAACAAAGCTTTGGCCAGCGGTTTGACATCCCGGCGCGGAATCGCATAGGTCAACACCAATTCCAACAGCTCATAATCCGGCATTGAACGCCCTTCATCAACGATAAATCTGGTTTTCAGCCGCTGACGGTGGCCAATGTAGTCTTCTTCCTTTTTCTTTTTATCTTCGGTATTTTCTTTATCGCCTTGTTTACGGTTTGGCATTGTTTATTCTCCGCTTGAAGTTTATTTTTTATTATACGGCGGCTTATCCAACCCTTTGGGAGAGTAGGTAAAGACTTCGCAACCGTCTTTGGTAACGCCTAGTGAGTGTTCAAACTGTGCCGACAATGTGCGGTCACGGGTTACGGCCGTCCAACCGTTAGAGAGAATCGTCCCATCCGGCTTGCCGATATTTATCATCGGTTCTATGGTGAAGAACATTCCTTCTTTAATAACCGGTCCGGTGCCTTTGCGCCCATAGTGGAGAACGTTCGGCTCATCGTGGAAAACCCGCCCCAAGCCGTGGCCGCAAAACATTTCCACCACCGAGTAACCGTATTTGTGCGCATAGCTCTCTATCACCGCGCCGATATCGCCAAAGTGGGCGCCGGGTTTGACGGCGTCTATGCCGCGCATCAGGCATTCATAAGTTACCTCGCACAAACGGGTGGCTTTTAATTTCGGCTTACCGATATAATACATTCTTGACGTATCGCCAAACCAGCCGTCCAGCGTGACGGTTACATCAATATTGACAATATCGCCGTCGGCAAGTTTTCTATCGTCAGGAATACCGTGGCAAATGACGTGATTGATGGACGTGCATATCGTCTTTGGGTAGCCATGATAGCCCAGACAGGAGGGAATCGCATTATGGGCAAGAATAAACTCCCGACATAAATCATCCAGATATTCGGTTGTTACGCCAACATCAACATAATCTGTTATATAATCCAGACATTCGGCCGCCAATTTTCCGGCGCGGCGCATTCCGGCAAAATCTTCCGGACGGTATATTTTTATGCCGTTTTCATCTTTTTTTATTCCGTCTTCGCTTACCCTTGACAATTTTTTACTCCTTTCGGCTTGTTTGTTCTAGTTTTGTTTATAAACCGACTGATTTAAAAATGCAATTTATTTTTATATATTTTTTTAAGGACGGTGTTTTTTTATCCGAATCGTGATTATATCGGAGAAAAAATTTACAGGAGGAAAAGAATGACGCTCAGATTTGCCCAGGGGCTTTACAGTTTTATGCTGGTTTTGGCAACGGCTTTGCTTACCAAATATTTTGTAACGCAGGGAATTGATATATTTTACGGTTCACTCAATCTGCCCGAAGCAACGCCAGACAACTCTTATTTTTCGTATATCTGGAGAGCGCTTTACATTCTCCTGTTTATCAGCTTCTTTTTGATTTTGCGGGCGGATAAGCCGCAAGAACTTGCCGATGACGCCGGCGCTTTGTTTGTCAGCCAACTATTTCTGCAAATTCTGTGGGCTTTCAGCTTCTTTTATCTGGAACAGCTGACGGCGGCGGCGATTGTCATTGTCCTGTTGGATATTGTTGCCGCGCTGATGATACACACGTTTTTCTTTATCAGCAAAACCGCTTTCGTACTCACGCTGCCGTATATGTTGTGGCTATTGTTTGCAACCTATCTCAATATCTACATCCTTTTTATTAACTAAAGCAAAAAAATGGCTTTCCGGTTAAATTTAAACTGGACAACCGAAAAAATCGGCTGTAATTTTATGCGGTTAAAAGTTTAATTTAATTTTTTGGGAAGAAAAAATGACAACAAGCGTTAATCAAATAAGAAAGACTTTCTTAGACTACTTTGCGAAGAACGGGCATAAAATCGTGCCGGCTTCTTCACTCGTTCCGGACAATGACCCGACTTTGATGTTTACCAATTCGGGTATGGTGCAATTTAAGAATATTTTGGCAGGAAACGAAACCAGAGATTATACGCGAGCCGCAACTTCCCAAAAAAGCGTACGAGCCGGCGGCAAGCACAATGACCTGGACAGCGTCGGTTATGACGTGCGCCATCATACTTTTTTTGAAATGCTCGGCAATTTTTCGTTTGGCGATTATTTTAAGGAAGAAGCCATTTTTTATGCGTGGGAATTGCTGACGAAAGAATTTATGATTCCGAAAGACAAATTGGCGGTAACGATTTTCCATACTGACGACGAGGCGTATAATATATGGAAAAAAGTTTCCGGACTGCCCGATGAGCGGATTATCCGCATTGCAACCAAAGACAATTTCTGGCAAATGGGCGATACAGGCCCCTGCGGCCCCTGCTCCGAGATTTTTTATGACCATGGCCCGGAAGTTTGGGGCGGATTGCCGGGAACGCCGGAAGAAGACGGCGACCGCTTTATTGAAATATGGAATCTGGTATTTGACCAATTTGAAGATTTGCCGGACGGTTCACGCATTAACCTCAAAAAGCCCTCCATTGATACGGGTATGGGATTAGAGCGGATTGCAGCGATTTTGCAGGGCGTACACTCCAACTTTGACATTGATACGTTCAGACACCTGATTAAGGCGATTGCCGATATGGCGAACACCGATCCGAAAGGTTCGTTGCAGGCATCGCACAACGTTATCGCCGACCATTTGCGGGCGATGAGCTTCTTGATTGCCGACGGGGTTTTGCCTTCCAACGAAGGGCGCGGCTATGTGCTGCGGCGGATTATGCGCCGGGCGATGCGCCATGTTTATATGCTCGGCGTTAAAGAACCGATGATTTACAAGCTGCTACCGGTTTTGCAAAAGGAAATGGGCGAGGCATATCCGGAGCTTTACCGCTATGAGAAGCTGATTTCCGAAACGATAAAAGCGGAAGAAACCCGTTTCGGCAAAACGCTAGACAAAGGTATGCGCCTGCTTGAAGAAGAAAGCACGCACCTTGGCAAAGGCGATACGCTCAGCGGAGAGACGGCTTTCCGCCTGTATGACACATACGGTTTTCCGCTGGACTTAACGCAAGATGCACTGAAAGCCAAAGGAATCGGCGTTGATGTCGCCGGGTTTGATTCCGCGATGGCAAAACAAAAAGAAGAAGCACGCAAGAACTGGGCTGGTTCCGGCGACGAGGGGACGGAAAAAGTCTGGTTTGAAGTTAAAGAACAACTTGGCGGGACGGAATTTTTGGGTTACACCACCACCAAAAGCGACGGGATTATCAAGGCGCTGGTGCAGAGCGGACAAGAAGTTAAATCGGTTAAAGGCGGCGAATTTTATCTGGTTGCCAACCAAACGCCTTTCTATGGCGAATGCGGCGGACAGGTCGGCGATACAGGACAAATTATCGGCAAAAATTTCAAAGCGGAAGTGTATGACACCAAGCGCAAACTGGATACGGTTTTTGTCCACTGCTGCCGGATGATTGAAGGCGAAGCCACGGTTGATGATTTTGCGTCTTTTGAAGTTAATGAGAACCGGCGTAGGCAGATATGCGCCAACCACTCGGTTACGCACCTGGTGCATAAAGCGTTAAGGACGATTTTGGGCGAACATGTTACGCAAAAAGGCTCGCTGGTTGCGGCGGACAGAATGCGTTTTGACATCTCGCACCCGAAGCAGATTACGGCTGAAGAAATTAAGCAGGCCGAAGATATGGTCAATGCGGCTATCCGGCAGAATTATCACGTCAATACGGTGATTATGACGCAGGAAGACGCGATTAAGACCGGTGCGATGGCGTTGTTCGGCGAAAAATACGGCGATGAGGTGCGTGTGGTAACGATGGAAAAAGACGGCGCGGTTTATTCGCGCGAACTTTGCGGCGGTACACACGTTAGCGATACGGGAGAAATCGGCTATTTCAACATTGTGTCCGAATCCTCGGTTTCGGCAGGCGTTCGCCGGATTGAATGCGTTACCGGCAAAGGCGCGGAAGAATATGTCGACTCGGTAGAAGACAAATTGCACGAGGTTTGCGCGGCGCTCAAGACCAATGCGAACGACTTGGAGGCGCGTATCGGCAACCTGTTGGAAGAAAAGAAAAAGCTTGAGGCGGAAGTGTTTAACCTCAAAAAGGCTCTGGCGAGCGGCGGGACAGCCAAGGGCAATGATGCGGAAACGGTTAACGGTGTGAAATTTATCAGCAAAATTATTCCGGACGTCCATCCGAAAGAGCTGAAATCTTTTATTGACGAGATGAGCCAGAATATCGGTTCGGGCGTTATGGTGCTGGCGACGGACAAAGACGGAAAAGCGTCTATTGTTGTCGGCGTGACCAAAGACCTGACCAATAAATATTCGGCGGTTGACTTGGTGCGAATCGCCTCAGCTGCGGTCGGCGGGCAGGGCGGCGGCGGCAGACCGGATATGGCGCAGGCCGGCGGTCCAGACGCAAGCAAGCTTCCGTTGGCTTTTGAAGAAGTCAAAAAGGCAATATAAAGCAATAAGAAAAAGCGCCCGCATTGGGCGCTTTTTCTTAACAGATTATTTTCTTTCTTCTTAACGGTCGTTGTGGTTATTAAATTTCTTTAATAACATTTGATTTATGGAGGAGTTGTTTTTTCCATCGCGGGCGG
>CALXYD010000032.1 GCA_944392865.1 uncultured Alphaproteobacteria bacterium
TTTTGCCGTTGGACGGTTACGGCTTTTATGAGGTTGTCTGATGCAGGAAATCAACTGGTTCTGCAAACGTCTGGTCAAAAGCGTGGTTAAGAAAATGCTTAACCGGGCGGACGAGGATATTGAACAGGAGATTTATATCCGCTTATGGCAGAAGTATCCGACTTACCGCGAACAGGACAAATTCGGCGCCTGGGTGCGGGTGGTGGCGGAAAATTACTGCAAAGACTACCTCAAAAGTAAAAGCCGGAAATTGCTGGCGGCGACTATCGGCGAAGAAGAAAGCGACCTGGAGCGGCTGGCGGCGGACGGCGACCCCGAACGGACGTGGCTGGCGCAATGCCGGCGTAGGCTTATCCTCAAGGCGGTGGACGAGCTGCCGAAGGAAATGCGACAGGCGGTAACGCTGGTGGAGTTTGACGGACTTACTTATGACGAGGCGGCAAGAAAACTGGGTATCAACCCCGGAACGCTGAAGTCGCGCCTGTTTAACGCCAAGCGGAAACTGCATGATAAGCTCGCGTATCTGGAGTTATAACGGAGAAGTTAAATTTTTTGGAAAGGAACAGATTATGGAAAAGGCAAGAAAACATCTTTTTATCGCGTCGGGCATCGCTTTTGCGGCGGGGATTGCCGTAACGCTGACGACGTTTGCGCTAACGTTTTGCCCGGAGCGGGATTATGCCCGCTGGCACAAGCATTGGCGCGCCGAACATCCGGTTGTCGCCACGGTGCAGCCACTGCCGCCGCATATGCGTTTTGACCACCGCCGGCCGGGGGACTTGCGGCGTCCGGGACATCCGGGATTTCATCCGCGGCCGGAAATGAAAGAGCGTTTTGCCAAGCGGCTCGGGCTGACGGATGAACAAAAGGCGCAGATTGAGCAATTCCGCAGAGATGATATGGCGAAGATGGCACCGCTGTTTGAGCAGATGGACGAATTGCGCAAACAGGCCGACGAACTGCGCAAAGAAAACAAGGCGCGGTTTGAGAGCGTGCTGACGCCGGAGCAAAAGGAAATTTTGCAGGAAATTCATAAAAAACGGGCGGAACGCTTTAAAGAACGCCGCCGCGGTAAATGGGACGGGAAACGCCCGGGGCGCCCGGATAAGGAAATGAGGGCGGAAGCGCCGGCTCCGGTTGCGGCACCGGCGGAACTTCCGGCGTCTGAAACGGCTCAGGGAACGGCAGAGGCTGCGCCTGAGGCAGTTTCGGCTGCGACAGCGGCGGAATAGTTGCCTGCCCAAACAAAAAAGCCGCCGACTCACGGATATGAGTCGGGGGCTTTTTTATTTAACAAAATTTTTTTCGGGTTTGTCAGCGGTAAACCTCAAACCTCAAACGTGCGGCAGCGGCGCTGGCGGCGCGTTTCAGTTTTTGCTGACGTTTCTTTACCACCGTGCGAACCACTATTGCGGCGGTGGCGACGGCGACTGCGCTGAATTGCAAAATGGCAGCCGGCATTTCAAAAAAATTCATAATGTCCATAAGCCATATTTTTTAGTTTAACATAATAAATAATCTTTCAGGCGGCAATATAACAAAGTATTTTGTCTTGTCAAGCTTTTTTTGGCATTTTTTGTCTTTTTTTGCGTGTCGTGTTGTTTATGCGGAAGGGTAAGAACCGGTTTGGCGAAGAGAATGGGCGCGGCGGGGCAGGGATTGGAGATGGCGGGGCGGCGGGGCGGGGCTGGTGTCGGGATGGAGAGGGGCGGAAAGGCACGAAGGAGGCGGACAGGCAGCCGGCGGCAATTTTTTAATGAAATTTAAACGCATGGCGGGTATATGCAATTATATAACAGATATAGCGGCGCATAAACGGAGCTGCGGCAACGCCTTGACGGCGCCATAGCGGCGCTTGAGCGGCGAGAATATTTTTTGCGGAGGTTTAAAATGGCAAAAGCGGTTATTCTGATGATGGATTCTTTCGGGGTCGGCGGGGCGCGCGATGCGGCGAAATTCGGCGACGCGGGAGCAAATACTTTTTTGCATATTGCGGAGAACTATGCGGGGCTGGCTTTGCCAAATCTGGAGGCGTTGGGACTGAAAGAGGCGGGAAAGCTGGCGTGCGGCGTTGAGGCGCCGCTGGTTGCCGGTGCGGCGGCGCTGGCCGGACGGCGCGGCAAATTCGGCTGTATGGAAGAAGTGTCGGCGGGGAAAGATACGATTTCCGGGCATTGGGAAATGGCGGGCGTGCCGGTTTTGGCGGATTTCGGACATTTTCCGCCCGAATATCCGTCGTTTCCGCCGGAGATGGTCGCGCGTATCTGCGAGCGGGCGGGGCTTCCCGGCATATTGGGCAATAAAGCGGCGTCCGGAACGGTGATTATTCAGGAGCTCGGCGAGGAACATCTGGCGACGGGCAAGCCGATTTTTTACACTTCGGCGGACAGCAATCTGCAAATAGCCGCACATGAAGAGAAATTCGGGTTAAAGCGCTTATATGATTTGTGTGAAATCGCGTTTGAGGAAGTCAAGCCCTATCGTATCGCGCGGGTTATCGCCCGGCCGTTTGAGGGCGAAAAAAACGGCGCATTCGTGCGAACGAAAAACCGGCACGACTATGCGCTTAATCCGCCGGCGCCGACCTTGCTGGACAAAGCGAAAGCGGCGGGGCTTAACGTGACGGCTATCGGCAAAATATCCGATATTTACGCCGGTTCGGGCGTGACGAAAAAAGTTTTGGCGAGCGGATTGCCGGAATTATGGGACAAGACATTGGAAGAAACACGGCTGATGGCCGGCGACGGAATTGTGTTTACCAATTTTGTGGATTTTGATATGATGTGGGGACATCGGCGCGATACCAGGGGCTATGCCGAGGGGCTGATGTATTTTGACCGGCGGTTGCCGGAATTGTGGACGCTGCTCGGCGAAGACGATATTGCAATTATTACCGCCGACCACGGTTGCGACCCGACGTATCCGGGGAGCGATCACACGCGCGAGTGCGTGCCGGTTTTGGCGTTCGGGCGGAATATTGCGGAAGAAAATATCGGGCGGCGCAAAACCTATGCCGACATCGCGGCGACCGTGGCGGCAAAATTCGGACTGGCGCCTTTTACAAACGGCACGGCGTTTTAAGGCTGGGGAAAAAGGCAAATAATGCTTGGCGGCGGGGAAAGTTGTGTTATAGTCGCCTAAAATACGGGTGCAAAAAATAATTATACCAAAAGGAGTTTTTGTGTTTAAGGGATTGATGACGGCTGTTGCCGCCGTTATATTGGATCAGGCGACCAAAGCGGTTGTTTTCGGGTATCTGGCCGATACGCAGCCGGTGGTTGCGGTTACGCCTTTTTTTAATCTGGTTTCGGCGTGGAATACCGGGGTCAGCTTTTCAATGTTTAATAACCTCGGCGGGGACGGCGTTTATATTCTGTCGGCGTTTTCGTTGCTGGTGGTCGGCTTTCTGCTCTATTGGCTCAAGGACGAAGAAGCAACGCTAATGCAGGTTTCGCTCGGGCTGGTTATCGGCGGAGCCATCGGTAACGTTATTGACAGGCTGCGGCTCGGGGCGGTGTTTGATTTTCTGGACGTGCATTGCGGCGGTTACCACTGGCCGGCGTTTAACCTTGCCGACAGTTTTATCTGCATCGGGGCGGTGATGATTGTGTGCGACGGGGTGTTTTTGAACCGGCGCAAGAACGCGGCGGCGGAAAAGAAAAACGGGACAGATAAGGGGGAAAAATGAAAAAAGCATTTATTTTGATGGCGGCGGCGCTGTTTTTGGCGTCCTGCGGTTTGACTAAAGAAGATTTGGGTATGGCGAAATCCAAGCCCGACGAAACGCAAGTGTCGCGGCGCAGCCAGTTGGTGTTGCCGCCGGATTTTGACGTGCGCCCGCAGTAAGCCATATTTGCGGCGGACGGTTATTTGCGGCAAATGGCGGTGGTTTGATACTATCCGGGTCGGTTATAATTTGAAGGAGGCGTGATGGCGGCAGGTAAGCAAAAGGCCGGCGGCGGTGCGTGCAATAGATGGCGGCGGGCGGCGCTGGTTTGCGCGACGGGGCTGTGGGCGGCGGCGTGCGGGGCGGAACCGGCGGCGGCGCGGCTGATGAAGCTGGATTATTTTGAGCTGGATAACGGACTTCAGGTGGCTGTGGCGGAAAACCGCAAGGCGCCGGTGGTGTTACAGAAGCTTTATTATAAGACCGGTTCGGTTGACGACCCGAAAGGCAAGGGCGGCGTGGCGCATCTGGTTGAACATCTGATGTTTCGCGGAACCGAACGCGTGTCGGGGCAGGGGTTTAACCGCCTGACCGAAAAATACGGCGCGTCTGCCAATGCTTATACGACTTATGATGAAACCGCCTATTATGAATTTGCGGATATTTCCAAGCTTGAGGTGATGATGGCGCTGGAGGCTGACCGAATGAGCGGGCTGGCGCTTGACGATGCGGCGTTTGCGGCGGAAAGGGATATTGTGCTGCAAGAACGGCGGCAACGGTTTGAGACTAATCCGGCGCCGATGTTTTATGAGATGATGAACCGACTGTTATGGCAGGATAATCCGCAGGCCAATCCGGTCAGCGGGTCGCCGCAGGAAATTCAGGCGCTGACGGCAGCTGATGTTTGGGATTTTTATCGCCAACATTACCGGCCGGACAATGCGTTGTTGGTGCTGGCGGGCGATATCAGCAAAGATGAGGCGCGCGAGCTGGCGCAAAGATATTTCGGGCGGCTTAAAAAATCCGAGGAGCCGGAAGCAAAGCCGGAATTTGAACCGGGGCGAGCGGCGGATATTGAAACCGTGGTGCGGCTAAACGGCGTGCAACAATCGCGCTATTCCGATTTTATCCGGTTGGAGCCGGAGGCGCTTACAAAGAAAGATGTGCTGGCGTTGACAATGCTGGCGGAATATCTGACGGGCGACGACAGCGCCAGGCTTTATGACGCCCTTGTTTATCGCGGAAAAAAACTGTTGAGCGTCGGGGCGGATATTTCATACGATACGGAACTCGGCGGTGTGTGGAGCCGTTATGCCATACCGGCGCCGGAATGGGCGGCGGGAAAAAGCGACGGCGAAGTTCTGGCGGCGATTAAAGAGCTTATCGGCAAAGAAACGGAAAAAGCCGTGGCGGATTTAGATGATGAGGCGTTAGACAGGATTAAGCGGCAGACGGCGAGCGAGGCGGTTTATCTGCAGGAAAATCCGCAGGCGGCGGCCGGTTTTGCCGGGGGAATGCTGCTGGCCGGCTATACGCCGGAGGAGATTGAGAATTATGACGAGGCGGTGCGTGCGGTTACGGTCGGCGACGTGCGGGCGGCATGGCAGAAAGTTTTGGCGGCGGAGACTCGGGTTACGGGCTATCTGACGGGCAAGGCGAAAAAAACAAACGGCGGCGTAGGAGGCGGCGATGCAGATTAAAGCGACGGTGATGCGCGGCGTGCTGGCCGCGACGGCAACGGCGGCGATATTGGCGGCCGGCGCGGCGGGATATTGGTGGAATAAAGAGCCGGCGTTTGACGCGGAGCGGATTTTGGCGCAATCCAAGCTCAAAGGGCGGACGTTTCAGGGTGAAGTGCGTGAGGTGCGGGCGCTTGGCGGCAAAGTCGGCGCGTATCTGATGGAAGAACACAGCGTGCCTCTGGCGGCGGTGTCGTTGCGGTTTGCCAAAGCGGGCACGGCTTACGAGACCAGACCGGGGGTTGCCCTTTTGGCGGAAAGCGTGTTACTGGACGGCGCGGGGGATTATTCGCGCAAGGAATTGCGGCGGCTGATGAAAGAAAAGGGGATACGCCTTGACGCGGCGGCGGATAACGATACGCTCGCCTTTTCGCTCAGCTATGTCAAAGAATTTGAAAACGAAGCGCTTGAGGTTTTGCGGGCGGTGCTTTTTGAACCGCAATTAAATGAAGAAGATTTGGCATTGGCGCGGCGCCAGCTTGCCGTTTTGCGACAACGGGAAAAAGAAAGCCCGGCGCACCAGCTCGGCGAACTTGTTAAACGGGAATTTTACGGCAGCCATCCTTACGGGCGCGAGAGTATTCCCGATGAGGCGGCGTTGGAAGCGGTTACGGCGGCGGATATACGCGCCTATTTGCAGACGGTTATGGGCAAAGACAATCTGACCGTCGGTATCGCCGGGGATATGGATCGGGCGGAGGCGGAGGCTTTTTTGAGCCGGGCGGTCGCGGATTTGCCGGATAAGGCGGCGGTTAAGGCTTTGCCGGAATTTAAGCCGGATTTTCAACAGGAGAAGATTGCGGAAATTTCGCCGATTTCGGCGCAGAGTATCGTCTTGACGGCGGCGGCCGGCGTGGCGCGGCTGGATAAGGATTTTTATCCGCTGTATGTCGCGGATTATATTTTTGGCGGAGCGGGGCTTTCTTCCCGTTTAAGCCAGGCTGTCCGCGAAAAGGAGGGGCTGACTTACGGTATATACAGTATGCTGTCCATGAGCGACGCCGTGAATACCTGGAGCGTCGGTTTTTCGGCGACACCGGAGAACACGGCGGAAATTATGGAAATCGCGGCGGCGGAATATCGGGATTTTTATGACAACGGCGTCAGCGAAGAAGAATTGCAGCAGGCAAAAGACAGCCTGATGGCGTCGTTTAATCTGCGGTTCGGCAGCCTTATCAATATCGCGGGGATGTTGGAGCAGATGCAGTATCAAAAGCTCGGGCGGGATTTTTTGCAAAATCGGCAGGCGCAGGTGGCGGCGATTACGGCGGAAGAAGTCAACAGCGCGATAAAACGGCGGTTGCCGAAGAGTTTTGACGCGGCGGGCGGCGTGCGCGTGTTTGAAGTCAGCGGCGGGCTGAAGGCGGCGCGGGAGAACGGCGCGGCGGAGTAAAGAAACCGGCGAAAGAGCGGCGTTGCGGCGGTGGATAAGCGCTGTTTATGCGTCGTAAAAGCGACGTTGAAGCGGCGCTAGGGCGGCAAAAGCCCGGGTAAAATATTTTTTTGTGATTCTTTGAGCCGGCTCTAACGATTTTTTAACCAACCCTCAGGCATAATGTATTTAATGTATGGCCGGCAATGTTTGCCGCATTTGAGGGAGAATGATGAATACGCTCAATGATATTTTGGATAAAATCAAAAGTTCCGGGCTGATGATTGTGCTCGGGGTGTTTTCGTTTTATTTTGCCATTAACGCCATCAAAGGCGACCGCGGCTTTTTCAAATATCTCTATCTGAAAAATAAAATAGAGGCGGCGCAGGCGGAAAAAGCCCACTATGCGGCGATTAAAAAGAATCTGGAACGCAAGGTGGCAATGCTGTCGGAAAAGTCGCTGGATTTGGATTATTTGGAAGAGCGGGCGCGGATTGTGCTTAATATGGCCGGCAATGGCGAATATGTGATTTTGGATAAAGATATTGATAAACAGCAAAAATAAATTGCCAATTAAAAAAAAGATTGCTATAACCAGCGCCGTGAGCCGGTTTCAATGCGGGCGCTTTTTTGTAGAAGGCGGCGCTTTGGCCGGCACGCGGTTTAACGTAACGGATTTGGGCCATTGAGATATAAAAGAAGACCAAAAAGACCGAAGACAGTCAGTTACCAGCCGACGGAGAGCAGAAGCTTCTTTTCCGAGAAGGAGTTTATTATCCGTTCCAACGGGCAGACCAAGGTTTTTAAAATCTCGCCGAAAATGCAGTGGATTGTGTTTGGGCTGTTGCTGGTGTTCGGTGTCTGGATGGTGCGCTCATATCAACTTTATGCCGTTTCCGACCGGATTATTTCGTATCAGGAACGCAAACTCGGCGAGACGCGCAGCGCTTATGTGGATTTGATGAGCGATTTTGTCATCGTGCATAAAAATATCTCCGCGTTGGTGGAGAACTTCGGCAAAAATAACAACAGCGAGGCGGACAGGATAAACAGCTATTTGAAGCGCGCGGAAGTTATTGAAGAAAAAATCCGCCAGATTACCGCGCAGGAAGACTGGATTAACGAAAACGATTTCAGCAAAAAAAGTGCGCTTAAAGACGCGGTTATCCATCGCGATTTGGCGCTGGAAGAAAAAAAGCTTTTAGAACAGAAAGTCGCCCATTTGGAAGAGGTTATCCGCTCGCTGCAGGCGTTTGAAATGGATA
The DNA here is from genome assembly GCA_944392865.1 of uncultured Alphaproteobacteria bacterium. Classification (GTDB taxonomy): domain Bacteria; phylum Pseudomonadota; class Alphaproteobacteria; order RF32; family CAG-239; genus CAG-267. The sequence goes on from CALXYD010000032.1 coordinate 8,044, forward strand.
TTCTCAAGCGGGTGGAAACCATTTCCAACAAAGATATTGACAAGATTAAGACGACGCTTTCCACCGTTAACAAAGAACTTCGGAAACGCGGCAAATATTTTAATCCGCTCGCCAATTCCAAGCAAAACAGCAAAGGCGGGCTGTATGTGCCCGACAATGTCGCGTTTGGCGATAATGAGGAGCTTGCCCAACAGGCGGTGGCGGCGTTTGCGGCGGTGGACGACAATGCGTATTTGTCCGAGGCGATGAAGAAAGTGCCGCTCGGCAAGCCGGTTTGGACATACTGGCTTTCTTCGCCGTTCGGTAAGCGTTCCGACCCGTTTAATGCCCGCAGCGCAACCCATAAAGGGGTTGATTTGGCGTCTAACAAGGGGAATAAAATCAAAACGATGGCCGAGGGCAGGGTTACCCGTGCCGGAAATGCCAGCGGTTACGGCAAACTGGTGGAAATTGACCACGGAAACGGGTTTAAAACCAAATATGCGCATATGAACAAGATTTATGTCAAACGCGGGCAGATGGTGGCGCAGGGAGAGGCTATCGGCGAGGTCGGCAGCACCGGGCGTTCAACGGGGCCGCACCTGCATTATGAAGTTTTATACGACGGGACGCCGATGAACCCGATGGTGTTTATTAAAGCCAAATAGCGGCGGCAGACCTGATTGGGGCAAATAACAGGGAGGTTTATAAAGATGAAAAATTATAAAAGGATTTTGTTTTTGAAAGCGGCTAAGCTGATGCGCGGCGAAAAAAGCACCGTGCCGTGCATTATCAGCGCCGGAACGCGGATTGCCGGTAATATTACCGATGGCGATATTATCCATATTGACGGGCGGTTGGAAGGCGATGTTACCTGCCGTGAGCTGATTATCGGCAGCACGGGCGCGGTTACCGGTAAAGTTAAGGCGAAGAGCCTGGAGCTTTATGGCGTATTGAACGGGTCGCTGGCGGTGGAAAATCTGTTTATCGCCGGGTCGGCAACTTTTATCGGCGATTCGGTATATAAGACGATTGCGATAGAGCCGGGCGCCGTGTTGGAGGGCAAATGCGCGGTATCCAAAGCCAAGTCCGCCGAACCGAAGCCGGTTGAGCCGAAGGCTTCCGATGCAAAAGCCGGCGAGCCTAAAGTTGCGGCCGACGCAGCGAAGAAATAAGGCGTTGTGATTTCAGTTATGTTTTAAGGCCTGGGCGTTAGAATATTTTTTGCTGTCAGGCGCGATGGTAGGGGTGTCCCTCAATAATGGTTTCCAGCCGGTAAATCTGTTCGGCGAGGACGGCGCGCATTAAAATATGCGGCAGGGTCAGTTTGCCGAAAGAAAGGACTAAATCCGCCTTTTGTCGAGTCGTTTCCAGGTGTCCGTCGGCGCCGCCGATTAAAAAGCAGATTTCCGAACAACCCGACAGCATCCAATTTTCCACGACTTCCGCCAGTTCGGGGCTGCTCATATTTTTGCCACGTTCATCCAAGACCACGGCTTTGGCGCCGGGAGCAATGCAGCTTTGCAGAAATTCCGCTTCCTCCTTTTGGCTCGCATTGTCTTTTTCCTTAATCTGCAAATGCCATTTCATCCGTTCGGCGTAGCGGCGGATAATCTCGCCCTCGGGGGAGTTTGCCTTGCATTTGCCGATGACGCCTAACGTAATTTTCATTTTGCCTCCTTCTTTTCCTTTTCATTTATGGCGGCAATCGCGCGGCGGGCGGCGTCGCGTCCGGAGGCCAGCGCCTGGACAATCGTGCCGCAACCTCCCGTCATATCGCCGGCGGTAATGATGTTTTCCGGCAACCCCTCTTTAGAACAATAGGAGCCAAGCGCCATAATCACAATATCATAGCCCGACAGTGTTTCTTCCGTGCCGGCGATGGCTTCAGCGCGTCCTTCGCCGTTTATGCGGTTGGTAACTGTTTTTAACGAATATGTCTGTCCCGCCCTGCTCACTTCAGTTAGTGAGCGTAATTCCCGCACCATCACGCCTTCGCGCGCCAGTTCATCATAATCGCGTGCCATAATGCGCATATCCTCTTTTCGGCGCCGGACGAACATTTCCACTTCAGGACAGCCGAGACGGCGAAGAGTTAGAGAGCAGTCGAGGGCTACTTCGCCGCCGCCCACAACAGCTGCTCTTGCCGGGGAAAATTGTTGTGAATTAATCTGCAGGCGGAAACCTGTCTCCAAATGCTTCCGTATCTCTACAGCAATGGCGGGCGGTGTGTGAGCGTCCCGGGAAAAAGCTTGCGGCGGGTATTCCGAAAATGCGCCCAGAAAATCCTTATACGACAGGCAAAATTCTTCTCCTTTTATTCCCAATGTGCGTTGTGTCGGTTCGCCGATGGCCAAAATGACAGCGTCATAGTCGGGTGCAAGTGCGTTTATGTCGCTGATGCTTGTGTTCAGATGCAATGTAACGCGGTTATTTTCCACCAGGCGGGCAATTTCCGCGTCCAGTATCGCCTTGGGCAGGCGGTATTCGGGGATTAAACGCGCGGCGCCGCCCAATTTATCGCTTTTTTCGTATAAATCAACCTGCCAGCCGTTTAACAAAAATTCATACAGACAGCCTAAGCCGGCCGGGCCGCCGCCGACAATGGCCGCACGGCGGGGCAAGGCGGAAGCCGGCAACGGTAAAGGGGGCAATCCGCCTTTGGCCATAATTTTTGCCTGCAGGCACGGAATTTCCACCGCTTTGTCTATGTGGGCGCGGATACAGGCGCTTTGACAGAAACGGTCGGGGCAGACCAGGCCGCAGGTTTGCGGCAACGGGTTGCGCATAGCAATCTGCGCGGCGGCGGTTTGCCAGTCCCCATTTCTGGCGGCGGCGATGAAATCGTGCGGCGATACGCCCAAGGGGCAGGCTTTTTCGCAGGGTTTGGCACGACAGCCCAGGCAGCGCGCCAGCTCGGTGGATATATCGTCAGTTTTCATCGGCAGTTCCTGTTTGTGCAATTCAATTATAGGGAAAGCATAGCAGGAAAACGGCCTTTCGGGCAAGCTAAAAAACCGGTTGTGGATAAAAGGACAGGTATGGTTAAACTATTTGACAAAAAAATGTTGACATCGGCGGGGCGCGGGGCTATATTACCGGCGATAAGGTATTTATTGTTTAATTTTTAATTTTACAATTATGAATAAATTTGAAAGTTTTCTCCAGAAACGGAGAGATGAGAGCAATCGCCAGTTGCTGGAAAAGTTTGACAACTACCGCAAGGCCAAAGATATTGCCGGGGTGGTGCGTTGCGCTATTTACAGCGAGGAATTGCAACGTGAGTTGTTTAAGCCGGAAAATGCAGTGTATCTTGACGCTTTTGTCTGCTACGGGCATGAGTTTTACGAGGAAAACAAAGTTCTGTTTGCCAAAGCGGCAAAGGCAGAGCAACTGACAATTTTCGGCGAGATGGGCTATTTGCTGCCGGATGAAGCGGTAAATAGTTTGGTTGAACGCGGCGATATGGCTCTGGTAAAAAGCTTTTTGCAGGCCAATATGCTGGAAAACTATTTGCCCGAAGAGGCGGAAATGTATGTTCTGCTCAATTATTCCTACGGCGACGTTCTTGAGTATCTGCGCTTGACGGACAGGTGCCCGTTATCATCGGCGGGCGAAAAGTGGCTGTTTGCGGAAAAAAAGCCGGAACAGATGGCGCGGTTTATCGCCGAGGGGGCGTTGAAAGAGCCGGATACTCTGCAGCAGAAATGCGCCAAGGAATCGGGTAAGGTCAGCCGGCAGATAACCATCGGGTTGATTTGGACTTTCTTTAACGCCCGCGGACGATTAAGCGCTGACGGGCGGGTAATGCTTGAACAATTCGGCGAGCCGGAACTCACAGATTATTATGAGACGATGTATCCGGCGGCGGACGAAAAAGCGCTTGACGATGAAGTTAACCGAGAGTTCGGCGCTGTTTTTTACAGCGAGATGTTCAGCTGATGTCAAACAGACGGAAAATTGGCGAATTAAAACGCGGCGGATGATTTCCCCCGCGTTTTTTGTTTGCCGCGTCCGGTGTCTTGCCTGGCGGGATTTTTTTTGATGTTCGGGCGTGGATAGGGGCAAAAAGGTGTTTACATTACGGCAAGAGCGTGTTAGATGTTGTTATGTCGTTTTTTAAGGAGCAACTTTGAGCACCAAAAGCAAAAAGCTTCGTTTTTTCTCCCTGTTCTGGGATTATGCCAGCGCGCTGTCGCTTATCGCGCTGCTGGTCTTGCTGTGGCATTTGGGTAAGGGGCCGATACGGGTTAATTTTTTGCGTCCGTATATTATTCAGGCGCTGACCAACGAAACCGCCTCTTACGACCTTGATGTCGGCGGGGTTAATCTGGAGTTGGCGCATTCGGTGCAACCGGTAAAAATTATCGCGCAAAATGTGTCGTTTAAGGATAAGGACGGGGCGTATCAGGTTGACGCGCCGCGGTTGTCGCTGTCATTTTCGGCGCGGGCGCTGCTCAAGGGAATGTTGGCGCCGAGTTCGGTTACGATTGAGAAGCCGGCGATGCGGATAACGGCGTCTTACGGGCTTAAAGGCGGCGAGGCGGCGAAAGCGGATAACGAAGATATAAAAGAAGACAGCGCGGCGGCGGGCAAGGGGGGCGCTACGCCGTCCGACAAAGCGGGCAAGCACAGGCAACACCGGCATAGCGAGGCGTGGAACAAACTTTCTCCGGAGGCCAAGCAGGAACGGATTGAAAACCGGCGGGCGCGGCGCAACCTTAACAAAGTTCAGTTTTATTTTGAGCAGTTTGAGGATTTTCTGGAGCGGTTTAATTCGCCCGAACAGCTTTATCTGGAGAGTTTTATTAACACGATAACGATTACCGACGCCACCCTTGAGATGACCGAGGCGGAAACCGGACAGAAGTTTGTGTTTACGGATATGAATTTCAGCTTTGACCGCGGGGTGGCGGAAATCGTGCTTAAAGCGGACAGCGCCGTGCAGTTTGACAATCGGGCGTCGGCGCTTGATATGGCGCTTAATTACCGTATCCGTACCGACGAAGTGCGCTATACGATGAATTTTTCGGATTTGGTGATTACTGATGTGTATGACGTTTTGGTGCCGGAAAAAGGCGATATCCGGATGGTGGATATTCCGGTCAACGGCAAGCTCAGCGCGCTTATTGACTTTGGCAAAGTGTTGCAGGACAAAGAGCATTTTGCCGACAATCTCGGCAATAACATCAAGGAAGTTACGTTTGCGCTGGAGGGCGGACACGGCAAAATCGGTTTCGGCGACAGCGAAGATTTTGACTATGACGTGGCGTCGTTTAATTTTGAGGGGCGGTTGCACGGCGGGTTGGACAAAGTGGAGATTGACAAGGCGGCGCTTGATTTTGACGGCAAGCAGGCGAAGCTCAGCCTGGCGGCGTCCGGGTTTAAGGATTATTTTTTCAAAGGGAATCTGGAGAATTTTAAAATCAATTTCCGGGCGCAGGTCGGCGCGTTTGAGATGGACGAGCTGTCGCTGCTATGGCCGCGCTATATCGGCGAGGACGCCTGGGCGTGGTGCAAAGAGAGCCTTTACGGCGGAGAAATTACCAGCGGCGATTTTTCGTTTGACTTCGGGTGGAACGAGAAAAGCAAAAGTTTCGGGCTGTTAAAACTTTCCGGCGAGGCGGGGTTTGCCGACGCGAACCTCTATTACTTAAGCGGAATGCCGATTATCCGCAATGTTTACGGCACGGCGCAGTTTACGCAGAACAGTATCAACATCAAAGTGGACAAAGGCGTTTCGGACAATGTGGTGCTGACCGGGGGGAGCGTGCTGCTGTATGATTTGGACAAGTATAACAACTATATCAAAATTGACCTGACCGGCAATGCGACAATTACGGACGCGCTGAAACTCATTGACCATGAGCCGTTGGGCTTTACCAAAGAAATGGGCGTTAATCCCGAACTGGTGGCGGGCGATGTTGATATTGATTTGAAACTGGATTTTGAACTTAAAAAGGATATTAAGCCCGAGGAGCTGAAAGTCGTGGTCAAGGGCGATTTGAAGCAAGTTGAATATCTGGGGTTGGAAGAGGGGAAGAGTTTTGTCGCCGATGCGTTGCAACTGACGGTTACGGAAAAAGGATTTGAACTTTCGGGCGTGGCGAAATATCAGGGGATTCCGCTTAATCTGGCCTTAAAGGAGAATTTTAACGACACCAGCCACAAAAGCCGGATTGTCGCCGATGTTACGGTGGACGACAAGGTATTGAAAACGCTCGGCATTGAGAGCGAGATTTTGGCGGCGCCGTATTTTACCGGGCGTTCGGATTTGCGGGCGACGGTAACGTTCTTAAACGACGGGCGGATTGAGCTGGCGGTTGACGGGTCGCTTAAAGACACGGCGATTGACTATGCGTTTTTAGGGTTCGCCAAGGAAATCGGCGAGCCGTGTCACGCCAAGGCGACAATGCTGATTAAAGACGGAAAATTGCAGGAAGTTACGCATTTTCATCTGATTAAATCCTTATTTACGGCAACGGGGAAGATGACGGCGGACAGCCAGGGGCGGCTTAAGACGATAGACGTGGCGGAGATTAAAGCGCCGAAAGCGTTTGCCAAGGCGCGGGTTGATTTTGCCTATCATCCGGCGCCGGCGCTCAAAGTTACGGTTTCCGGCGATTCATACGATCTGACGGAGTTTTTTGACAAGAAGAAAAAGGAGAGTGCCGAACAGAAAAAGAGCAAGAGTCTTAAAGACCCGCTTGAGGAGATTATGGACACGGATATTGTTGTCGGCGTGAACAAGCTGTGGACGAATGATGCCGTGCCGATTACGAATTTTGCGGGAAAGGCGGAACTGCGCCACGGAATCGGGTTGCACCGGATGAATATGGTCGGCAATTACGGCTCAAGCCGCGATGTGAAGATGAAGCTTGATTTTGAGCCGCGCGGCGAGGAATATATGCTGACGGTGGATTCCAATAACGCGGGAAGTACGCTTAAGGTGTTGCGTCTGTATGACAATATGAAAGGCGGTAATCTCAAAATTGAGGCTAAGCGCGACAAATACAAGAATTTTCGCGGACACGCGCGGATACGCGATTTTGCGCTTGCCAATACGCCGATATTCGCCAAATTGCTGAGTGTGGCGTCGCTGTCGGGGATTGTAGATGTGCTGACCGGCGAGGGGCTGACGTTTACGCACTTAAACGCGCCGTTTTCGTATACGTTTTCCACGAAAAATCTTGAAACGGACGGGGCGCGGATGTTCGGCTCGGTGCTGGGGCTGACGATTAACGGGCGCTACAACCTTGCCGATGATGAGGTTGAGGCGAAGGGAATGATTATTCCCGCATACGGGCTTAACACGTTTATCGGCAATATTCCGCTGGTCGGGAAAATGCTTGCGGGCAAGGACGGCACGGTGTTTGCGACGAATTACAGCGTGGCTGGGCGTATCACGGCGCCGGAAATTTCCATCAATCCGTTGTCAACGCTGGCGCCCAATTCGCTGAAAGAGCTGTTTTCAACGGACGACTAGGTGCGGTGGTTCGGGCTTAGGGGGCTATAAACGGACGGGCGGCGAATGTGAAAGAATGGGCGTGAGGAATGGCGTTTCCACGGGCGGCGAATGTGAAAGAATGGGCGGCGGGCGGATACTTTTAGGAGAACGAAATATGGCGGAAAAAATAGGAATTGATTTTCACGGGGTTATCTCGGCGGCGCCGGCGCTGTTTGCCGAATTTTGCCGGGAAATCCGGCGGCGCGGAATTAAGGTTTATATTATTACCGGCGGGCCGAAAAAAGATATTATTCGCTATTTGGAGCGCTGCCAGGTGGAATATGATGAAGTATGGGCGATTTTGGATTTTTACGAGCAGCAGGGAAAGGCGCGCTTTTTTGATGACGGGAGCTTTATGGTGGATACCGAGCTTTGGGACAAGGCCAAGGCGGAATATTGCGCGGCGGAGGGAATCCGTTTCCATATTGACGACTCGGGGATTTACGGGCGGTATTTCGTGACGCCGTATTGCCGTTATGACATCGGCGCGGGGACGTGCGCATGGAACGGACGGACGATAGATTTTAAGGACGCGAAAAAGGCGGCGGCGGAAGTGGCGGCGCTGTTGCAGAGCGATAAGAGCGAATGAGGCGGCGCGATTGAAGGCAGAGGAAGGCGGTGCGTTGCACAGGGTGATGAGGCTGATTTGTTGAAGTGTAGTGAATGGCGTTAATGCCCCGCGGGGCAGTGGCAAACGCCGGGCGGCGTTTGGCGGATAGGTGGTTGGAGATGACAGTTTATTTTATAAAGAGGGTAATAAATGGAAACAGGTACATAAAAAAAGCGGGGGTTCCGTGGGGAACCGCCGCTTTTGGTTTTTCAGAAGAAATGTCTTAGTTTTTCAACATTTCTCTGATTATTTCTTTGCTTCTCTTTGTGCCGAAGTCGTAGACTTTGAGCTG
>CALXYD010000033.1 GCA_944392865.1 uncultured Alphaproteobacteria bacterium
AATGCCGACGAGATTTTCGCCGAAGTTGACAAGCAAGAGTAGAAATTTTCATCTAAACCGAAAGCGGCTGTTCCCTCCGGAACAACCGCTTTTTTTTGTTTCCGCCGCTCACTCATTTCTCGTCAAAGGCAGAAAATTTTGCATCATCTAAACCTGTGCCACAGACACGCAAGGGGCTCGGATAGTGCCGGTGCCACCCCTCGTTAAAGGCGGCGGATATTGTCGCCGGATAATGTCCTTTTTTACGAATACGGAAAAAGCAGGCGTCGCGCCTGCCTTTCCGAATCGGGCGGGACGGATGGGCGCCCTGCCCTTTAATTTTTTACCGCAATTTTATTTCCGGTTGATTTCAATTTTCCGCTTTTTGCCTTTTTCATCCTGCGACTTCGGAATAATGACATTCAAAACGCCGTTGCTGAACTCGGCCGTTGCATCGTCAAAGCGCAAATCCCAAGGCAGAGCCACCGTCCGTTTGAACGAGCCGTAAGAAAACTCCGAGAAATAACTGCCTTTGTTATGCTCCTTATGCTCCTGCTTTTTCTCACCGGAAATGGTCAGATAGCCGTCGGCAGAGATTTCCAAATCAACATCTTTTTCACTCATGCCCGGAAGCTCTGCGGCGACACGGACTTCATTTTCGTTTTCGCTGACTTCAAGCTTCGGCTCAAGCGATTTTACCGCCTTGTCTTCATACGGAAAATCCAGCCAGTTGTTAAAAAAGCTGTTAACCATGTCGTTAAAATCATTGCGGTAACCGTAGCGCGACGGCATGGCACGATTGTTGTCTTTGCGTGTGATATTTGTATCAGTCATAATTTTATCCTCCAAAAAATCTTTTATGTTTTTCCGGCCGCAACGGCGCTTTAGCGGCGCCTTGCCGGCAGGTGCGTGTTCGTATCACGTTCTATTATTGAGTTAGGTTGCCCGAAATGCGAAATCAAGAGTTTTTTATCCGGAAAATGTAATTTTTTTGACCGTTGCCTGAATGTCGCCGCGTATCTGTTTGAAAGCATTAAAAAAACAGGCTTTATCCGAAGATAAAACCCGTTTTTTTCTCATGACCGCGTCAAGGCTGGCCGGCAAGCACCGGTTCCGCCGCAAGCGGCATACTGAAATTCCGGCGGTCGCCGTCAGGCCTGATGATGGTAATAAGTGCCCGCTTAAAGGCTTCATACTGCAATTTCAGGCACACCCTGAAACCTGCCACTTCATAATTCCTTTCCGCCTCGTCGCGCACGTCAAACAGTTCGGTCTGCCCGCCCTGATAGACGCTGAAATGCGGAAATTCCTTACACCGGAAAAGCAGATTGCCAATCATTATCCGCAACGGATTATCAATACTGCCCCACAGGTAACAGTCAAATCCGCGCAGATAGAATTCGTTTTCCGCATACGGGCTGATAAGATATTTATCCCCACCGTAGCGAACACTTTTCCACCCCGAGTACGCCCCGGTATTGCCAAATCCCCCGCCGGCGGCCGTCAGCACCAGCGAACATCCGGTTGCCACTATTGCCAGCAGCAAAGCCGATACAATCGCAATGATTTTCAAAAAAATTGTTTTCATAAATATATAAAAGTAATTGATTATCTGGTGCTCAGCATAGACAGGCAAACGGCGGATGTCCACCGGATAATGAAATAATCCGACGATTTTTTGCGCAGAGAAACCGCGACAGAATGTCCGGCGGCGATTAAGCGTTTTTTAACGCGGATAAAGCTATGCTGCCGGCAGGTTGATTATTTTACGGGAGCAAACCATGCAGGACATTATCAACGGGCGATGCGGCTGGACGGGCGGCGACGCGCTTTATGCCCGATACCACGATGAAGAATGGGGCAAACTTGTGCGCGATGAGCGTGTTTTGTTTGAATTTCTGCTGCTTGAGAGCGCGCAGGCGGGCTTGTCCTGGATTACCATTTTACGCAAGCGGGACGGCTATCGGCAGGCTTTTTATGATTTTGACGCGGCGAAAGTGGCGAATATGACCGAAGACGATGTGGCGCGGCTGATGAACTTTGACGGGATTGTCAAAAACCGGCGGAAAATTGAAGCGGCTATCGGCAACGCCGGGCTGTTCCTGGCGATACAAAAGGAATACGGCAGCTTTTATAATTATATTCGCGGATTTTTCCCCGGCGAGGTGCCGGTGGTGCACCATTTTAAGCATTTGAGCGATATTCCCGCGACTTCTCCCGAATCGGATGCCATCAGCAAAGATATGAAACGGCGCGGATTTAAATTTTTCGGCTCAACCATCTGTTACGCGTTTTTGCAGGCGACCGGCTTTGTTGACGACCACCTTGAGGATTGCCTCTGCCGGCGGCGGATTTAAGCCCGGGGACGATTTGGATGCCGGGGGCGGCTGAACGGTAAGCATTTATGTGCGAAGGAGACGGCGCGGCAATTTTGCGCGGGGCGCTTTGGTAAATGTATTGGCGTGTTTTTTTTGCATAAAGCAGAATTATTTTGCGGTTTAACCCATTGAAACAAGCCGGTTTATTCTTTTTATCCGCAAAAAAATAAAAAAAATGCAAAGAAAGTGTTGACTTATTATTTTTTTATCTATATAAACGCTCTTGTCAAACGATGGTCCCATCGTCTAGTGGTTAGGACATCGCCCTTTCACGGCGGTAACATGGGTTCAAATCCCGTTGGGATCACCAATTTTTTTTATAAGCATTGTCTTTAAGGGCAGTGCTTTTTGTTTTGCACCAACGGGATTTGAATCCATGAAAATTGTTGAAATAAAAGAAAGAACGCCTTTGCTGATTGAGAAATTGCTCCGTGTCTGGGAGAATTCGGTTAAAGCAACGCATTTATTCTTATCCGCCGATGAGATAAACAGCATTAAAGAGTATGTTCCGCAGGCTTTGCGCGGCGTTCCCGTTTTGGCGGTTGCGGTAATTGAGAACGGAATTCCGGCCGGGTTTATGGGAATTTCCGGCCGTAAGCTTGAAATGTTATTTGTGGCAAGCGACAACAGAGGGCAAGGCATAGGGAAACAACTGTTGCAATATGGCATAAAGAATTATGCCGTAAACGAACTTGCCGTCAATGAACAAAACCCTTCGGCCAGAGGATTTTACGAGCATACGGGGTTTAAGGTTTATAAAAGGACGGAATTGGACGAGCAAGGGAATCCGTATCCGCTGCTGTATATGAAAAGAGATTGATGAAATCCGGCTCAAACTGCTTATTTGGCGGGCGCTAATAATTAGATTGACTACACCTGAAATATGTGGTATAACTATCGTTATGTTATGATACTTTTTAGGAGAGTGACATGATAGACGAGGCCAGAAAACAGGAGTTAGATAAATATCTTGTCAAAGAGCAAAATCCTGCAGATTATTTTAATGAACAAATATTACGAGGCGATTTCAGATATAATACCTTTTGGATAACCCATATTGATCCTAACCGCTCGGTTCACGCCGCCAAGGGATGGAAATTTCATATTCATGCCGATAGTGATGAAGACTGGCAAAAAATCGCATCCGTTTTAATTCCATATCTTAAAGATGTGGATGTAGACTTTAAAATGTTTATTGCCCCATATCCTCATCCGGCTTTTCAGAGTCGGAAGGAAGAGTTTTATAATAAAGACGAAAACCAGTATGGCAAATCTTTTGTGATTTATCCTTCGTCAATAAAAGAGTTTGAAAAAGTCGCTCAGGAAATGTATTATATTTTAGAAAATAACAACCTGAACAGCCATCAGGGTTTTATCCACGGAGATAATCAAATCGGCGACCACGGGCGGATTTTTTATCGGAATGATTGGATTGGCCCGAATAACCCGGGATACAGAGCAAACGCCGATGCAGAAATCCCCACATATAAGGCGGAAGGAATAGAAGACCCTTTCCTTAATGTATTGGGCTACCCGAACGATAATACCAATGCAGACCGAGCCGCAGGAACACACGGTCCGAAAAAGCTTGTTGAGAACAGATTGGCCAAACTCAGAGAGGCTGAGGAGAAAATTGCCAGAGAACAGGCCGAACTTGAGGAAATCAAAAAGCTGCAAGACAATGAAAAGGCTACGGAAAATACAGCCAAACCCGAGAAAGTTACCGAAGCGGACATTGATGAGCTTGTGAAAATGTATGACGAGCTTGAGGAAAGCAAAAAGCAGCCGGAAGTGAACGTTAAAAATGGTGAACCAAGAGAAAAAAGCAGACCGAACGCCGCTGAAATACAAAATCGCCCTACATTAAATGAGGCGATAAGATTTGCCAACACGAAAAAAGCAAAGAAAAACGCTACTATTGATCAGATTGTTGCCAATTATGAAACTTTAAAACAAAAAGATATTCCGGCGGGCAAACGCAGAACAGTTGCAAAAGAAATGGAGCAGCTCCGGGCTTTGGCTTCAATAAAGATGAATGAAGCCATTATGAACCTTGCAAGGCTCAAGAAAAGCAATCAGGCGCCGACGGCCGAAGAAATTACAAACTTAAATAAGCTTATCGCCAGTTTTGACGATAAAGAAGTCGGTGCGTATATGCCCGGTATTCGCCGTTTATCCTCTCTGTTAAAGGAGACACAACCGCTTGACGAAGAAATAATGAATTCCGGTGATGAAAAAGAAATTTCTCCAGACATTAGACATTACAGCAAAGACGATTTACAAAAAATAATTTCCACCTTTAAGGGAATGGTGGAACGCAACGACGGCAACGGCTCTTCTTTTGCCTCTTTGTTTGAATACAGCGAACAGGATTTGAAAGACTTTAATGAGGGAAAATTAGCCATTGCTCCCGATGCACACGAGGCCATGAAAGAATTTATTGACATCTTTGCGACTGATTCTAAAGGCAATTTGAGCGAAGACGGGAAAAAAGCGTTGAACAAATTGGAAAACAGCGCACCAAAAGACAGGGGCGAACCCGTGCTTGCAGACATTAAATCTGATGAAAAAGTTGTTGAGCCGGCCGTAAAAGAGCCTATCATTCCGGAAACAACCGTTGCGCCAACTCTCAATGCTTCAGCCTCCCAGCCCAAAGCGTATGTTAAAAAATCTCCCGCTAAAAAATCTTTGTGGCAAAGATTAAAAGACGGTATCAAAAAAACGCCTAAATGGATAAAAAGGCTGGCCATCGGAATTGCTACCCTTTCCGCAGTGGCTTTAGGAATGCAGAAATGCGGCAGTGATAATGAAAAAGACAAACCGGACAATAATGTTAAAACGGAGATAAAATCGCAACCTCAAAAAACGAACGGCAAAACAGAGATAAAATCACAGCCAAAAAATAAGGCGGCGTCCTTTAAGCAAGATAGTTCTTCAAAGCAAGATGATTTATTGATACTGCATGCCGATGAGATAGAAAAAGCATATTATGACAGCGCCATAAAAATGCAGATTGGCGAAGAAAAACGCGATGCCTTATATCGTGCTATTGAAAAAAGAGTTACCGAAGGAAAATTGGATGTCGGTGCTTTTTCGGTAGAGCGCACGGCGCATGCCATAGTTATGTATCAGAAAATTCAGCCTAATAACAAAATCAACCAGCTGTTTAATAAAGTTCTTTCCGGTGAGGAAATTACCAAGTCCGATAATACGCGGATAAAGAAATATATACAAGATGCGGGAGAATACGGCGACGGCATAAAAGGCAAAGGAACGCATAATCAATTTGAAAAAGCTCCGAGGCAACAACAAATAGAGCATATTCATGCGGTTAAAGCTATGCACGAAAGATAAAAAATCGCAGCTTAGTCCGCTTTATCCGGATGATAGCGCGGAGATATTTTTACTTTCTCACCGCAGAAATTACAAGGCTTTTCGCCGATTCCTACAATCACAAAAAAAAGAGCGCGGCGCGAACTAACCCTTAAATCGGGCAGTTCGGGCGGCACTCTCTTTATTTTGCGGCAAATCTGCGTTCCCGACATTTTCTTTACGGGGGTAGATTATTTTGCCAGAACTTCGGCAACATCTTGGAAAAGCTCTTCCAGTGTGGAGGATGTATCAAAATCCTCTACGGGAAGGTCATCATACTTTTCTATTATGATATGCAACCTTTTTTCAATCTCCACAATGATTTCACCAATATCCAGCCAATCTGCATTCAAATCTTCCCACCGGGTATCCGGACGGATATTTTCCACCGGGCAGCCCAACACTTTGGCTATAATACCGTTGATTTCTTCCTGCACACGCTCTCCTAATTGATAGCCTTTTGTTTCCATAAGTTTTTGAAATTAAAAATTAACACAAATATTATAAATCAAAGCTCTTATAATACAGAAAAATTTTTTAGTCAACGGGATTTTTGGGGAAACGCAAACAACCATCCTGATACTTCATAGTTTATAAATTTTAAAAGCATAAAGTATTCGGGCAAGAAAAAAGCCCCGTGCGAGCTGTCCCGAAGAATATTCGGACAGTTCACAAGAGGCTTTTTGATTTGTTTTCCGGCAAACAGCGGCGATGGTCAATAATTCAGCCAAGTCACCCTGCCCTTATGGATTTTTTCCACACAGCGGAGTTTATACCATAAAAACATAAACAGTGCAAACCAGACGGCTATAAAAATCATCGGTATGAGCACAACGGGATGGAGAATTGCCTGAAATTTCAACATACCGATGAAAGAGACAACTACTGCCGCTATCACAGGCCACAAATACCAAACCAGTACCCAGCGGATAATATTCTGCCCTTTTTTATAGGCGGCGGCTGCTTCTTCGCTTTCCGCATACAAATAGACGCGCTGTTTTTTATAGACATCAATAACCGGATAGCCGTATTCTTCCGGCGTCATGCCATAACGGAGCTCAAACAGCTCTTTTGCGGCGATAACATCTTTTTCTTCCATAATTGTATGATTTTAATTAGGTATAAAAATTATAAATCTAAAGTCTTTATAATAGATATTCCCCCCAGTAAATTGGGGGGGAATATCTGACAGTCTTTTTCAGGAAAGAGATTTTACATATTTTTCAATGTATTCTTTCCTTGGATAGCAGATGTGCCCGATAATAGGAGCTAAAGCATTAGGAAGCATCATTGTTGCTGAAGCTATCAAATCCTCATGCTTTGGATTATTTAAATCCATATGCTCCGCATCTTCAGCCAACATTGTAGCATAAACTAATGCAAAGCTATAGCTGTTCCCTGAGTCAACATCCTCAATTTCCGGAACATTTTTGACTTGTTCCTCAAAATCCAAGTTACGAAACTCCGTAATTTTTTCTTTTGATTTGCAGAACTTATACACAGCCCAGGCGGCAAGCATTATGCCTCCTTCATAATCTTCCTGCTTATATCTGAAGTTTGCGTCAAACTTCCGATACATCAAGAGCTTATGCTGGAGTAACTTCGGCAACATAGAGAATATTTCATCTTGATGTGCCTTGTTTTTCTCAAAACGCTCTTTTTCCCTTTGTTCAGCTATGGCAAGCCGTTCAAGTCTTTCTTGTTCCAGTTGTTCCTCGGTTTTCAGAAACAGACGTTCACCGTTTAAATCTATGCCTATAATCATACTAAGGCATATACAATAAATTGTGACTACATCTCCCGGTTTTATTTCTTTGCCGTTGAGATATTTGCTCTCAACAAAGAAACGTTCACCCTCGGTACATTCTACCCAACAACCGTTTTCTTTTTTTTCTACTGTTGATACAATCCAGTTTTCTTTAGAAATTTTTTCCATAATTATATTTTTTTAAATTAGACATAATACTTTTCTACATTCTTTCATAGTATAAAGTATTTTGTCTGATTTGTCAAGCCTGTTTTTTTCAGAACATTCCCTTGCGGCGGAAATAAATAATCGTCAGCAGGGTCGCTACGGCGGAAATTCCCATGACCAGCCAAAAACCGTTCGGATTACCGGCGAACGCAACCGGTACGTTCATTCCCCAAAACGACGCCAACATCGTCGGGATAGACAGGATAATCGTTATCGCCGCCAGGAATTTCATTACCAGATTGACATTGTTGCTGATAATGCTCGCGAAACCATCCATCATTCCCTCCAGAATAGAGCGGTGCATATCCACCATTTCTATCGCCTGTTTGTTTTCAATTATCACGTCGTCCAATAAATCCGAATCGCCCTCGCCGAATCCGGCGAACTTCGCGGTTGCGGGAACACGCATTAAACGCAGCAGTTTCAACAAAACGAGATGATTGTCTTTGAGCGCAGTGGTAAAATACACCATTGATTTTTGAATTTCCATCAACTGAAACAGCTCCTTGTTAGAGGTGGTGCGGCGCAGGGCGTATTCCAGTTCGTCGGTGCGCTTGTTGATGATGTTTAAATACTTCAGATAATACTGGGTGCATTTATAAAGGATATTCAACATAAAACGGGCGCGGTCTCGCGTGTCAAACGTTTTGGCGGTTGAACGGTTAAACGAATTCATTACCCGGTTTTCGCGGGCGCATATCGTGATAAAGTTCTTTTGCGTAATCACCAGGCCGCACGGCAAGGTGTCAAAATTTCCCTCATCGTCCAGCAACGGCAGATTGATAATAATCGCCAGCGAGTTTTTATCCTGCTCAATACGCGAACGCTCGTCGGCGTCCAATGCGTTATTCAACAAGTCATAATCAACGCGCAGGCCGGCCGACACCTGCTGCATTTCCTCTTCGTTCGGATTGACCAGCGAATACCACGACATCGGGAGAATCTTATTCTTCTTGAGTTTGGCCAGCTTGCCGTCTTCTTCGGTGCGATAAACTCTCAGCATAATCCCTCCTTCGGCGCGGGGCGCCGGTATTCCTTATTATGACTTTTTCCTGAAATAAAAATGGTGCGGCCAAGAAGACTTGAACTTCCACGGGCTTAGCCCATAACGACCTCAACGTTACGCGTCTACCAATTCCGCCATGGCCGCACATCCGATACCCTTTGCCGCTTTCTGCTTATTCATCCGCTTTGCGGCGCGGGCTTTTTCTTATTTAACAGCCGCCTTTGTTTTTTCCTGCTTTTCGGCGGCGCGTCGGGCTACCTTTGAGCGGCGATTCGGCCGTGGTTGCCCCGTGCTTTTCAGCAAAACAAGATTGAGATATAGGATTATTGGAAATAAATCAAGTCTTTTTTTTATTTAAAGGGGATAATTTTACATTCAAGCCTGCGGAAGACCGCCCTTCCCGTGCGGGGGCACTTCCCGTGCGGGGGCACTTCCCGTGCGGGGGAACTTCCCGTTCAGGGGCACTTCCCGTGCGGGGGCGATTGCAGCTATTTCAGCGGCGGCGGATATTCGCGCAGCCTATTCTTCAATATTATCAGCCCTGCCGTTCGTCCACAACCGCGCAGACTCCGGGGACGATTTCCCTTTCATACGGTGTGGCGGCAAAGACCTGCATTTGACAGTTGCGCGAAACGGCTTTATAGGCGCGCCCGTCTTTTTTCAGCGTGTAAATTTTCGTGCCGCGGCGGCAATCTTTGCAGGCGTTCGGACGGATACATACCGCGGAAGTAAACAGCGGCGGATAAACATAAACCGCCTGCACCAGCGGCAACGGCGATGATGCCGCCAACTCCGCCATATTCGCGGGCGAACTCTCCAAAGCCGGCATTGCCCACGCGGCGCCCGCCTTTTTCAACTCCGCGGCGGCGTAGCGGTTCATCACATAAATAAAACTGCCGGCGCCGATTTGCACGTCGCGATATTTTCTTAACAGCTCAAAAGCGTAGTAATTCTCGGCAACGAATCGGCGCGCACCATATTCATACGCCTCTTTAACAACGGCCGCCAACCTTTTGAGATTGCGGCAAATCTGCGGTAAGACAAACCAGGTTTTCGCCATATCTTCCTTTTGCCAGTTTTCGGCGCGGCTGTCCAGCTCCAGGCGAAACAGGCGAAGTTTTTCTGGCACTGTTTCCGGTTTGGCGCAAGGCTTTATCTCCGGCAGCGCATATTCGCCGCTCTTTTCCCCCTGCTCCGCTATGGCGGCAACTTCCGCCAGCAGACGGCGGCGCAAATCATTTAGCACCGACACCGGAACAAAACGGTTTTCGGAATTTTTTAGCGCCAACGCCGCAACGGCAAAGCCGGTACCGCCGGTTTTGGCAAAAGCGTTTTCCGCCGCCGAACGCGTTTTTTCCGTATCCTTCGCAACCGGAAATTCCCCTTTGGCCGACACGGCCACGCCGGCTGCCATAGCCCAGACTTCCGCCGCGCCGATTTCCAACGTTACGGTAAGCGGCTGCAAATTGCGGTAAGCGCCGGGTTTCGGTCTGAAATACGCATAACGGCCTTTAACTGCCGAAGACGATGCCAGATAGACCGGCGCGCCGACCGGCAAATACGGATGTTCTTCCGGCAAGCCCAGTTCAACCGTCTGTCCGGCGGATGCTTCAAGCGCCGGTTTACCTTTGAGGTATAAGTTTTTGATACCAAACCCGAAAGGCTTTTCCGAGCCGGGAACATCTATCTGCACCCCGTCATAGCGGGCGACGGCGTGCGCGATTTTTACCGTTATGCGGTTTTTGCCGGCCTTTTCCACTTTGCCGACAGGCAAACCGCGATGGCCGACAAATTGCCTGTCCACCACGTCTTTATCTTTTTCGTTGAAATGAAAGCGGCACCACGGGCGGGAAAATATCTGTTTAATATCTTCGGCTTCGTGCAAATCTTTTTTGCGCCCGTCAAGAATATGGCGGTAATAGTTGGTTACGGCGGCGACATACAGCGGCGACTTCTTGCGCCCCTCAATTTTCAGCGACAGGGCGGGAATTTGCAAAACTTCTTCTTCAAGCGCCAAATCTTTCATTGAGAACAGATGGCTTTTCAGACAGCCCGCCTCTTCTTTTTCGGCAACGGAAAATTCGCCGCGGCAGGGATAGGCGCAACGGCCGCGGTTGGCGCTTTTGCCATATTCCAACGCCGAAAAAAGGCATTGCCCGCTGTATGAATAGCACAGCGCGCCGTGGACAAAGACTTCCAAATCAACATCCGGCGCGGCGGCGGCAATTTCTTTTATCTCCGCCAGGCTTAACTCGCGCGCCAGCACAACCCGCTTAAAACCCAGACGTTGTAGAAATTTCACGCCGGCGACATTATGCACCGCCATTTGCGTGCTGGCGTGCAACTCCACTTCCGGCAACAGCTTTTTGGCGAGATGAAGCACGCCCAAATCCTGAATTATCAGCGCGTCAACTTTGGTTTGAGCCAGCGTGCGGAAGATTTCCGGCAATTCGCGTATCTCGGCCTCGGAAAGTATGGTATTCAATGCGACAAAGACCTTGCGTCCGAGCGAGTGGGCATAGGCGGTCAGTTCGTCCAGTTCCTCCGGGGTAAAATTCTCCGCTCCCGCGCGGGCGGAAAAGCGGGACAATCCGAGATAGACCGCGTCCGCGCCGTAATGCAAGGCGGCGTAACCGGCCTCAAGCCCGCCGGCAGGCGCCAGCAATTCGTGTTTCATCTTGGTTTCCTTTTTTTTCGTTTATCGGCTGTTTGACGGTTTGACCCTACGCCGGCGTTTTTCTTTTGTCAACAAAAAACGGCAGACGGAATTTTCTTCCCGCCGCCGTTGCCGGTTTATCGGCTGTTTGTTTTAGTATTCGGAACCAAGCCCGAACTCTTCCTCGCTCTTGTCATCCAGCATAGAACGCCCGTCTTCGCCAATGACGCGTTGCGTGTTGTTAAAGTCAAAATCCGGTTTCAGCGCTTCCATAATAACCACTTTGTCATCCAAAGTCGCCGGTCGGCCGGTTTTGGGATTGACGCGGACAAACCTTATCCCTTTCGGCACGCGAAATTCCAGATTCGGCTTGTCTTTCAGCGCTTCGGCCATAAAGTCATAGAATATCGGCAAAGCCGCCGCGGCGCCGGTTTCTACCCGCCCCAACGTGCGCGGCTCGTCAAAGCCGACATAGATGCCGGCAACCATATCCGGCGAAAAGCCGATAAACCACGCGTCTTTGGTATCATTGGTGGTTCCGGTCTTGCCGGCAAGGGTTTTGCCCAAACGCGACAGGCGGGCGCCGGTTCCGCGCTGCACCACGCCCTGCAAAATGGAAACCATCTGGTAGGCGGTTAACTCATCCAATACCTGTTCGCGGTCATCGGTGATTTCCGGCACCGGCGCGGCAGGGTCAAAATGCGCGACTTTGCAGCCGATACAATGGCTGTCATTGTTGCGGAAGAGGCTTTTACCATATCTGTCCTGAATCTGCTCAATCAGATACGGCGTTACTTTTTTGCCGCCGTTGACAAACACGGCATAAGCGGTTACCATATCTATCAAACGCGTATCATCGGCGCCGAGCGACATAGACAACAGCGGCGGCAGATTATCATCCACGCCCAGACGCTTTGCCATGGAGGCGACTTTTTCCATCCCGACATCCTGCGCCAGACGGACGGTCATCAGATTTTTGGATTTCTCTATGCCCTGGCGCAAAGTCGTCAGCCCGGAAAAGCCTTTGGAATAGTTGGACGGTTTCCACAACGGCAAGCCTGCCCCCTGGTCTAACACAAACGGCGCATCCAAAATCAAATCCGTCGGCGAATAACCCAATTCCAACGCGGCGGCATAAACCACCGGCTTAAAGGTTGAACCAGTCTGGCGATAGGCCTGAGTGGCGCGGTTAAACTGCGACTTGTTAAACGAAAAGCCGCCGACCATTGCCAAAACCTTACCGTTGTGCGGATCCATCACGACCATCGCGCCTTCAACGTTCGGCACCTGGCGCAACTCATAAAAGCCCTCTTTGCTCTGTTCAACATAAATGACATCGCCTTTTTTCAGCACGTCGGAGACTTTTCGCGGCGCTTCGCCGACACGCTGTTCCTTTAAGGTTCGGCGCGCCCAGGCTAAACTTTTAATACCGATAACGCCCTGTTTGCCGGCGGCGGTTTCCACCTTTGCCTCCGCAGGCGAAACGCTTAACACCACGGCTTTTTCCCAACTTTTTTCCGCACCGGCGGGCATGGCCGTTTTTTTCAACTCCGCCTGGTAATCGCCGTTCAGGCTGATGTTTGCCGTCGCGCCGCGGTAGCCGTGGCGGCGGTCATAATTTATCAGCCCGCGGCGGAAGACTTTAGTTGCCAGCTCCTGCAACTGCGGATCCACAGTCGTGCGCACCATTAAACCGCCCTCAAACACGGCGTCTTCGCCCAGACTTTTGGACAGGACGCGGCGAACTTCGTCGCTGAAATATTCACTGTCTTTTAAGTAGCCGTATTTACGGTCAACGGTTACCAACGGTTTCGCCTGCGCGGCGGCGGCCTCTTCTTCGGTGATGTAACCGTCTTCCGCCATCCGCCCGATGACCCAGTTGCGGCGGGTAACGGCGGCGTCATAACGTTTTTTCGGATTATAGTTGTTGGGGCCTTTGGGCAGCGCCGCCAGATAAGCCGCCTCTTCCAGCGTCAATTCGCTCAAAGACTTGTTAAAGTAGTTCAGCGCCGCCGCCGCCACGCCGTATGCGCGGTTGCCCAAATAAATTTCGTTCAGATACAATTCCAAGACGTGTTCTTTGCTGAACGCCCGGCTGATACGATACGCCAGCACCGCCTCTTTTATTTTACGCACCAGCGAACGTTCGGAAGTCAGCAAAAAGTTTTTGGCGACCTGCTGGGTGATGGTGGAGGCGCCGACGAGGCGTTTGCCCTTGGCGTAGTTTATGACGTTGGTAAACACGGCGCGGACGATACCCAAAATATCTATGCCGGGGTGGGAATAAAAATGCTTATCCTCGGCGGAAATAAACGCCTGTTTGACCATCTCGGGAATCTTATCCTCGGGAACGAAAATGCGCTTTTCGGCGGCGTATTCCATCATCACCTGCCCGTCACCGGCATACAGGCGCGTGGTTACCGGCGGTTCATAAGTCGCCAGGCTCTTATAATCGGGAATGTCAAAACCGTAGGCCTTAAACCAGATAAATATGCCCGCCAGCAGCAAGAAAGCCAGCAATAAACCGAAACTTACCAGATTGATGAAAAGTTTATACATCCCCATATCCGCGCAAAAAAGACATTAAAAAAAATTCCTATCCACGCCAATATAACCGGCGCGCGGCTTTTCGCAACCGCATTTTTTTGCTTATACCCATTTTATTGAACAAAGGCGGAAGAGCGGCAGAAAAAAGCCCTTTGCAAGGCTCCCTTCTGCCTGACATCTCCTTTTTTTAAGCTTAGTTGAAGTTGTAACGCAGCTTAATCATTCCGGTATGGGAAATGTAGTCTTCGCGATAACCCATGTCATAACCGACAGACAGGTCAATATTGTCGTGGCTGACCTCCACCGCGAAACCGGCTTCTCCGCCGAGGCGCGGCAGGCGTTTGCCGATAATATCGTAGTTCATCTCATTGATACGAACCGCGGTGTTGCTGCCGTCATCGGTCAAATCATACGTCAGGCCGGCATAAACGTTCGGGCGGACGGTGTATTCATTCAGCTCGTAGGTGTTGCGGTATTTCAACAAAGCCGCCGCGCTCAGGGCAAAGACATCTTTGTTGGTTACCTTCTGACCGAGGCTGTCTTCATAATCGTCCGGCATCAAGTGCGTGGCGCGCAGACCAAACTCCGGCGTCAATCCGTTGGCAAAGTCATGACCGAGAGCGGCTTCCAAACCGGTGTAGTGGACATCATACTTCGCGGTTACGCTATGCCCGGCGACATCGGACTTTTCATCATACTTCGCCGCGCCGTAGGTGAACGCGCCGCGCAGATACCATTCGGAAGGCTGATATTTGCCGTATGCAAAGAGGTTATGCGCGGAAACATCCATATCCCGTCCGTGCGACTCGCCGTCGGTGGTGGTGTAGGCATAACCGAAACCGACCGTGGTGTCGCAGTTGACATTGCCGTCATAGCCGATGGCGTAACCGCCGGTATAAGCCGAGTAGCCCGCGGCGTCAAAACGGTTATCCTGCTTGGCGTAACCGCCCAGACCCTGCATCCACATCGCCGTTTTGCGGAACGGGTCTTTACAGGTCGGGCAATCGCTGCTATCCAGCCGCAGGGCAATCTGGCGGCCGATGAGGTTTTGCGCCTCTTTGGCGTTTTGCAGGCGGAATTGCGAATCGGTCGGTGCCAAGTTGGTCAACGCTTCCAGATATTGCGGAATATCGTGTTGGACGAGCGTGTTCAGCGCTTCCTGAATATCGCCGACAGCCGTTCCGTCTTCGGTTACGATATTTTCCCAGGCGCCGGCGGTATTTATCTGGTTTTGGTTGCCGATACCGGTAATAACCTCCTGCGCGGTGGCGACATTGGTGATAATAACCGTGCCAGCCGTTTCGCCCTTGGTGATTTCATAGAGGTTGTTCTTTTCAAAGATGCTTGCCAAATCGCCAGAAATGCGGCCGGCGTCGTCTTTCTTCAGGTCAATAATCGCCAGTTCGTCGGTCTGCTGTTTGCCGGAAAGCAAGCCGCGGGCAACGGTGAACTGCATTGTCCCTCCCTTAAGATTGGCCGAGTTGACGACCAGTTTGCCGCCCTTATATTCGCTGCTGTTGGCGGAAATATCGGTAATCGCCAAATTCAACTGGCCTTTTAAGGTAAAGTTATTCAGCGTGATGGTGTTGGCGGCGATATCAAGCGTTGCCTTTTCGTTGACGTGGAGGCTCTGGGTTGGGGCAAAACCGCCGTTTTCGCCGAAGGTTACAGCGCCGCTGATGCTGGTGGTTCCGGCGCCGCCAATCGTTTTATCAAGCGTCGCTTCAGCGTCGGTTAAATTAAGTATGCCGTCGTTGGCAATGTCGCCGGTAATACCGGAGAGCGCCGTGGTCGCGGTCGC
>CALXYD010000034.1 GCA_944392865.1 uncultured Alphaproteobacteria bacterium
GTGAAAAGCTTTTTTTGCAAAGGGCGAGTCCGGCGCAAAAAATAGCGTATGTATCGCGTTATATCCTTTCGCCGGAGGGGGAAATCTTTTTGCTGGAACAAAATGATTTGCAATTGGCGGATACCTATTTTGAAGAATGGGAGTTGTCGCCCGAGGCGCAGAAAAAAATGTTGCTGGAGGCGCATCCGGATATGGTGTATTGTTATGTGCAACATCAGGTGTTTACCGAGAGTAATGAACCTCTGTTGTTTGTTTCAAAATTAAAACGTGCCGCTGAGGCGTATGTTAAGGCTTTTCCCCTGTTTCAAACTTCGGAATTGGCGATGATGGCCATGAATGATGCCGATATGGTGGCTGATTATATTGACCATGACGATTTGCACGAGGCAGCGGAAATTTTGTTGTTGACGGAAAAGTTTCGGCATTTGGTGCCGGCGTATCACGAAAAATGGGGATTGGGCGCTAAAGCGCAAGCGCTTTATAACGCTTCGGTTGCCTGAATGAAAAAAGCCCGTTTGCATTTTAACAAGAGTTCGGCTTTATGCTTCTTGTTTTTTTAGTAAAAAAACCGTCTTCTTTAATAAGAAAACGGTTTTTTGCTTTTGCGGCCAAGTGGCGGCGGATTTAAAAAAGCTTTTCCAAGTCAATGACAAGGCGAATAGAGCAGTCGTGCTTTTGGCTAAGATAGTTTTGCACACACTGTTCTTCCTCGCCGGTAAAACGGTTCATCTTTGAAATGGTTGAATTGTGCTTTGCTTTTTCGGCTTGGCACAATTGTCCGAATGTTTCTTTTACGGCTTCGGCGGCTTTTTGCAGCTCCAGAAAATCAGCGTGTTCGGGATAGCACAGCGGCAAGCCGGTCAAGTTTGTGACTGTTTGCAAAAATACTTCGGGCGAACATCGGCAGGTAGGAAGTTTTACCAACATCCAGGCGCGTTTTTCAACGCATATTCCCAGATTCGTACCCTTTTCAACCGGTCGGCGAAAACGTGCAAAAGTTCCGTCGGCGTTGCGAACCAAGACACTTAAAGGAAAAGCTTTTTCCGTGTTTTTCTGAGTTTCCATAACGACATAAATTTAAAGGTTCATAAAAATATTTACTCGCCGGAAACGATACAACAGCTTTTGCTTAAGGTCAATATAAAAATGTTTTTTAACGGAGAGACGACGTGTCTTTTAACGTTCGTTTTGGGCAAAGGAATTCAGCAGAGCGGTCGTGTCCATCATACGGCGCTGTTTTTGGATGTTGCGGATGATGTCCTGATATTTGACGGCGGTGCTGGTAATGCGGGTAAAGTCTTTGATGTCTGCCGCGGTCAGCGTGCCCCAGGCCTTGTTGATGTGTTCTTTGGCGTTTTTGCCTAGCTCGTCAAAGCTTTCCGGTAAGATGCCAATCAATTTCAGGTAGTAGGATTTGTTTAAATGTTCATCCGGCGCGGTGGCAAAGGCGGTGGCGCCGTCAAAAGGCTCATAGCTTTCCAAGATGTAATTTTTTTTGAGCGTTTCTACGGAATATTTGTATCTGCCGTCCTGTAATTCCGGTTTGCGGTGCAGTCCGCGGGCATTATCATCCAGCCACAGCAGTTTGTGCATCAGATACAGGTTGCTCTGATGGACGGCGTTGCGATGTATTTTGAGGCAGAGTTCCTTTTTTTCTTCGCATTGTTTTTTCAATTGTTGCAATTTTTGTTTGGCGGCCGGCGTTGACGGGGTTTTGCGTTTGGCTTCTGCTTCTTTTAATGCCTTATATTTGGCTTCCAAAATGCGAAATTCCTCATAAGCGCTGTGGGAGCGGATATGGGCGAAAAACATATTGGTCTGTTTGAATTGAAACTCAATGTTAAACGAGCGGTCACTGCCGGGGATGGTAATGCGGGCAATTTTTTTGATGTCAAAATAATTGCGGGCGTTTTCGCTTAAATTCTTTTTGTAGAGGTTGCGTTCGCCTTTGGTAAATTTGATATAGGGCGGAAATTTGTTTTCCAACTCGCGTATCAATTCTTCAAGGTCGCCGGGGTATTTGGAGGTAATGGACAGGCGGTAAATATCTTTGGGCAAAAGTTCTTCTTTGGCGATGTTGAGCAAAGTTCCGCAGGCACCAGCTTGAGCCTGCATTTCTTCCAATGTGGCGGCGGTGGCGCAGGAAACTTTATTTTCCGGAATCAGCGGAAATGGCAGTTCCGGTTCGTCTTCATACGGCAGGCCGGGCGTTTCGGCGTTGAATTTTTGCAGGTGTTGCTCACGTTCCTCATCATATTCGCGGCGACATTCGGATACTAATTTTTCAACCGTGCGTTCAATGCCTTTAATCGGCGGGATAACGACGTAAACCGTATTGCATTCACTGTTGATGTAATGGAGCATGGCGGTGGTGCAAGGTGCCAAAATTTCGGTTGAGTAGCTGATGCGGCGGCCGTTGCGGTCGGTTTCTATGCTGCCGTCTTTTAAGTTGATGTTGTAGATGTCTTCGGGAAAACCGGTGTTATACGGGCTGGAAAAGCCGGAAACGATGGCCTCATATATCAGGCGGTATTTTTCCATCGTGTCGGTGTAGTATTCTTTCAGGTGGCCGTAATCATGCGCGGTCAAAAAGGAAAGTTCTTCATTTTGTTGTTGTAAAAACGAAAGAGCGTCAGTGTCAATGGATTTTTGGATTTGGTCAATTTGTTCCGAGTTTAAGGTTACCAACTGATCCATCGTGTAGGTTTTCATTTTAGTTTTCTCCGTTTGAAATCATATTGTCTTGCAGAATAACATATTTTTGCGGATAAGGCAAATAATTTTTTGCAAGAAGGCTATTTTCAACGTTTGTGTTTGTTAATGATAGCCAGGACATCGCCCATACGGTCAAAGAATGTGCCGGCGTCCTTAAAGTAGCGGCTTTTTAAATCGTGTTCGGCGTGAATTTCCGCTATCCCCGGGGCTTTATTATACATGCCGAGATAGGATATGCCGAACAGGACAGCCAATATCAGCCAAAACAGCCGCCGCCCGAGCATAAACAGAAACAGCGAAATAAAGGTGCATACGCCCAAGGCGAAATAAGCGGAATATATGGTGCCGCCTACGTCTTCGGTCAGGTGCAGGTCTTCAAAAAAGAATAAACCGACGGCACCGACGGCGAGAAAGTTTAAGATGAATAGGCCTACTGTCAGCAAAATAAACATTTATTCTATCCTCCAGAAACCATAGTATAGCAGAAAAAATGAGCCTCGTCAAGCGAGGCTCATATATTTTTGTCGATTAAGCCCCTTTGTGGGTTGACAGCAATTCTTTGATACCGTCAACTGAACTTAATACGGCGCTGGCTTCGTAAGGCATATAAACGATTTTGTTATTCTGACCGGAAGTGATGTCTTTCATCGTTTCAAGGTATTTCATTGCAATCAGATACTTGTCGGCCTGCCCTTTGGCGGAAAGAACCTCAATGATACGTTTAATCGCTTCTTTTTCGGCTTCGGCTTCTATCATACGCGCCTGGGCGATACCTTCGGCGCGCAGAATCTCTGCCTCTTTGGCGCCTTCAGCCTGACGGATGGCGGCTTCTTTTTCACCTTCGGCAATGCGAATCGATGATTCTTTTTGCCCTTCGGCCTCATATATCATCGCACGTTTTTCGCGTTCGGCTTTCATTTGCTTGTCCATTGCGGCCTGAATGTCTGCCGGAGGGGTAATGTCTTGCAGTTCAATACGGTTGACTTTAACGCCCCATTTGTCGGAGGCTGTATCCAAAATGGTGCGCAGTTCGTCGTTTATTTTATCGCGCGAAACCAGCGTTTCCTGCAATTCCATTTTGCCGATGAGCTGGCGCAGGGTCGTCTGGGTCAACTTCTCAATCGCTTCGGAAAGATTTTCCACGCCGTAAACCGCTTTTTCGGGGTTGATTATCTGATAATACAAAACGGCGTTAATCGCAATGGAAACGTTATCTTTGGTTATAACGTTCTGGCGGGGAAAATCGTAAACCGTTTCGCGTAAATCCAGCCGGTAGGTTTTGTGCATATAGCTGAAATTTCTGCCGTCACGGTCAAGACCGGTGTTGACTTTTTGATAAAATGCTTTCGGCGAATCGATGAAAGGAACGATGAAGTTCAGACCGGCGCTCAGGGTTTCTTTATATTTGCCGAGGCGCTGGATGATGATGACTTCCTGCTGTTCAACAATGATACAACCCTTAAGCGCGAATAAAACGCCGGTGAGTAACAGTAATGTGAGGACAATTTCCATTTATTTTCTCCCTTTCTTTTCAACAAACATGGTGAGGTCGTCATGACGGACGATTTTTACTTTGCTGCCTTTTTTTATCTCAGGCGCGTTTTCGGTCGCCGTGCGGGCTTCCCATTCTTCATCATAAACGGCGAGGCGTCCCGAGAAGGCAGTGATGTCGCTGACGGCGGTGGCAATTTTGCCGATGTATTGCGATTCAAAACTATGTTCTTTGTCGCGTTTGGGATTGATATTTAATATCGGACGCAAGAACAGAATAAAGATAATTGAAAGGATGGTAAAAATCGGTATCAATACATTGTAGTTGTCGGTCATTAAGCCGAGAACGGCGCAAACAATTCCGGCAATGGCAAAATTCATAAAGAACATTGTGGGCGTGTAAATTTCTGCAATGAAGCAGACTAACGCGATAATGAGAAAAATAATCCAGGCAGACATTGGCTATTCCTTAATGTGATAATTAAATTAATTTGTTTTAATCTAAACAGATATTACTTTATATTTCGTTAAGGGCGGAACAAAAAAATACGAATTTACGCAGTCTGCCATCAGTTGTTTTTTTCGGGATGGCGATGGAAAATAATGTATGACAGGAAGATGAACAGGCTTATGTAAAATAATCCGAACAGCAAGAAAGCCGCGGAGAAACTCAAGCCGGTGGCGCCGTCGCCCGGTTCAATAACAAATTTGAAACATATCAGCGAAAGGCCGGATAATGTTTGTTGGAGCATATTGTTGACGGAGGAAATCGTGGCGCGGGTTTTTTCGTTGGCGAACAGATGAATGTGTCCGATGTTGGCGATGGCAAAAGCCAGTTGGAAACCGATGCCGATGCATACGAATACCAAGCAGATAAAAGCAACGTTCGGCATTTTAAAATAAAAGCTTAAAATCATACAGGCGAAAGAATATACGCATAAGCAGGTGGTAACGACAAGCAGGCGGTTAAAACCGAAGAATTTTTGCAACTTGTTGACGTAGTAGGAGAATCCGGCGCGCAGGGCGTGGTTGATGACATAGATGGAGCTGAACATTATAACCGGCGCGGCCGACATTTTTAAAAGCGGTTGGAAGCACCAACAGAACAGCGAGGTTGTTGAGAACAGCAAGGCCGAATATAAGATATAGATGTTGATGTTGTTGTTTTTTATGGTGGCGATAGTGGTATCTTTGATTTCAATAAATTTATCTTTCAAAGTTTTTGCAGATGGGCGGGCTGACGGCGGATTGGGCAATGTGGTCAACAAAATGATGCTGACAAGGGTTAAAACAAATTCCAACGACAGCAGAATGACAGTGCCGAAATTATCATATAAAACAGCGCTGAAAACGGCAGCAAACATGGCACCGGACGACATGGCAAAATTGGTTTTTCCGCACTCTTTGAGCATACGTCCGGTTCTATTTTCATGTTTGAGATAATCGTAGATGTAGCTATCATAAACACCGGAGAGAAAAGCGCGGGATAGGGCATTGAAAAGTTCGCCCAGTAAAACAATATAAAACCCCGAAAAACTCAGCCATAATGCCGCGCGAAGAAAAAAACAAGCGAAAGCCAGAATCAATACCTTCTTTTTGGAAATGACATCGGCGATGTAACCGCACGGCACTTCAAACAAAATGCCGGTTAATTGGAATATGCCTTGAAACAGGACGAAGTCGGCGATGGTTAAACCGTTTTGCTGATAGAATAACAGCAGCACCGGCGCAAGGTATAACTGCGAGCGCAGAAAACAGGCTAAATCCAGTCTTTTGAGCGGGTTGACGGTTTTCATCTTTTCTTGCTTTCAGATAGGTTTGTTACATTGGTTGACGAAAGTATAGCCCGCATAGTTTAAGATTAGGTAAATGCGGCGAATAAGCTTTAAAACAGCAATGCGTCCGGGCATAAAAAAACCACCTTGCTTAAGGTGGCCTTTTTCTGCTTTTTCAAGCACATCTTACTTCTTGGATTTGGACTTAGAAGAAGAAGATTTTTTGCTGGAAGAAGCTGTCTTCTTGGAAGAAGAAGAAGAGCTGCAGCAAGACTTGGTAGCCTTGGAACCGTAAATCTGTTCGATTGCCATGTTCCAGAACTTTTCGTCCTGACCGAACGGGCAACCGGCATTCTGCCAGTTATAGTAAGCAGCTTCTCTGATTAAATTTTCATTGAAAGTCATATCAATTCTCCAAATAATTTGTGTTGTAAAACAAGGTTAAGTATAAATATAATTTTTATTTTGTAAATACGAATTTTCATCGTTTTTGTTGTTAGTCATTGTATATACATAAATAGATTAAAAAATAATTAAAAAAAGAGGGAAAAATAAAATTTTTTCAATCCGCAAAAAACGGCGGAAAAGAGAGAGATGGAGCGAAAATTTTGCAGTGATTAACCCATTGATATGCATATATAATTTTTTAATTTTGAGAGGCACTTTTGTGCGAGCGCACTGAATGTTTTTCAGCAAAAAAAATAAAAAAAATCAGAAAAAAATGCAAAAAAAAATTTTTTGATTTCTTGTGCAAAAAAATGTTTTCGCATACGACTTTTATGCGTGAATAAAATAATACCGGTGCGCGAGGTGGCAATGTTGTTTTGCGCGATTGAATATTATGTAAAATACGTTATTTTGGCGGTGGCGACAAGGTGGTATCGGCCTTGACTGCTTTTAAAATGCGACTACGTTGTTTTTAAATGAAAAACGTTGCAAGTAATTGAGGGAATAAATGACAATTTTGTTGCAATTTTTTTGTTTTGTTTTTATACATAATCCTGTAACCTATTTTTTGTTTATATTTTGGAGTTATCGTTATGGCCAGCACAGTTAAAAACCAAGCTGTAAAATCTGAGAGCAACGGACAGCCGCAAAATTTTGCGGTGTTGAGTTCCTGCAACGGGGAGAATATGAAAAATTTACTTTCACAAAAAGAGATGGACTATATTATCAACGGCGATTATGAAAATGTAATGGCCGTGTTGGGTATTCATCGCGACAAGGGCAGCAAGGAGGTTTTTATCCGCGCTTATAAACCTAAAACGCAATCTATTGAACTTTTGGACGGCAACGGCAATTCGCTGGGCATGATGACCAAACTTGACGAGCGGGGATTTTATCAGATAAATCTCGGGGTTACCGATACGGATAATTTTAAGCATAAATTCAGAATCACAAATGATAAAAGCGAAACATACGAAGAGGAAGATATTTATTCCTTCCCCTCAACGTTGGGCGATATTGACGAGTATTTGTTTGCGGAAGGGAATCATCTTGACCTTTATAAAAAACTCGGCGCGCACCTGTTGGAAATGAACGGTGTCAAGGGTGTGGCTTTTTCGGTATGGGCTCCGAATGCTAAACGTGTTTCGGTGGTCGGCGCATTCAATAATTGGGACGGACGCGTCAATGTTATGCGTAAACATTATAACTGCGGCGTATGGGATATTTTTATTCCGAACATCGGCGAGGGTGAACTCTACAAATACGAAATCAAGACGCAGGAAGATTATATTTTAACGAAGAGCGATCCGATGGCGTTTTATGCGGAAGTCCGGCCGAAGACGGCATCCATTGTTTATGATCTTAACCACTATAAGTGGTATGACAATGACTGGATGCAATATCGCGCTTCTTACAACAGTTTTGACCGCCCGATGAGCATTTATGAAGTGCATCTCGGTTCCTGGCGGCGGAAGGGCGAGAACGGCTCCGAGTTTCTGACCTATCGCGAGTTGGCGGATACGTTGGTGCCATATGTGATGAATATGGGCTTTACGCACGTTGAGTTTTTGCCGTTGTGCGAACATCCGCTTGATGCGTCATGGGGCTATCAGGTTACAGGGCTGTTTGCACCGACATCGCGTTTCGGGAATCCGGACGATTTCAGATATATGATTGATAAATTCCACCAGGCCAATATCGGTGTGATTATGGACTGGGTGCCGGCGCACTTCCCGAAAGACGGGCATGGGCTGGTTGAGTTTGACGGAACGCATTTGTATGAACATGCCGACCCGCGCAAAGGCGAGCATAAAGACTGGGGAACGAAAATCTATAACTACGGGCGGACAGAGGTTAGCAATGTTCTTTGTTCCAGCGCTTTATACTGGCTTAAGGAATATCATATTGACGGGTTGCGCGTTGATGCAGTGGCGTCCATGCTTTATCTGGATTATTCGCGCAAAGCCGGCGAGTGGATTCCGAATATCTACGGCGGTAACGAAAATCTGGAAGCGATTGCCTTTTTGCGCAAGATGAACGAACTTTGCTACGGGACTTGTCCGGGCGTTATGACCTGCGCCGAAGAATCGACGGCGTGGCCGATGGTTTCCCGTCCGACCTCAATGGGCGGTCTCGGGTTTGGCTATAAGTGGAATATGGGTTGGATGAACGATACGCTGACTTATATCAGCAAAGATCCGGTTTATCGCAAGTATGAACACGGGAAACTGACGTTTGGTTTGTTGTATGCGTTTAATGAAAACTTTATTCTGCCGATTTCGCATGATGAAGTGGTGCATGGAAAAGGCTCCATGCTCTATAAAATGCCGGGCGACGAGTGGCAAAAGTTTGCCAACTTACGCGCCTATTACGGGTTTATGTGGACACATCCGGGCAAGAAGCTTTTGTTTATGGGCTGCGAGTTCGGGCAGGATTGGGAATGGAATTCCAGCGAAAGCTTGAGATGGCATTTGTTGGAGTATCCGATGTATAAAGGTATGCAAAACTGCGTGCGCGATTTGAACCTAATGTATAAAGGCAATTCCGCTTTTTATGAAGAGGATTTTGACAGTAAGGGGTTTGAGTGGATTGACCATGCCGATGCCAACGACAGCGTTATCTCCTATATCCGGCGTGGGCATGACTACAACAATTATATGATTGTGGTCAGCAACTTTACGCCGGTGGTCAGACATGACTTTAAGCTCGGTGTGCCGGACAGCGGCGTTTATCAGGAAATCTTTAACAGCGATGACAAGAATTACTGGGGCAGCGGTGTGAAGAATGAAGGCGAGATATATGCTTCCGACGAGGGAGCGAACGGACGTCCGCATTCCATCAATCTGGTATTGCCGCCGTTGTCAACCATTGTCATCAAGCATATCAGATATTAAAGATTATCGGGTATGGAATAAGTCGTAAAGAGAGGGGATATGCCAGATATAAGAGTTTGGGAGGGGCGTTCTTATCCGTTGGGGGCAACCGTTGATGAATGGGGCGTGAATTTTGCCCTGTTTTCGGCGGGCGCGACTAAAGTGGAGCTGTGCTTGTTTGATAAGAGCGGCGTAAAGGAACTTGCCCGTTACGAACTTCCGGTTCGGGAGAACAATATCTGGCATATTTACCTTGAAGGCGTGCAGCCGGGGCAGGTTTACGGCTATCGGGTTTACGGGCCGTATGAACCGGCTAAAGGCAAGCGTTTTAATCCGAACAAACTGTTGTTAGACCCATACGCCAAGAAATTGGTGGGGCGGTTGTTGTGGCATAAGGCAATCTTCGGCTATGATGTTGACAGCCCGGATAAAGATTTATCTTTTTCAACGTTGGACAGTGCGCCGTATGTTCCGAAGTCGGTGGTGGTGGACAGCAATGATTTTGACTGGGAAGGCGATGTGCCGCCACAAGTTGACGCGGCGAAGACGGTTTTTTATGAACTGCACGTTAAAGGTTATACACGGTTGCATCCCAAAGTGCAAGACGCTAAGCGCGGGACTTTTTCCGGGTTGGCCAGCCGGAGCGTCTGCGAGTACTTGAAATGGCTCGGCGTTACCTCGGTTGAGCTGATGCCGGTCAATGCGTTTATGGCAGAACGGAGTTCGGGGCAGAAGGAAAATTTCTGGGGCTACGAATCGCTGAACTTCTTTGCGCTGGAGCCGAGTTATATGGTCAGCGCGGATATCAATAATTTTAAGAAGATGGTCAAGCGGTTTCATGAGCACGGGCTGGAAGTCATTTTAGACGTGGTGTATAATCATACGCTGGAAGGAAATCATCTCGGACCGACACTTTGCTATCGCGGTATTGATAATGAGAGTTATTATACGCTGGACGGTAATAATAAGCGGTATTATTACGACAGCACCGGTTGCGGGGCGTCGTTTAACCTGCAAAATCCATACGTTTTAACGCTGGTGATGGACGCCATGCGCTACATGGTTGAGGAAATGCACGTAGACGGTTTCCGGTTGGATTTGGCGACATCTCTGGCACGGGTAAAGCAGGAATTCAGCCAGAGCAGCGGATTTATGATGTCGGTGCGACAAGATGAAGTTTTGCAGTTGGTTAAAATGGTGGCGGAGCCGTGGGATATCGGTATCGGCGGATATCAGTTAGGTGCTTTTCCGCCCGGGAATATGGAGTGGAATGACCGTTACCGCGATGTGGTGCGGCGCTTTTGGCGCGGCGATGACCGGCAAATCGGCGAATTGGCAAGCCGGCTTTCCGGCTCCAGCGATATTTTCGGGCCAAGCCAGCGGACAATTTGGAGTTCGGTCAATTATCTGGCTGTGCATGACGGAATGACACTTTATGATTTGGTTTGTTACAATCATAAGCATAATCAGGCAAACGGAGAAGATAACCGTGACGGAACCGATGCCAACTGGAGCTATAATTCCGGTTTTGAGGGGATAACGGATAACAAAGAGATTCTTGAAAATCGCAAATTGCGGCAAAAAGCTATGCTCAGTACGCTGTTTCTGTCTTTTGGGACGCCGATGTTGCGTGCGGGCGATGAGTTTATGAATACGCAGTTTGGCAACAACAATGCGTATTGCCAAAGCAATGTCATCTCTTATCTGGTGTGGGACGCTGTCGGGAGCGAAGAGATTGCCAATGTGCGGTTTGTGAAAAATTTGATACGGTTGCGGCGTCGGATGGGGGTGTTTAACCGTAAGAACTTTTTTACCGGAAAACCGATTGATAAGAGCGGCATTAAGGATTTGGCGTGGTATACGGAGAAGGGAACGGAATTTTCCGGCAATGACTGGTATCAGGCGAATCGGCGGTCGCTGTCGTATATGGTAGCGGCGCGCGAGAAGATGTTTATGGTTATTCTTAACGCACAGGCAAGCAGTTTGAAATGGAAGTTGCCGGCGCTTAAAAAAGCTTATAAATGGAATTTGCTGTTAGACAGTTCGGGGAAATTTGAAGAAGAACATTGCGCGTCGGGGAAAGAGATTTGGGTTCCGGCGTGGTCGGTGTTGTGTTTTGAAGTGAAAAAGTAGGGGATTTTTGATGGACGTTGCTTTGAAAGAGCTGGCTGAGAAGCTGGGTATATGTACGCATTTTTCTTATGTTTGCAACGGTATACATGAGAAAGAAGCCAGTGCAGGGTTGTTGCGTTTTTTGATTGAAAGTTTCGGTTATAAGGCCAAAACCGAAGACGATATTCGCAAGTCCATGGAAAGAATTGAGAAGAAGCGTTGGCAGTATGCGCTTGATGCGATTTATGTGCGAACGATGGACAATAAAAATCTGGATATTGTTTTAACGGAGAAAGAAACACAAGGCGAAACGGCGTTTTTTTATGCGCCGGAGGGAAGCGATGATTTTAAGCCTTTATCAGGCGTATTGTCAGAACTTGAACGGCGACAGGAAGCGCGGACAGTGTATGTGAAAATGCAATTTGCGGTTACCGAAGAATTGGCGCCGGGGTATTATGATGTAGAAGCAAGAACGACAAAAGGCGTTTATAAAACGGTTTTGGCGGTAACTCCGCGGGCGTGTTATGAACTTCAAAAAAACGGAAAGGATAAGCTGTTCGGGTTTGCGCTGCAGTTGTATTCGCTTAAAAGCCGGCGCAATTGGGGCGTGGGCGATTTTACGGATTTGGCGGAGATGGCGGATATGCTGGCGAACAGCGACGGCGATATTATCGGGCTAAATCCGCTTAATGTATTGGAGCATGAAAATCCGGAATATGCCAGTCCATACGCGTCTACAAGCCGGTTGTTTTTGAATCCGATTTATATAGATGTTGAGAAAGTGCCGTTTTATGAAGCAGATGATAAAGACGAGGCGGCAATCGCAGCGGCAAAAGCAAAGGAAAATATTGACTACACGACAGTTTATAACACCAAAATCGCGGCGTTGCGCCGGATTTTTGCACGGATGTTGAAACAGCATAAATCGGATTATTATAAAGAATTTATGGTGTTTATGGCGGCGGATACCGGCGAGTTGCACCGGTTGGCCGTTTTTCAGGCGTTTAAGGCGCAGCAGTGCGGAACTCCGGCGCAAAAGCAGAAGAAAGCCGGCGGTATTGAAAAGTTGGCAATTGTTGGCGAGATGGAAAAGTTTGTATCCGCAAATGCCAAAGAAATTGAATTTTTCAAGTTTTTGCAATTTGAGGCGGACAGGCAGTTAAGAGCGGTGGAAGCTAAAATTAAAGAGCGTGGTTTGGCGGTCGGGTTATATAGGGATTTGCCGGTCGGCGTTTCCAAGAACAGCGCCGAGGTTTGGAGCGACAAGTATCTTTATATGCAGGAGAGCGGAACCGGGGCGCCGCCCGATAACAGCTTTCCCATCGGGCAGAAGTGGATGCTTGGGGCGTTTAATCCGTTTGAGCTGAAAGAACGTGCCTATAAGCCGTTTATCCGTATTTTGCGGGCGAATATGCGTTATGCCGGCGCTATCCGGATTGATCACGTTATGGGGCTGTCGCGCCTGTATCTTATTCCCGATAAGGGCGAGGAGGGGACGTATCTGATGTATAACGCCGAGGATATGTTTAATATTCTGGCGTTGGAAAGCCACCTTAATAAGTGTGCGGTGGTGGGCGAATGTATCGGCAATGTTTCCGACGGATTTAAGGATATGCTCAAAGAGCGCAATATTTATGCTCTTGGTGTTTTATGGGTTGAACGTAAAGATGAAGATGGGACGTTAAAAACGCCGCAAGAGTATGACCGTAAATATTTTGCTTCTGTTGGAACACATGATATGCCGCCGCTTAAAGCCTGGTGGTTCGGACGGGAAATCGGTTTGATGAAAGAACTGGGCTTGTATTCCGCCAAGGAAACAGAGCAGAGTTATCACTGGCGGGAGCACGAGCGCTGGATATTGCTGCAGGCGCTGGATAATGAGCAGGTTTGGCCGGAAGACCGGAGACGGCAGGCGAACTATTTGTTTGGCGAAGGGTATCCGGAAGGGCTTGAGGAAGCGGTGCATTCTTATATGGCTAAAACGAACAGTGAAGTTTTTATGCTCCAGCCGGAAGATATCTTCCAGTCCGAGAAAGTACAAAATCTGCCGGGAACGGATATTCCTTTGTATCCGAACTGGCGGAGTCGGCTGCCGGTTGATGTGGAAGATATGGAAGCGAGTGAGGCTTACCGGCGGAATATTGCGGCGGTAAAAAAATGGCGTTGAGTGTGTGCTGATGAACGGTTGGTTTAGGAATACGTTTGCGAAAATGTGGCGGAGCTTTCCGCGGTGGGTTGATGCCGTATTGTTTGTTAATCTGCTGGTTATTCTTTGTCTGGTCGGTTTGGCGACCGTTTGTTTTCACTGGGTGGAAGGCGATATCGGCGAGCATATTCACGACAGCTTTATGGTTTATCAGGGGCAAGTTCCCTATAGGGATTTTTTTGAACACCATCATCCGTTACTGTGGTATCTGAGCGCACCGATTGTCGGGTTGTTGGAGCGCAATTACGCCGTTTTCGGGGTGATGTGCTATATTACTTTTTTGTTTTTTGTTCTCGGGCTGGTTTATGTTTATAAAACTGTAGCGGAATTTTTAAGCGGGCGGACGGCGGCGCTTTTTTCGGTCATTATGCTGCTTATTCCCGGGATATTTTTGTATTACGCCTATTTTAAGCCGGATAATTATATGTATACCTGTTTGGCGGCGGGGATATATTATTTCTTTTGCTATATGCGGGATAAAAAAAGCCGGTATCTGGTTTTTTCCTATCTTGGCGTGTGGGTGGCGTTTCTGTTTACGCAGAAGGCTCTGTTTTACTTTCCGCTGATGGCGGTGTGGTCGTTGTGGCTATTGTATAAAAAAGAAATGAGATGGCGCGATGTGTCGGCTGCTTCGGCTCTTCCGTTGATTAGCGGGGCGATGATGGGCGCATACTTGCTGTTTAACGGAATGTGGCAAACTTATTATCAGATGAATTTTGCTTTTAACCGGGAAATGGTGGCTCTTTTTGAGGGGAAGGAAATAAATCGCGCCTGGGATATTGCTTATATTGTGTTCGGTGCGGCGGCATTTTCCGGGATTGCGCTTTATAAATTCTCCGGGCGCTATTTCAGAATGTGGACATGGCTGTTTGCCCTTAGTATCGGAAGTAAAGTCTTTTATTTTGCGCCGCATGTTTATTATTACTACGAGGCGTATTTTTTTGCCGTGCCTTTGGCTGCGGCCGGGGTTATGAAACTGGCGGAGCAGTGGAAACTGTTGCTGTTTCTCGTTTATATAGAGCTACAATGTTATATTGTTTTTATCACGATGTGTTTTTATAACGATATCGTGTATAATTACAAAAAAGATGTTATTGAATATCTATGGGAGAATACAGATAAAGACGATTATGTGCTTACCGGAGATGGCGGGATGTTGTTTATGTTCAGTAAGCAGCCTGTTTATTACTGGTTTATTCCCGGGCGTTTGTCGGTGGTCGGAGAGAAAATAGGGCTGCATGAGTTTGATGATTACAATGAGGCTATCCGGAAATATCGTCCGAAATTTGTTTGGGTGGAAGATGTCAAAAACTTTTTTGATGAAGATGAGGTTGTTTATAAGTTTGATGAAGATTTAATTGATGAAATGTATGAACCGTCAGGGTATCAACGAACGGAAGAATTTGATTTTAAGACGAAAAA
>CALXYD010000035.1 GCA_944392865.1 uncultured Alphaproteobacteria bacterium
GGGAAACAACAGACTTTTGCGATATGTTGGCGGCGTGCGGGCGGCGAATTGTTCCGGATAACAGGGCAAAAAGCTGATTTCATAAGTATTGTCGCAGAATTTAACCAGTAAGGATTAAACAAAATGACTGAATCTTATACGGGCAAGAAGCGTGTAAGAAAGAATTTCGGGCGTATTGATGCGGTTATTGATATGCCTAACCTGATTGAAGTACAAACCGGTTCATACAACAGCTTTATCAACAATGTTGATATGTATGGCAATCATTGCGAGTTCGGTTTGGAAGAAGTTTTCAAATCCATTTTCCCCATCCGTGATTTTGCCGGTAACGGCTTGCTTGAGTTTGTCAAGTATGAGCTGTCGCAGCCGAAATACGACGTTGACGAGTGCATTCGCCGCGATTTGACATACGCCGCGCCGGTGAAAGTTACGCTCCGGCTGACGGTGTTTGACGTGGACGAGGCGACCGGCGCCAAGTCTATCCACGACAGTAAAGAGCAGGACGTGTTTATGGGCGATATTCCGCTGATGACCGAAAAGGGAACGTTTATCGTCAACGGAACCGAGCGCGTGGTTGTTTCGCAGATGCACAGAAGCCCGGGCGTCTTCTTTGACGACGACAAAGGCAAGACCGTCGCGTCGGGCAAGAAACTGTTTGCGGCGCGGATTATTCCTTACCGCGGTTCGTGGCTTGATTTCGAATTTGATGCGAAAGATCTGGTTTATGCCCGTATTGACCGCCGCCGGAAATTGCCGGTTACGACAATCTTTTATGCCCTCTATTCCAAAGAAACAGAAGAAAAAATGGCCAAGCTCAAGAAAGGGGAGCATTTAGATCCGTCGGAAATTACCGGTATGAGCAAAGAGGAAATTCTGGCTTATTTCTATGACGTTGACCATCTGGAAAAAGGTAAAAAAGGCTGGAAGGTCGCATTTGTGCCGGAGCGGGTCAAAGGCGTGAAATTCAGCTTTGATTTGATTGATGCCGACACCAACAAAAAAGTCTGGGACAAAGATAAGAAACTGACGGTGCGTTCGGCGCAGAAACTGGTTGACGGCGGGCTGAAGAGCTTTGTGGTCAGCGACGAATACCTGTATGGCAAATTCCTTGCCAAGGCGCTGGTTATCGCCAAGACGGGCGAAGTTATCGCCGACGCCGGGGCGGAACTCAACGAAGAACTGCTTGAGAAAATCAATGCGGCGAAAATTAAAGAGCTGGATTTGCTCTATATTGACAATGTCAATGTCGGGCCGTATATCCGCAACACGCTGGAAAGCGACCGCAACACCAACCGCGAAGAAGCGTTGGCCGATATCTTTAAGGTTATGCGTCCGGGCGAGCCGGTTACGCTGGAAGCGTCGGAAAATATCTTTAAGATGCTGTTCTTTGACGAAGACCGCTATGACCTGTCTTCGGTCGGCCGCGTGAAGATGAATTCGGCGCTGGATATTCCGTTTGCGGACGCGCCGGATACAATGAAGATTTTGCGCAAAGACGATATTCTGCGCGTGGTTAAACATATGGTCGGGTTACGCGACGGCAAAGGCGAAGTTGACGATATTGACCACCTGGGCAACCGCCGCGTGCGTTCGGTCGGCGAATTGATGGAAAACCAATACCGCATGGGGCTGCTCAGAATGGAGAGAGCCATTCGCGAAAAGATGAGTTCGGAAGTTTTGACGAACGTCAAGCCGCAGGATTTGGTCAATGCCAAGCCAATTGCGGCGGTTATCCGCGAGTTCTTCGGTTCTTCGCAGCTGTCGCAATTTATGGATCAGGACAATCCGCTGTCCGAACTGACGCACAAACGGCGCCTGTCGGCTTTGGGACCGGGAGGACTTTCCCGCGATCGCGCCGGCTTTGAAGTCCGCGACGTGCATCCGACGCATTACGGACGTATCTGCCCGATTGAAACGCCGGAAGGGCCGAACATCGGTTTGATTAACGCTTTGTCCACCTACGCGCGGATTAACCGCTACGGGTTTATTGAATGCCCATACCGCAAAGTGGTGGACGGCGTAGTGACGAATGACGTGGTTTATCTGTCGGCAGATGAAGAATCCCGTTGCATTATGGCGGAAGCCAACGCGAAAGTTAAAGACGACGGACATTTTGAAGATGACTTGATTACCTGCCGCAAAGCCGGCGACGTTATCTTCGCACGTCCGGAAGAAATCAATTACATCGACGTTTCGCCGAAACAGCTGGTTTCGGTTGCGGCGGCGTTGATTCCGTTTTTGGAAAACGATGACGCAAACCGCGCGTTGATGGGGTCAAACATGCAACGCCAAGGCGTGCCGCTCATCCGTTCGGAAGCGCCGCTGGTCGGCACCGGTATTGAAGCCCGCGTGGCAAAAGATTCCGGCGCGACGGTGGTGGCCAAATATGACGGCGAAGTGGTGGCGGTTGACGCCAACCGTATCGTGGTGCGCAGCCATGACAACAACAATGTGGGCGATATGGGCGTGGAAATCTACCGCCTGTCCAAATTCCGCCGCTCCAACAAGGATACCTGCATTAACCAGATGCCGATTGTCAAAGTGGGCGACCAAATCCATGCCGGCGACATTATTGCCGACGGGCCATCAACCGATATGGGCGAGCTGGCGTTGGGTAAAAATGTGCTGGTGGCGTTTATGCCGTGGAACGGTTTGAACTATGAAGACGCGATTTTGCTGTCCGAACGCATTTCCCGCGATGACGTGCTGACCTCGCTGCATATTGAAGAATTTGAAGTGATGGCGCGCGATACGAAACTCGGACAAGAGGAAATTACCCGCGATATTCCGAACGTCGGCGAAG
Source organism: uncultured Alphaproteobacteria bacterium (assembly GCA_944392865.1). Taxonomy (GTDB): domain Bacteria; phylum Pseudomonadota; class Alphaproteobacteria; order RF32; family CAG-239; genus CAG-267. Next base: position 2,804 of record CALXYD010000035.1, read on the forward strand.
ACGCGTTGCGCAACCTTGATGAGTCCGGCATTATTTATATCGGTGCGGAAGTCAAGGCCGGCGATATTCTGGTCGGCAAGGTTACGCCGAAAGGCGAAAGCGTGGTGACGCCGGAAGAAAAACTCCTGCGCGCCATCTTCGGCGAAAAGGCGTCGGACGTGCGTGATACATCGTTGCGTGCGCAGCCGGGTATTGAAGGTGTTGTGGTTGACGTGCAGGTGTTTAATCGCCGTGGCGTTGAAAAAGACGAACGTTCGCTGGCGATTGAGCAGGCGGAAATTTCCAAGCTTGCCAAAGACCGCGATGATGAAATGAACATCGTGCGCAAGAGCTATAACCAACGCCTCAAAGAAATGCTCTTGGGACAGACGGTGGTTGACGCACCGAAAGGAATTGCCAAGAAACTGGTGCTGACCGAGGAAGTGTTGAAGAATATTCCGGAATATCAACTCGGCAAAATCATCATCAAAGATGAAGAGCTGATGAGCAAAATTGAGGAATTTACCAATGCTTTCAATGCCCGTCTGGAACGCGTGCAACAGCATTTTGAACAGAAAGTTGAGGAAGTCCAGCGCGGCGATGACCTGCTGCCGGGCGTTTTGAAACAGGTAAAAGTGTTTATCGCGACGAAGCGTAAAATGCAAACCGGTGATAAGATGGCGGGACGGCACGGAAACAAAGGTACGGTTTCGCGCGTGCTGCCGCTTGAGGATATGCCGTATATGGAAGACGGAACGCCGGTTGACATCGTGCTCAATCCGCTGGGCGTGCCGAGCCGTATGAACGTGGGGCAAATTCTTGAAACGCACCTGGGCTGGGCGGCGAAGGAACTCGGCAAACAGCTTAACGAACTGTGCGAGCAGTATAAGCGTGGCGAGAAGACGATTGACGAACTCAATGACAAACTCAAGACAATTTACGGCGAAAAGCAGTATAAGAAAGAAATTGAGCCGCTGACGGAACCGGAAAAGCTTGAAATGGTCGGCAACCTCAAGAAGGGCGTGCCGATGGCGACGCCGGTATTTGACGGCGCGAACGGCGATGACATCAACCGGATGTTGGAAATGGCCGGATTGCCGACGTCGGGACAGATTGACCTGTATGACGGACGTACCGGCGAGAAGTTTGACCGCAAAGTAACGGTCGGCGTTATCTATATGATTAAGCTGCACCACATCGTTGACGAGAAGATGCACGCCCGTTCGGTCGGCCCATACAGCCTGGTTACGCAACAGCCGCTCGGCGGTAAGGCGCAATTCGGCGGACAACGTTTCGGCGAAATGGAAGTTTGGGCTTTGCAGGCATACGGCGCAGCCTATACGCTGCAGGAAATGCTGACGATCAAGTCTGATGACGTGGGCGGCAGAACCAAAGTTTACGAGGCTATCGTCCGCGGCGAAGACAGCTTTGAAGCGGGCATTCCGGAGAGCTTTAACGTTTTGGTCAAAGAAATCAAATCGCTGTGCCTCAACGTTGAAATGTTGAACGAAGAACACGCTTAAGAGAGATAAAGGAGTTTTTTACAGATGAACGATATTATGAATTTTTTCGGTCAGCAGGCTGTTTCCGAGTCTTTTGATGAAATCAAAATCTCCATTGCCTCTCCCGAGCAGATACGTTCCTGGTCTTACGGCGAAGTGAAAAAGCCGGAGACAATTAATTACCGCACGTTCAAGCCGGAGCGCGATGGTCTGTTCTGCGCGCGCATTTTCGGCCCGGTCAAGGACTATGAATGTCTGTGCGGCAAATATAAAAGAATGAAATACCGCGGTATTGTTTGCGAAAAGTGTGGCGTTGAAGTTACGCTTTCCAAAGTGCGGCGCGAACGCATGGGACATATTGAACTGGCGGCGCCGGTGGCGCATATCTGGTTCTTGAAATCGCTGCCGAGCCGGATTTCAATGATTTCCGATATTCCGATGAAGCAGTTGGAGCGCGTGCTTTATTTTGAGAGCTACATCGTTATTGAACCGGGACTGACGGATTTGAAGCTGTATCAGCTTTTGACCGAAGACGAGTATCAGGAAAAGCTGGACGAGTTCGGCGAAGATGCGTTCAAAGCCGGTATCGGCGCGGAGGCGATTAAGGAAATTCTTGCCAATATTGATTTGGAGGCGGAAAAGAAAGCCCTGCGCGAAGAGCTGAGCGAAACGGTTTCGGAAGCCAAGCGCAAGAAAGTGGTAAAGCGGCTGAAAATCATTGAAGCGTTTATTGATTCCAATACCAAGCCGGAATGGATGATTTTGGACGTGTTGCCGGTTATTCCGCCGGAGCTGCGCCCGTTGGTGCCGTTGGACGGCGGACGTTTCGCCACGTCGGATTTGAACGACCTCTACCGCCGCGTCATCAACCGCAACAACCGTTTGAAGAGATTGATTGAACTGCACGCGCCGGATATTATCATCCGCAACGAAAAACGTATGCTGCAGGAGTCGGTTGACGCGCTGTTTGATAACGGACGCCGCGCGCGGGCAATTACCGGGACGAACAAACGGCCGCTTAAATCGCTGTCCGATATGCTGAAAGGTAAGCAGGGACGTTTCCGGCAGAACCTTTTGGGTAAACGTGTGGACTACTCCGGCCGTTCGGTTATTACGGTCGGCCCGCAGCTCAAACTGCACCAATGCGGTTTGCCGAAGAAAATGGCGCTGGAACTGTTTAAGCCGTTTGTTTATGCCAAACTGGAGCTTTACGGGTTGGCGACGACAATTAAAGCGGCGAAGAGAATGGTGGAAAAAGAGCGGGTTGAAGTGTGGGATATTCTGGAAGAAGTTATCCGCGAACATCCTGTTCTTCTGAACCGCGCGCCGACGCTGCACCGTCTGGGTATTCAGGCGTTTGAACCGGTGTTGGTTGAAGGCAAGGCCATTCACCTGCATCCGCTGGTCTGCACCGCGTTTAACGCCGACTTTGACGGCGACCAAATGGCCGTGCACGTTCCGCTTTCCATTGAGGCACAGTTGGAAGCTCGCGTGTTGATGATGTCTACCAACAATATTCTGGCACCGGCCTCCGGCAAGCCGATTATTGTTCCGTCGCAGGATATGGTTTTGGGTATCTATTACCTGTCTTACGAGGCGGAAGGCGTTAAAGGCGAAGGCAGCATTTATGCCGATGTTAACGAAGTTATGCTGGCGCTCAACGCCAAAGCGGTTGATCTGCACGCGAAAATCAAGTGCCGCATGCACTATGTCAATGACAAGGGCGAGCGCGTTTACGGGCTGTTGGAAACAACGCCGGGACGCATTATCATTTCCGACATTCTGCCGGATAACGAGAAAATTTCCATTTCGCTGGTCAACCGTCTGTTGCGCAAGAAAGAAATCGGCGAAATCATTGACACGGTTTACCGTTATTGCGGACAGAAAGAAACCTGCATTATGGTTGACAAGATTATGACGCTCGGTTTTGAAAATGCCTGCAAGGCGGGTATCTCGTTCGGCAAGGACGACCTTATCGTGCCGCCGACGAAGAAAGAGCTGATTGAGGAAACCTCGCAACAGGTTAAGGAATTTGAACAGCAGTATCAGAACGGTTTAATCACCAAGGGCGAAAAGTATAACAAAGTCATTGATATCTGGGCGGCGTGCAACTATAAGCTGACCGAAGAAATGATGAAGGGAATTTCCAAAATTGACCATGGTTATATGAACTCCGTGTTTATGATGGCGGATTCCGGCGCCCGCGGTTCCAAAGACCAAATGCGGCAATTGGCCGGTATGCGCGGTTTGATGACCAAGCCGAACGGACAGATTATTGAACAACCGATTATCTCCAACTTTAAGGAAGGGTTGACGGTGTCGGAATACTTCAGTTCCACGCACAGTGCGCGTAAAGGTTTGTCCGATACGGCGTTGAAGACCGCGAACTCCGGTTATCTGACCCGCCGTCTGGTTGACGTGGCGCAAGATGTGGTTATTACCGAAACAAACTGCGGCACCGAACGCGGCATTATCGTTCGTCCGGTGGTGGACGGCGGAAACGTCATTGCCTCTATCGGCGAGCGTATCCTCGGACGCACGGCGCAGGAAGATATCCGCAATCCGGAAACCGGCGAAATTCTGGTTAATAAAGGCAAGCTGATTGACGAAAACGATGTGGAAAAAGTTGAGAAAGCGGGTGTTGAACAGGTTAAAATCCGTTCGGTTCTGACGTGCGAAAGCGAACACGGCGTTTGCGCGGCCTGTTACGGGCGCGATTTGGCGCGCGGCACGCCGGTCAATGTCGGCGAGGCGGTCGGCGTTATCGCGGCACAATCCATCGGCGAGCCGGGTACCCAGCTGACGATGAGAACGTTCCACGTCGGCGGTGCGGCGTCGCTGTCGGCAGAGCAGGCTTCGGTTGAAGTTCCGTTCTCCGGTATTTTGACGCTTGACAATACGCACACGGTTACCAATACCGAGGGCAATCCGATTGTTCTGGCGCGCAACTGCAACATCATTATTACCGATGCACAGGGACGCGAGAAATCCCGCCACAGAATTCCGTATGGCACGAAGTTGCTGGCGGCGCTCGGTTCGGAAGTTGAAAAAGGGCAGAAAATTGCCGAGTGGGATCCGTTTACGACCCCGATTATTTCCGAAAAAGGCGGCAAGGCCGAACTGATTGACCTGATTGCTGGCGTATCGGTGCGCGAAAACCAGGATGAAACGACGGGTATCGTTTCCAAAGTGGTTACCGACTGGCGCGGCGGAGCGAATGCACACGCCAACCTGCGGCCGTCCATTGTGCTCAAAGACGCCAAAGGCAAGCCGGTTACGCTGGATAACGGACACGAGGTTCGCTACTATCTGCCGGTTGACGCGGTTTTGGCGATTGACAACGGTTCGGACATCAAGCCGGGCGATGTTATCGCGCGTATTCCGAGAGAGAGCCTGAAGTCGCAGGATATTACCGGCGGTCTGCCGCGCGTGGCCGAGCTGTTTGAAGCCCGCCGCCCGAAAGATCCGGCGATTATTTCCGATGTTGACGGCGTGGTTGAGTTTGGCAAAGACTATAAGGCCAAACAGCGCATTGTGGTTCGCACCGATGATGACAGAGAATATGAATATCTGGTGCCGAAGGGCAAACGTCTGGCGGTTCAGGACGGCGATATGGTCAAGAAAGGCGATATGCTGGTTGAAGGAACGCTGGCGCCGCATGATATTTTGCGTGTTCTCGGCGTGGAGAAACTGGCGGAATATCTGGTTAAGGAAGTGCAGGACGTTTACCGCGCTCAAGGCGTGAAAATCAGCGACAAGCACATTGAGGTTATCGTTTCGCAGATGTTGCGCAAGGTTGAAGTAACCGCGCCGGGCGATACGACCTTCCTGGTGGGCGAGCAGATTGACGCTGACGAGTTTGAGGCGATTAACGCCAAGACCGAGAAAGAGGGCGGACGTCCGGCAACGGCAACGCCGGTGCTGCTCGGTATTACGAAAGCTTCTCTGCAGACCAAGTCGTTCATCTCCGCGGCGTCCTTCCAGGAAACAACGCGCGTGCTGACCGAGGCGGCGGTTGAAGGCAAGGTTGACCACTTGTCCGGCTTGAAAGAAAACGTCATCGTCGGACGTCTGGTGCCGGCCGGAACGGGCAGCGTATTGCGTTCGCTCAGGAAGGTTGCGGCGCAGAACGATCGCGAGATTGAGCTGATGAAAGAAGAAGAGGCTAAGGCGGCGTTGGAGCGTCGGCAGGCGGCGGAAGACGGCGCGGCGGCGATTGAAGCGCAGCCGGCTGAATGAACAAGCGGCAAGTTGCAGGCTTGAGGAAAAGGGGAGCGTTTAACGGCGCTCTCCTTTTGGTTTGGCTGAATGTGGCGGGAGTGGGGTGTAGTGGGGATGGGCTGGGTGTAGTGGGGACAATGGGCGGAAAGGGCTGAGCGTGGCGGGGCGGGCAAGGTTGTGTTGAGAGTGGTGGGGAAAAGGGGCGGCGGCGTGGGGACGAGCTGGGTGTAGTGGGAACAATGGGCGGAAAGGGGCGCGGGTGTGTTTCATCGGGGCGGCGAGCTGCGGCGAGGAGGCGGAGGAGCGTGTTTTTTGTAAGGGCGAGAAGCCCTGCTAAAGCAGGGGCAAGTATGGCGTTGCCATACTTGTCGGATAGGCGGTTTAAGAGGACGTTATTATGCGGGTAGGGTGTTGTGGCAGGGCGAAAGGTGGGGAGAGTGTGTTTTTTGTAAGGGCGAGAAGCCCTGCTAAAGCAGGGGCAAATGCGGGCAAGCCGCATTTGTTTGCTGATTTGTTGAAGTGGTTATGGCGAAATTTGAGATAAGGAAAAATGAGGGCAAAATAGGTGTTAGGAAAGTGGGTAATGTCCTGCTAAAGCAGGGGCAGTGGCCGCGCCACGGGCAGTGCGCGCCGCACAGGCAAATGTGGCAAGCCGTGCTTGACGGATAGTTTATAGGATAGCGTTTTTATTGAAGTAAGCCGTGCATTTGGATAAAAATAAGTGCGGCAGTTAAAGCCCTGCTTAGGCAGGGGCAGTGCGCGCCGCACAGGCAAATGTGGCGTTGCCATACTTGTCGGATAGGCGGTTTAAGAGGAAAATTTTAGTGAAACGGTCGTGGTTGGCAATAAATATTTTGAAAAATATTGACAAAAGTAATTTCCCGGTTATACTGGCAGGGTAAAAATTAAATCTATGTAAAATTATTTAATCTATTACTTTATGAAAAAGTTTAATAAATTGGTAAATTGTCCGCAGGCGGATGGTTTACAGAGCAATGTTCCCTCGTGCTATGATGAGGATGGACAACTGAAAGAGAAATTCGGCATTTTAAGCCAGTTGGCGGCAATGCTTAGAGGAAAGAAAATTTCCCAAGAGCGTGGTTATGTCCGGATTAGTTTTCGGATTTTTTTATTGGTTATGGCAGTTGGGCTTGCCGGTGGTCTTTATTACCTCGGGACGCAAGGCAGGCAGAACGTCGGAATTGACCAGGCGCAGGTGGAGAAGCTTGTGAAAGAACAGGTTGCGGCGGAATTGGCGAAGGCTGAAGAGACACGCCGTGCAGCTGAATTGGCAAAGGCTGAAGAAGCACGCCGTGCGGCGGAATTGGCGAAGGCTGATGAGGCGCGGCAGAAAAGTATAGATGATGCGGCAGTAGTCTTAGATGTTGCTCAGGGTATGCCGGAATATCTGGCGCGTTATAAGCAGAAAATAATAGCGCAAACACGTCAGGCTGTAGCTGGACTTAAAGCAAGTGGCGCTGATGCAAAACAACTGCAAGAAGCGGAACAAACGCTTGCCAATGTGCAGCGGATGACGCAAAAAGAATGGGAAGATAAGATTTCTTCTTCACTTAAAGGGTGGAGAGGTTTTTTTATTTTCATAGCTCTTGCGATGGTGTTTGTCATCTTTTGTGAAGGTGACAGATGGGCAGCTAGACGGTATTATCTGTTACTTGTAGGGTATACCAGCTTTGCAATTGCGCTGCTGTTGGTTGGACCATCCTTTCTGGCTCCCTGGCTTGCCTACGCATTTGCTTAAGTTACCGTAATATTAAATCTCCGATTATTGAGCTGTTTTGGCGGTTCAATAACCGGAGATTTTTTTGTAAGTGACAATAGACGGTTATTTTTTGATAAGATAACCTGTATTTGGGGAAAAGTCTTTTGATTTTGTAAAGTAGGTTTCATCCATTCCTTATCAGCGATTATACTTTCCGGTCTTACCGAAAAAATGTTGACAAAAGTAATTTTTCGGTTATACTGGAGGGTAAAAATTAAATCTATGTAAAATTATTTAAAATCTATTACTATTATGAAAAAGTTTAATGAAATTGCAAAGTATTTTGGGGCGAGTAATTCGCGCAGTCGTGTTTTTTCACAGGCACCGGATAATGTTCCTTCGTGTTGTGAAGATGATGAAGAGCTAAAAGCAAAATTCGGTATTTTCAGTCAGTTGGCGGCGGCGCTCAGGGGAAAGGAAATTTCCAAACAGAGCGGACGCGGCTGGTTGAAATTCGGGCTTGTGGCGGTTTTGCTGATTTTGGTCGGCGGCGGTATTTACTACCTCGGGATGCGAAACGGGCAGAATGCCGGAATTGACCAGGCGCAAGTTGACAAACTTGTGGATGAAAAAATTGAAGCAAAGCTGGCGGCGGCTGAAGAAGCGCGCCATGCGGCGGAACAAAAGGCGGCAGAGCAGGCAGTAGCCGAAAATGATGTTCTCGTTAGTGCGCGAATTAAGACCGCGCATGATTTAGGTTTCTATACGAGTCTGTTTTTTATGTTTGTAGGGCTTGCGCTTATGATAGGAGGGCCGATAGCAAGAGATATTTTGTCCGATAAAAAATATCCGAAATTAGTGCCTTTCTTAACTGATTTCGGTGGTTGGATAGGCCTTTTTATGATGCTTTTCGGGGGCTTAGTTCTGGGGCCTTTGCTTACCCGGATATTGATTTAATTATTGAGGAGTGATAAAAAAATTCCCGATTATTGAGCTGATCGGACAGTTCGGTAAACGGGAATTTTTTTCATGCAAAAAACGTTTGGCCGTATCAGGCGAAGTATTCGCGCAGATAAGCCGGCAGCTCGGCGGTGGCGATACGGATTTGCTCCATCGTATCACGGTCGCGCAGAGTTACGGTTTCCGGCTGCTGTTCCAGGGTTTCAAAATCCACGGTGAGGCAGAGCGGCGTGCCGACTTCATCGTGGCGGCGGTAAGCTTTGCCGATGTTGCCGGTGTTTTCCAACGCCACGCGCCCGATACCCAATTTCATCAGGCTTTGTTTCAGTTCGTGGCACTTTGCCATAATCTCCGGGCTGTTCTTCTTTAACGGGACAATCGCAATCTTTATCGGCGCAAGATGTTTCTTCAACTTCAGCACAATGCGCGAATTGCCGCCGCCCAGGTCTTCCTCGTTATACGCCTCGGTCAAAATCGCCAGCACGGCGCGGTCAATGCCCATGGACGGCTCAATCACGAACGGAACAATCCATTTGTTGTTTTCTTCATCGCGGACGCAGAGCTTGGCGGTTGAATCGGGGTTTTTATGACAATGCGCTTCCAGATTAAACTCGTCCTGCCCCTTGGTGTGGTTGCCCAAGTCATAATCGCGGCGGTTGGCGATGCCTTCCAGCTCTTCCACGCCGTGCGGGAAAGAATATTCAATATCCGAACAGGCTTTGGCGTAGTGGGCGAGCTCGTCGGGTTTCTGGTCGTAAACGCGGAAACGGTCGCGCGGCAGCCCCTGCGCCACCCACCAGTCAATGCGCGCCTGTTTCCAATACTCATGCCACTTTTCATCTTCGCCGGGGTTGACGAAAAATTCCAGTTCCGCCTGTTCAAACTCACGCACACGGAAGATGAAATTCTTGGGCGTGATTTCGTTGCGGAAAGATTTGCCGATTTGGGCGATGCCGAACGGCAACTTGCGCGAGGTAGAGTCAACAACGTTCTTAAACTGGGTGAAAATAGCCTGCGCGGTTTCCGGACGAAGATAAGCGATGTTGTCATCATCCACCACCGGGCCGACATGGGTCTTGAACATCAGGTTGAACGGGCGCGGGTCGGTCAAATCCGTGGAGCCGCAGTTCGGACAGACGCCGTTTATCTGGTCGGCGCGGAAACGCCCTTTGCATTTGCGGCAATCCACCATCGGGTCGGAAAACGTGTCCTCATGTCCGGAGTAATGCAGCACCTTACGGTTAGTCAGAATCGCGGCGTCCAACCCTTCCACGTCATCGCGCTCATAAACCATGGCGCGCCACCACGCGGCTTTGATGTTGTTCTTCAATTCCACGCCGAGCGGGCCGTAGTCATACACGCCCTGCAGGCCGCCATAGATATCCGAATTTTGAAAAATAAAACCTCTCCTCTTGCACAGGGAAACCAACTGTTCCATTTGCGTTGCCGCCATTTTCTACCTCGCTTTTGCTTATATTGGTTACAAACTGTCCCGATATTAAAACAGAAGATTTTAAATTGCAAGGGAAAAGGGAGGAGGCGGATAAACCGCGCGGCGTTTTTACCCGATGTTAAGAAAAGGCGTTTTATTTTATAATCAATAGTTTTTTTTGCCTGCCACGGCGGGCGTTGGGGAGAAGGGCGCCAATGAAGAACCTGTTGAAAAAAATTGTCCGAAAATTGTTTTCCGGCACGGTGTTTTTGCTGATTGTCTTTTTGGCCTACGATGCAACGCATGGCGGGGCGGTGATGACGCGCCTGTGGCGGGCGGTAACCGGCGCTGCGGAACCGGCGTCTGAAACCGTGGCGGCGGCGCCGGAGGCGGCTGTGCCCGAATTGCCGGTGTGGATTGTGGAAATCGGCGGGCAGGCAGAGGCTAAGGCATGGAAAGGGGCAGATGTGCCGGCGGAGAAATTTCTTTCCGCGGGGTTTTGGCGCACTGCGACGCCGGATGCCGTGGCGGTGGAACTGGCAAAAGGGGCGGACGCTTCGGCGCGCAATCCTGCCGGTCGCACTATCCTGATGTTTGCGGCGAGCGTGGCGTCTGACCCGCGGGCGGTGGAGATGCTGATGGCTAACGGGGCGGACATTCATGCGCGCGATGAGAACGGGCGGACGGCGCTGATGTTGGCGGCAGGGGCAAACGATAATCCGAAAGTTGCCGAGGCGCTGCTTAATTTCGGCGCAAAAGTTGACGAGCATGACAAAGCCGGCTGGACGCCGCTGATGTATGCGGCCGCTTACAACCTCAATGCCGATGTGGCGCAAACGCTGATTAACCGCGGGGCGGACGTCAACGCGCGGATTAAAAAGGAAAGCCCTTTTGCAAATATGTCGGCGGGACATTCCCTGGTGAGTATTACCAAAGTTTCTTTACAAAGCGCGTTGGATTTTCTGGAGCGGCTTTACGGCGTGGCGGCGGGCGAAAAAACGGCCGATAAGGCTTCAATCATGGCGGCGGCGGAAACAACGCTTGACGAAATGGAAGCGAAAATTACCGGCGGGGAAAATATGATGACGCCGCTGATGCTTGCCGGACGGTCTTCTTCTTCGCCGGCGGTGCTGGAGACGCTGCTTGCCAACGGCGCCCTGCCCAAGGCTTATGACGAAAAAGGGAAAACCGTGGTGGATTATGCCAAAGACAATCCGCAGATTTTCAATACGGACGTCTATTGGAAAATGAACGATATGCTTTATCATTAAAAATATTCGGCGGACGGAGCGGATTTTAAACATATCCTAACCAATGGGGCGTTATACTCCATGCGGTTAATTGATGAAAGGAAAAATGATGAAGAAAACCGTGGTCGCGCTTGTTTATGATTTTGATGAAACGCTGTCTACTACCTATATGCAGGATTATGTGCTTATTCCCGAACTCGGCATGAGCCCGAAAACGTTTTGGAAAAAGGCGAACCAATGGTCTGTTGACAACTGCGCCGACCAGATTACCGGCAGTATGTATTATTTTATGAAAACCGCGCGCGAAAAAGGCGTTCGCCTAACCCGCGAAAATTTTGCCTATTGCGGAACGCTTGTCAAATACTACAAAGGGGTTGAGGGGTGGTTTGAACGGATTAACGCCTACGGCGAGAAACTCGGACTTAAAATTGAACATTACATCATTTCTTCCGGCTATGAGGAAATTCTTTGCGGTACCTCCATCAGCAAATATTTTGCCGATATTTACGGTTGCAGTTACGCTTTCGGCGAGGACGGAACGCCGGTTTGGCCGGCGCGGGTGGTTAATTATTCCACCAAAGTGCAGTATATTTCCAAAATCAACAAAGGGCTGGGCAAGCTTGATGACAAGCTGGTCAACGAGTTTATGGAAGACAGCAAGCGGCGCGTTCCCTTTCCGCGCATTATCTATTTCGGCGACGGTATGACCGACATCCCTTCCATGAAACTTGTCAAAACCCGCGGCGGCAACGCAATCGCCGTTTATAAGCCCAAAAGCGCCCACAAGGAAAAGGCTATCAAGCTCCTGCGCGACGACCGCGTTAATTTTGCCCTGCCGGCCGATTATTCCGAGGGCACCGCGATTGATACCGTGGTTAAAACCATTCTGGATAAGCTTGCGACGGAGCGGAATTTGGATGAGCT
>CALXYD010000036.1 GCA_944392865.1 uncultured Alphaproteobacteria bacterium
GAAGTGGCGGCGCCGCCATACGATGTGCTTTCTTCCGAAGAGGCCAAAATACGCGCTCAGGGGCTGCCTTACAGCTTTTTGCATATATCCAAGGCGGAGATAGACCTTGAGGCGGGGATTTCCCCATACGACGACAGGGTTTATGACAAGGCGGCGGAGAATTTCCGGCAGATGCTCGCCAAAGGGATTTTGCGGCGGCAGAACAAGCCCTGCTACTACGCTTATCAAATGCAGGCGGGCAACCATATCCAAACCGGAATTGCGGTTGCGGCGTCGGTCAAAGCCTATGCGGAAGGGCGTATCAAACGCCATGAGCTGACGCGCGTCGCCAAAGAAAACGACCGGGTGCGGCAAATTCGCGCGGTCGGGGCGCAAACCGGGCCGGCGCTCCTGTTTAACCGCCCCTTGCCCGCCATCAAAGCCCTATTACAGCGGATTACCGCGGCGGCGCCTTATTTTTCGGTTACGGCGGATTACGGCGTGCGGCACAGTTTGTGGATTATTGACAATGATGACGACATCGCGGCGATTACCAACGCTTTTGCGGCGCAGAACGAGGCTTATATTGCCGACGGACACCACCGCTCGGCGGCGGCGGCGCGGCTGGCGGAAGAAACCGGAACGCGCGACTCGGCGAGATTTCTGGCGATTGCCTTTTTTGCCGATGAAATGCGGATTTGGGATTACAACCGGTTTATACACGACCTGAACGGTATGACGGAAGAGGAATTTTATCAGCGGCTCAGCGAAGATTTCCGGCTGGAACCGGCCGAACCGGGCAAACCGGCACGCAAAGGGGAATTTATCCTTTATCTTAACGGGAAATGGACGAAGATGACCTACACGGGCGCGGCTCCCGAAAACAATCCGGTGGCAAAACTTGACGTCAGCATTTTGAGCGAGCGGGTATTGGCGCGGCTTTTGAATATTACCGACCTGCGCAACGACGAACGGATTGAATTTGTCGGCGGCATACGCGGCACGGAAGAGATTAAACGTCTGGTAGATGCACGCCCCGGCAGCGCGGGAATTCTGGTTTATCCGACCGCGATTGACGAGCTGATTGCGGTTGCCGACGCCAAACTCCTCATGCCGCCGAAGTCAACCTGGTTTGAACCCAAGCCGGCGGACGGGCCAATCTCCAATCCGGCGGACGAGGCAGCCGGCGCCGTTTGCGACAGAAAATGCGCGTGAACTTGTGATAAAATATTTTTAAGGACTAAGAATAATGAATAAACAGCATATCAGTTGGGAAAATATAAAGGAATGGAGCGACATCATCGCCGATAAAATCGCGGCGGATTGTCCGGATATAAGCCAGATGACGCTGGTGGCCGTGTCGCGCGGCGGGCTGGTGCCGGCGCAACTTATCGCCTACCGGCTCAATATCCGCGACATCCGGCTGATGAAGCTTATTTCTTACGACAGCAACAATCAACGCGGCGAAACAAAGGATATTTCCACCGACCGGCTGTTTGACGGCAGCGATGTTTATGTTATTGACGATCTGGCGGATACCGGCGAAACGGTGCGCTATCTGCGGCGGCGTTTTCCGCACGCGCGGCAATGCACGCTGATTACCAAGGAAAGTTGCGGTGAAAAGCCGGATTTGACTGCGGTTACCCTGCCCGACGAGGCGTGGCTGGTCTTTCCGTGGGACTAGGCGGACAGACGCAAAACGGTAACGCCCGTGCAGGCGATAAGCATGAGCGCGGCTGATGAGCGGGGGCGCGCGAAAAGGCGGCAAATGAAAGAGTAACGGCGGTGCAGGCAAAAGGCGACGGACGCAGATACGGCGGCAGGCTTATAAATCCACGCGCAGCCAGGTAAACAGGACATTGCCGTCATTTTTAACGCCGGGAACATACGTTGCGTTAAGCGAAACTTTTTTATAGGTCAGCGCGGCTATCGGCAACGGCAAAGGTATCGGTATATACGAATATTCATGGCGCTGGGTTACGCCCAAAGTATAGCCGTAGCCGAAATGCCAGTCTTTCTCTTCGTCAAGCGCTTTGTTTATCAGATAGGCGTAGCCGAACATCGTCTGCATATAGTCGTTTGAATCCTTGAAAGCTATCGCATACAGCCCGTGCCAGTTTTCGCCCTCGTAGCGGGTCAGCCCGGCGCCCAATCCCCAAGGCTCTTCGTTATACTTGTCAATATGCTCGTCATCATAGGTCAGCCGGTTATGCCAGACGCGCAGGGGCAACATCACGTTCCAGCTCCCCTCGTCCCACGTCTGCCGAACATCCTGCTTTAAGCCTGAAAAGTAATCGCTGATTACACCGGCTTCGGCGCGTCCGGCGGTTAAAAGCACGGTTAATAATAAAGCATAACGAAATTTGTTCAGCATTGTCCATAGTCCTTTATTGCATAGCGAAAGGGAGAATAACGGGAAAAAGTTAATATTAAGTATTTTTTTACGGATATCGTGTTATTTTTTTAATGTTTTTATAAGGAGATTTTTATAATGCGTTTTCTTGCGATTGTTTTTTGCGTTTTGTTATTGGCAGGGTGCCAGGCGTCGGGCAGCGCGCACGGCTCTAATGCCAATGTTTTTACGAATCTTCTGACATTGCAGTTTTGATTTATGCGCCGATGGCGCTTGATTTTGGGCGCGGCGCACCTTACATAACTTAAGAAAGCAATTATTTTAAGGATATGATATGGAAATTGAATACATCTACCCTGATCCCGATGATGACAAGGACTTGGAAAAACAAATCAAACAAATGCAAAAAGAGAACTCGCTCGGCTGTCTGATTGTGAGCCTGTTTCTGCTCGGCGGGCTGTTTATCTTTTTGACGCTCCTGCCGATAATTCTGGTGATTCTCGGCTATTCAATTATCGTGCTGGCGATTTATATCGGCTACAAGGCCTGGCTGGAAGAGCCGGTGCTGAAGCTGATTGATAAAATCAAAATGCGGCGGAAGTGATGATATATAAAAGCCAAACAAAAAGCCTGTCCCTCTCAAACGAGGAGCAGGCTTTTCGGTTACGGAGCTTTTAGCAAATGCCCAAATCACCCTGGCCGGCGATGATGACCTCATCCCAAATCGTGCCGGTTTTACCGCGCCACAATTCGGTTAAGCCGAGATGTTTGGAGATTTCTTTTCCGGTTACGTCATGTTCGGGCTTTTCTTCAAACAGATACAACGTGCTTTCATCGCCTTTTTCCACCAGACACAAATTGCCTAACGTGTAAACGGCTTCAGCGCCTTCCAGAAGCACCCCGCCGCCGGAATTGCGCAAAGACATCAAGCCATCGGCATCGGTTTGCATGTAGCAATCATTCTCTTCGTCCACCAATATCGGTTTAGAAGATATGGCAATCATAACGCCGTCCGGATCATACAGGGTCAAAACCGTTTCATCTTCTTTTATCTGGCTCGGCGTTTCAATCATATACCACCCGTTGGCATAAACATCCGCGTTTATAAGCCCGGTCTTGACGATGCTGTTATCCTCCCGGCAGAGAATCATTGCGCTGAACAAACTTTCATCGCCGCACAAGTACCAACCATTGGCAAAAGCATAAATACTTCCTTCGCTGGTATGGGCAAGCTCGGCGCGCGGGTTAAACAGCAGGCTCTTTTGGCCGTTGGAGGCGACAAGATAACCTTTTTTACTTTCCTCGCACTCGCAAAAGCCTTCCATTGCCACCCGGCCGTCCGGATAATACAGCCTGTAGTTTTCCTCAAACTTCATGGCCAGATACATACCGTTCTCAAAAACGCAGTATTTGTCGTAGCCGGTTTGAACCAATGTGCCGTCCGCACGGAACAAGGCCAGCCCTTTATTGAGGCGGGACAGAGCCGTGAACATTTTGCAGGGCAGAAGCTCAACCAGAGTGTAATCGTTTTCGCTCTGCCGATTGGCTTTGACATCGTAGATGACGTTTTTGCCGTCAGCTCTTCTCAGCATAAAGTAGTCCGGCGAATAGAGCTGGATATCCACAAAATTTTCAGCAATCTTTCTGCCGTCGCCGGCAAAGAACGACCAATTTTCGCCATCCGGCGTCGTCCAGTAATACTTTTCGTCTTCCGACAGGCCGGCCTCAGCATAGCCGGTTGCCGCCAGGCTCATATCCGAACGATAGAAAGCATTGCCTTCTTTGCAGCGGACATCCGCCCAGCCATTCGGATAAAGGGTAATACTATCCGCGTCGCCGACCAGTTTTTTACCGTCCGCCGCATAGAGCGAATACCGTCCGTTTTGCTTCAACGCATACACCATACCGGCGGCCAGACATTCTTCCGCCAGTTTTTTCTCTTGTGTGCCGAGGCTGCAGATTTCTTTATTTTTTTCATCATACAACCCGACTGTTCCGTCCACATTTTCCCGATAGCTCCAGCCATTCGGAAATTCAATAAAATTAAACACTTCGGCAAGCTTTTTGCCGGTTTGGGCTTCTATCACCACTTTCGGGCAAACAGAAGCCGGTTGCGAAACTCTTTCCATCTTAAATGATTTTTAGGATTAGAAAAAAATAAGTTAATAAATCGCTTACCGTTTTGCTCCGTCATGCATAAATCATACCGCATAATAGACAAAATAGTATCAAAACAGGCTTTGCTTATACGGCATATTATCTGAAAATGCAAGCGAAAAAATCAAGGTTGACAAATTTTTTTAAGATAACGGCAACAAAAAAGGCGCCCGAACGAGCGCCCCGACAACCAATACGGCGGCAAACACGCTTATTTTTCATCTTCCTCGTCTTCGCCGTATTCATCATCATCAAATTCATCTTCATCGTCAACGAGACTATCATCAAAATCGTCATCGTCTTCATCATCAAGCAGCTCATCGTCCTCCGCCTCGTCGTCCATGCCCTGCCCTTCCAGCAGCAGCTGTTCGGCGATTTCGGATTTTTTACGGCGGCCGCGACGTTTTTTCGCCGGCGCCTTTTTGGACAGCGCGCCGATAACATAGTTGCCGATGATTTTATACAAATCCACCAGATGCCCGTTATACATGTGGTCGCCTTCTTCTATCAAAGCGAAGTCGACTTCCACATTGCGCTGGGTATTCAAACGCAACGCCAGCTCCTCAACGATTCGCGGATTGCCGATTTCATCCCTGCCGCCCTGCACCAGCAGACCCGAAGTCGGACACGGTGCCAAAAAGCTGAAATCCTTTTCATTCGCCGGCGGCGACACGGCAATAAAATTGTTGATATCCGGACGGCGCATCAATAATTGCAACCCGATCCACGCACCGAAAGAATAGCCGGCTATCCAGCACTGGCGAGCGTCCGGATTCTGCGCCTGGAGCCAGTCCAGCGCAATCGTCGCGTCCGACAATTCGCCGGGGCCGTCTTCAAACTCGCCCTGCGAACGGCCGACGCCGCGGAAATTAAACCGCAACACCGAAAACCCCAAATCCTTAAAGCAGGTAAACAGCGTATACGCCACTTTGTTGTTCATTGTGCCGCCGTATTGCGGATGCGGATGCAATATCAGCGCAACCGGCGCGTCCGGGCGCTTTGCCTGATGATACCGCCCTTCCAGCCTTCCGGCGTGTCCGTTTATGATAACTTCTACCATGTGATATTCTCTTTATTTTATCTTGATTTCACCTACATAGCTGTTATATTAGCCCAGTGATTCTTAATTTGGCCTTAACATTGACAAGGGTTATAACAAAAATGGATTCAAATTTCAAGCAAATTCTGCATGATCTGGACACGATTGTCGCCAAAGACCCGGCGACAACGGGGCGTTGGGAGGCTTTTTTATGCTCGCCGGGGTATCACGGAATTTTGTTTTACCGCCTGGCGCACCGGTTGTGGCTGAAAAACTGGAAACTGGCGGCGCGGCTGCTTTCACAGCTCGGGCGGCTTTTGACCGGCGTGGAAATCCATCCGGGGGCGACCATCGGCAAAAACTTTTTTATTGACCACGGTATGGGCGTGGTTATCGGCGAAACGGCCGTGGTCGGCGACAATGTTACAATGTATCACGGGGTTACGCTCGGCGGCACAAAGCCTTTCGGCGGCAAGGGCGGCAAACGGCATCCGACGGTTGAGGACAATGTGGTCATCGGCGCGGGGGCGCAGGTGCTGGGGCCGATTGTCATCGGCAAAAACGCCAAAATCGGCGCCAACGCCACGGTGGTCAATGACGTCAAGCCGAACACGACGGTTATCGGGGTGGCGGCGCATTGCGCGGAAACGTCCAAGAGCTGCACGTTTGTTCCCTACGGCATTAACGCCAAAACCGCCGATCCGTTTGAAACGAAAGCGGCGGAATATGAAAAGCGGCTTGCCGATATGGAAAAGAAACTGGCGGAACTAACCGGCGGCAAAAATGCGAAAAAATAAGCGAAGATTTTTTATTTATGGTCGCTCAAAATGTTGACTATGCCATAGAGGGAGTTCAACTCCTGCTCGGTGATGTTGGCGCGGGTAAAAATGTTGCCGATGTTTAAGAGCAGGCTTCTGGTGTGCTCTTCGTCTTTTAAGCGCGGGCTTTGTTTAATACGGGCGCTTAAGCTGTCAATAAACTTATAAAGCTTTTCCTTATCGGCGACGGCGCCGCCGTTGGTTATCAGGCGGCGGGCGGGCGGATTTATCGTTGTTTTGTAATACTCGTAACCGATAATCAGCACGGCCTGCGCCAGATTGAGCGAGCAATGCGCCGGATTGAGCGGCACTTCAATAATCGCGTCAGCCAGACTGATGTCTTCATTTTCCAGCCCGGTGCGCTCACAGCCGAACATAAAGCCTATTTTTTGCCCGGCCGGCAGGTGGTTGGCCGCATATTCGGCAGTTAAGACCTCTTTAACCTGATGGCGCGGACGGGCGGTCGCGGCGTAAACCGTCTGCAAATCGGCAAGCGCTTCTTTCGTGGTGGCGTAGACTTTGGCATTTTGCAAAACTTCTTCGGAATTTGACGAGGCGCGCAACGCCGTTTCCGAAACGTGGCTCTGCTCGGGGGCGACCAGGCGCAATTCCGTTAAAGCGCAGTTTTTCATCGCGCGGGCAGCCATACCGATATTCTCCGCCAGCTGCGGCTTTACCAAAATCACGACAGGCGCAAGCCCGGACGCGCCGGCGGATAAATTTTTATTTTCTTCCATTTTTGATTTCCTTTTATTTTAAGTAATTGCCGATTGATTTGAGATTGACGCCGGAGGCTCTTTCAAACTTTCTAATCATCCCGTCCATATTCGGCATATTGGGCAGGCTAAAATTTTTCTGCAATTTGCCAAGCTGCCCGCCGACATCATAAGCCGATGTCCACGAATCGTCCTGTTGTGCGGGAGCCGGACGGCGGGCGGCGGCAAGCGCGCGGCGATTGGCGGCGGTGTTCGGCACCAAGGCGGTTTCTTCTTCTTTAGAATCGAACATATTGCCCAACTTGTCCAAAAAACCTTCGTCTTCCTTATTTTCCCCGGGCTGGATATAGGCGCTGGTGCGGTCTATCGTCACGGTTCCGCCGGGCGTGTAACGCAGATTTTGCTGCCGGCTGCGGCGATTTTGCTTTTCATAAACTTCAGCGATTGCCTCTTCGTCATTCGCTTCAAGCCACGGGTTCGTGCTCAGCTGGGCTTTGGCCTGCGCCATATTGATAATCAGCGCCACGAGAGCGGTTAATATGATTAAAACTTTTTGAACCATAGAAACATCCTGCCGCAATATTGTTTATGCGAAGAATATAGCGGCGAATTTTTAAAAAAAGTTTAATTTCCACTTATCCACGGGGCGGGAAATTTTCGGCATATTTATTTTGACAAAAGTGTTGACATAATTAAAACATTCCTGTATGCTGGCGGCAGTTTAGCTATGATTATGTTTCACTAAAATTATTCAGATATGGACGAATTAGGTGTTATCCCCTACCCCGAGCAATATGCCGAGGCAGGCGGCGAGCTGTTTCTGGACAATTCGCTGGAAGCAACCGAGTATTTCAGGGCGTTTCACGAAACGGAGGGTCTTGACGGCGTTATCTGCGCGATGGCAATTTTGAGCAACCTTGTCTTTCCGGCGGTGCCGGTTTGGATTTATCTTGTATTGGACGGAGAAGGACGGCCGAAGTTTATTGACTATGCGCCGGTTTTTCTGTTGGAAGACCATGATATTATCCAAAAGGAGACGATTGTGGAAATCCGCCCGATTAAGCGTGAATGTTATTTCTTTTGGCAAGACATTCTGTATGCGGCGGTTTTTACTTCCAACGATTATCTGGCTATCCGGCGCGTGCGGGCTTTGCTGAGTGAAAACGATGTTATCGGCGCTGTTTCTCTGGAACGGGGAGAGCCACCGGCCAGCGTGTTGCCGGTTGAACTTTATTCGCCGGAGGAGCACCGTTTTGTCTGCGCCTGCTGGGAAATAAATTTCAATGATGATGAGCCGATTTCGCTGTTGCCCGTCTGCTTTGATGACAAGAGGCTGCCCAAGGACGTGGATGCGAACTCGCTGGACACACATCTCATTGAGCCGGGCGAATCGGTTGATATTGACGGTTCTATTTATCTGCTCAGGCAAAACCGGAAACAGAGCTATTATTTTATCAGACAGGAAGAGGCCTTTAAGGATGCTTGCGCCCGAAACGGCGAAGAAACCGCCGGCGGCGGAGCAACATGCAGGCACATTCCTTTCCATCCGAAGCATTGAATTAAAAAGCGGGAAGAGCCATAGCTTTCCCCGCTTTTTTTGATGTTGTTTTTGAGGTTGTTTTTCCGATGAGCGGCGGCTAAATCCCCTCTTCTTTATACGGGCGGGACATCAGCTCCAACATGGCCTCTTTAATGGATATTCCTTCAAACAACACGCGATTGACCATCTCGCAAATCGGCATTTCTATCCCCAATTCGCGGGCGCGCTTCAACACGGCTTTGGCGGTATACAATCCTTCCACGGTGCGGGTGTTTTCTTCTATCAACTTAGCCGCGTGCCCGTTCTGCCCTATCGCATAGCCGAAGCTGAAATTCCGCGACTGGGCGCTGCAGGAGGTCAGCACCAAATCGCCCAAACCGCTCATTCCCATCATCGTGCGAGGATTGCCGCCCAAAGCTTCCGCCAGGCGCGTCATCTCGGCGAAACCGCGGGTAATCAGCGCGGCGCGGGCGCCGATGCCCAAATCCGCCCCTTCTATCACGCCGGAAGCTATCGCTATCACGTTTTTAACGCTGCCGCCGACCTGCGGAGTGATAATGTCTGTGGTCAGATACGGGCGGAAATACGGCGTGCCGAGCATTCCGGCCAGACGCGCCGCCACGCCTTTTTCTGCCGAGGCGATGGTAACGGAGGTCAATTTGCCCTGCGACACGTCTACGGCAAATCCGGGGCCGGACAAGACGGCTATCCGCGCGTCCGGTATTTCCTCCAACGTTACTTCGGAAAGCATTTTGCCGCTGTCCTGCTCTATGCCTTTGGCGCATAAAACAATTACCGTTTCTTTTTTGATATGGGCTTTCATCTGCCGCAACGTCGCGCGCGTCCACTGCGCCGAAGAGGTCAACAGCACGATGTCGGAAAAAGAAAAAATATCGGCAATGTTGCCGGTTGCCTTTATCGCGTCCGGCAACGGCACATCGGGCAGATACATCCGGTTGACGTGTTTCTGATTTATCGATTCGACAACTTCCGGCTCGCGCGCCCAGCACAAAACCTCATTGCCGGCGCGGGCGGCGGTAATGGACAAGCCGGTTCCCCAAATTCCCGTTCCGATAACGCCTATCTTATTCATCTTTTTTTCTCCTTAATCTCTTGATTTTCCTGCTTACATTTTATTTTGCGGTTGAGCCAAAGCCGCCGTTGCGGCGGGCGGTCGCCGCATCGCTTTCGGTTATGCCGAACGGCAGAAACAGCCCCTGACATACCGCGGCGCCGGGAGACAGCGTGATGATTTTGCCATGATTGCCGTCATTGGTTATTTTGACAAAGATATGCCCCTCGTTATCCGAATAATAGTAATCGCTGTCAATTATCCCGACGGTATTATCCATCTGCAGGCGGTATTTGAAACCCAAACCGGACTTCGGCATTATCGCCAGAAACCACCCTTCCGCCATCCGCACGCGCACGCCGGTCGGCAGCAAAATATTTTCTTTGGGCTTTAAGCTTATCTCCACCGGCGTAAAAAAATCATACCCCGCGGAGCCGGAAGTCGCCCGCTGCGGCAATTTTATTTCCGCATACAGACGTTCCGCCTCCGCCGCGCCGGCAGCGGGAAAAGCCGCCTGCCAATCCGCGGCAAAGCGGGCAAAACTGACCTTTTCAAATTCGGCAATGCGCAACATCTTTTATCCTTTCCTATCCTTTGCGCGCCCATTATGGCACCCCTGCCCGCCGCCTGCAAGAAAAATGCTTGCTTTTTCCTCATTTATTGTTTAAGGTTGGTTCACTATTCAATTATTGTTCCACTTAAATTTTTAATTTATGAATAATTTTGCGAAAAAAGTTTGGCTCGGGGCTTTTCTACACCCTGAGCGCTGGTTATGGTCTTTAACGGATCGTTCGTTATGGTTGACGTTGGGCGGCGCGGTTATTTTCGCGGCAGCGGGGTTTTTACCGGCCGCGGCGATTATGCTTATCGCTTTTTTCCTGCAACTCGGGTATAAAATCGCTACGCCGGAGCAGATTTATCTGATGAAGCTCAGCGACAAAACGCTATGGATTGAAATTTTTGAAAATGATTTCAAACGGCGGAAAAGAGCCGACACCCGGCGCAAAACAGCAATTATCCGCCTTATCGCGGAATACGCCGGCGCTGACGAAGAACTCCATTGGCCGGGCGGTAAAGCGATAATTAAGAACGGCGCGCGGCGGCGAAGCGATTTCAGCGAAATTGTCTGGACGGGACGCAAAGTTTTCGGCTATGACGATGCGCTGGCGGCTGACGGCGTTTTCCTGGCAAAAACAAATCTTGCCGAATGGAGCGCGATTTGCGACGGCTTTGAGGGCGGAAAAATTCTCGGGCGCAAAATCTGCCCGGGCTATGTGTTTGCCGACCGCATTGAACCGGGGCAAAACCGGCTGACGTTTATCCACGGCGCCCGGCTTATCGCGGAAAAGGCCGCTTTTTTTGAGGCCGGCCCGAATATTCTGGTGCCCGTCAACGGCGTATTCTACACGGAATTTGCGCCGGACGGAACGGCTGAGCTTGCAACGTTCAAAGCGCCTTATCTGCCGGGAGATTATGTTGTTTACCAACAGGACGACCGGCTCAGGCTGGCCAAGTTCTGCCTCGGCGAACACAAGCGCCCCGGTGCCTACCGCGTTTGCGGCACAGGCATTCTGCTGACGCTCAAAAACAAGACTGTCCGCTGCGAGGCCGACGAAGAAGGCTTTTTGTCCGTGCAGGGCAAACCTCTTACCGGCAAGACATTCGGCCTTTAAGATTATTTTTTTATTTATCCCGCGATTGGTTTCTGCCTTTCGCGGGCTTTTTTTGCGCGTTTTTTTGACTTATCCACATATTAGAACATTTTTAGAACACAACTATTGACTCCAGCAATGCGCGCGGCTAACATGGCGACAGAGCAAAACCATACGGAAAACGGAGATGAAACACTATCTGGCCTTGGCGGACTGCGATTGTTTTTTTGTTTCGGCGGAGCGGGCTTTTAACCGAAAGCTTGAGAACCGTCCGGTCGCCGTGCTTTCCAACAACGATGGCTGCGTGGTATCGCGTTCCAAAGAGGCGAAAGCGCTGGGGCTTAAAATGGGCGAGCCGTATTTTATGGCGAAACAGCGGCTGCCGGACATCCTTTACGTTCGCGCCAACCATGACCTTTATCAGGCGACTTCGCACAAAGTTATGGCGCTGTTCAAGTCGTTCACGCCGGAAGTGGAGGTTTGTTCGGTGGACGAGGCTTTTTTGGATTTGACCGGCACCAAACTGCTTTATAAGCAGAATTACATCAAGACCGCGCGGGATATCCGGCAGGCGGCGTGGGACAAACTGCATATTCCGGTTTCCATCGGGCTTTCCACAACCAAGACGCTCGCCAAACTCGCCAGCGACAAGGCGAAAGATGCGGGCGGCGTATTTGCCATCGGCGCGGCGGAAAGGCGGAAGATTTTGGCGCAGACGCTTATCAGCGACGTTTCCGGCGTGGGGAAAAAGCTGTTGGCGCAAATGCGCGAAGAATGTATCTTCACGGCGCTGGATTTTGTAATGCGGCCGGATTACTGGATTAAGGCACAATTCGGCGCGCATGGGGCGGATTTGAAAAACGAACTGTCGGGTATCGCTTTATTTAAGGTTACGCCGGAGGGAAAAGCGCCGCTCTCCATTCAGCAAACTTCGGCGCTTAAAGAATTCAGCCGCGCGCTGGAAGTGTTGCAGGCGGAACTCCGGCGGCATATCCACGCCGCCTGCCGCAAAGCGCGACGCGAGGGCGCCAAGGCGACAACGATTGAAGTTATGCTCCGGACAAAGGATTTTCGGGTGGTTACGCGCAAGGAAAAGCTCCCCTTCCCCACCAGCGAGGAAACGGAAATCCTGCCGCCGGCGATGCGTCTGCTTGCGGCGCTCTATACGCCGGCAGTTGTCTGGCGGAGTACCGGTATTACGCTCGCGGGGCTTTCTTACGATGCCGGCGAACAGCAGGATTTATTCCGCCAGACGGCCAAGAGCGACGACCGGCTCGGAAAAGTTTTAGATGAGCTGGAAGCAAAATTCGGCAAAGATATCGTCCATCTGGGATAAAAACACGGGGTGTTTATCTGAGGGAAGCCTCCGGCGGCAGACAATAAAGCCGTTGACTTGAGGGCAAAAATGTGGTATGATTAAGGCGTGATGAATATTGTGATGTTGAATTATTGAGACAATTATTTTTTTATAAACATAAACAAAGAATGCTGTTATTTTGGAGAAATTTAGGATTTGCGGGGGATGGCTACGGTTCGGAAACGGATTGTCGGCGATTTTGCAAATTCACTTGTTTGGTTTTGGTTTAGAAGGCGGACAGCTTCCCGCTGATGCTCCTACGTGGAGAGATGACCAGGACGGATGAGTTAAAATAAGTTTTGAAACCATAATAAGCGCTTTGTTTCTTAAAACAAGTAAAATATGGCTGCACAATTCGACATTGTAAGCTGGGTAAATGAAAACAGAAAAAAGTCGGTACTTCCGTCGGCGGTAATCACCTTACTGCTGGTGGTGGTAGCCATTTTTTTTGGCTGGGGCTATTGGCTCCTCGTGCCAATTCCTTTCGCGATCGTGGTATTCCTGTATGGTTTCCATATCATTTCGGAAACCGGAATGGGGTACAAGGTCGTCTTAGGAAAAATGGACGACAAGAGTTATGCTCCCGGCTGGTACTGGGTAATTCCGTTTTTGGGAAGCATGACGGAGATTGAAACCTCCAACATGTGTACCGTGACGGTAAAGGACAACGTCATGAAAAATGCCGATCGGCGGGAAATCACTTTTGATTACACGCTGACTTGGTATTTGGTGCCTGAACATGTTCATTTGCTCCATAAGCAGCTTGGAGAGAATGAATATGTAAAAAAGGCACTGTTGCCACAATTAGATATGGCGTTCTCATCTATCATCATGGGAACAACCTACTCCGATTTTGGTGGCAATAATGACACGGAGGAAGCGACAGATCCTGCTGCTCCTGCAGCTCCTGCCAGTACCACCCCTACGGCGGCACCTACTACGGAAAGTAAGGATAAACTTACTCAAGTAGTAAAAGATGTACTGGCCGTATTTGAAAACAAATACGACCATACCTTCTTTAAGGATGTCGACCTCAATATTACAAATTTGAGGTTTGACGCCGCCTACGAGAAGGGGAAGTCAGACTTGGCGAAAGCGGAAGTTGATGTTCAGATTGCAGAGAAGAACAACAACATCCGCATCCAAAATGCGAAAGCGGCAGCCCAGGAAGCCGAGATTCAGGCTACCGGAAAGGCTAAAGCTCTTGATATTGAGGGTGAAGCCCAAGCCAACTACGTTGTGCGGATAAAATCGGCAGAAGCCGAAGGAAAAAAGAAGCACGGCGAGGTTGAAAATGAAGTCCTTGAGAAACGAGGGAAAGTCCTTCGGGATAATCCTTCAATTATCAGGGAGCGTCAGGCCGAACACACCCCGAAAGTGCTGGTTAACGGCAATGGCGGCGGTGTTATGCCGATGGTCAACGTTGATTCATTTGTCGATCACGACTTGGTCGGCAAGTAATCCCGTTGATTACTCATCACGAAGGTTCCCTGTGCATACGCACAAGGAACCTTTTTTTGTGCGGCTAATTTGAGGCGCGCGTGTGCTTGCGGGTTGGGTATGCCCCGCAAGGCTGGGGCAAATTCCTTACGGCATTTGTTTGATAAATTTTTGAAAGGCACATTCAGGATAGTGGAGAAAAGGCAAAGCAGTTGTAGCCCTAACGGGGCAAATGCGGCAAGCCGCATTTGATGGCTAATTTATAGGATAGTGTTCTCTTTGGGTATGTAATAGAGCGATGTTTAAGCAATGCCCTACGGGGCAAACACGCAAGGCGTGTTTGGTGGCTAAATGCTTTGATGAGCAGGTTTATAGAGAGATTGTTTTTTGGTTGATGAGGTGGGGATTTTATACCGTCACTGCGAGAGAGGCGCATTTATGCGGCGAACGCGGCAGTCCAGCGGACGGCTGGAAGTTGTGTGCTTGC
>CALXYD010000037.1 GCA_944392865.1 uncultured Alphaproteobacteria bacterium
TCGTCATTCACCAGTGGCAGCTTGATGACCCTCTTACCGCCGCCCTCTATAATACCCTAAAATATCTAGATTAAATGACATTTTATCAGGAATGATAAAAACAAAACCTCCTTACGGCTGTTGCAATTACATTTTAAAAAGCAATGCAGTCGAAAGGAGGTCTGTCGCTAATCGAATATATATCAAATTTCTTTATGATATATCCGCGACGCATTAAGAATAACAAAAACAGAGCCGACATTATGCATTATTGCCCCGCTCATCGGCCCCAATATGCCGTAGAAGGAAAGAATAATGCCGATAAAATTGAGCGTCATGGAAATAGAGATGTTTACTTTAATAGTTTTTATGGTCAAGTTTGATAATCGCTTCAAGTAGGGCAATGAAGAAATACGGTCGTTTATTAGAGCCACATCAGCGGCATCAACGGCTATATCGCTGCCGATATTTCCCATCGCCACACCGATATTGGCTGTCTTTAGCGCCGGAGCATCGTTAATCCCGTCGCCGACCATACAGACCTGACGTCCGTTTTGTTGTAACTCTTTAATCTTTTCAACTTTATTTTGCGGTAATAAATCGGCAAAAATATGCTTAATATTCAGCCCTCGTGCAAAAAAATGCGCCGCGGCTTCGTTATCGCCGGTAAGGACAATACTGTCTATATTTTCTTTCTGCAATAAATCCAAAGTATTTTCAATATCCGGCCGCCGGCTGTCTGTAAGAGCCAAAACGCCGATACATAAATCGCCATACCCAAGCAATATAAGAGCTTTTCCCTGTGCTTGCAAAGTTTGTATTTGTTGTTTATTTTCATCGGACAACACGATATTGCTATCACGCATAAAAGCCATATTTCCGGCAAAAATATTTTTCCCTTCTATTTGTCCGCTAACGCCGCGCCCGGGAAATACCTGAAAATTTTTGACCGGCAATAATGCGGTGTTTTCTTGCTTTGCTTTATTGGCCACAGCCTGTGCCAAAGCGTGTTCCGAAAGCGCTTCAATACTTGCCGCAAGTGTTAAAAGTTTTTCTTCAGAAATATTTTTATCAAAAACGACTATATCCGCGACTTGGATTTCGCCGGTTGTTAAAGTTCCCGTTTTATCAAAAACAATGGTGTCAACCCGCCCCATTTCCTCTAAAGCTGCACCGGATTTTATCAGCACGCCGTTTTTTGTGGCATGCCCGATAGCCGCCATAATTGAAGTCGGCGTTGCTAAAACCAGCGCACAGGGACAAAATACGACCAACACCGTAACTGCCCGGATAATTTCTCCCGTTATAAAATAGGTGAGTAAGGCAATCACCATCGCGGTCGGAACCAAAATAGCCGCCCATCGGTCAACGATTTTCTGTGTAGGCGCTTTATTTTCCTGCGCTTCTTTAACCAGATTTATCATTTTTTGCAAATAAGTGTCTTTTACGGTGCTGACCTTAATATCAATCGCGCCGAAACAATTTATTGTTCCCGCCATAACCATATCGCCGGCCGATTTATCAACTGGTATCGATTCGCCGGTAAGAGCGGCTTGATTAACCGAAGTATTGCCTTCAATGATAATTGCGTCGGCTGGGATTGTTTCTCCTGGCAAAACCCGTAAAATATCACCGGGCTGAACATCTTCCATACGCACCTTGCTTTCCTTTCCGCCGCAGATTCTCCGCCCTTCCGGCGGTGTTAATTCAAGCAAGCGTCCCAATCCGCGTTTAGCTTTATCAACTGTAATATCTTCAAGAATTTCACCGACTGCCATAATCAGAGCGACTTCGCCGGCAGCAAAAAGTTCCCCGATGGCAATTGCCGCCGCCATCGCCGCGGTAATCAGCAAAGGGGAAGAAATAGCGTGAACGTAAATAAGTTTATAAAAAGCCCGATAAACAATCGGCACGCCAGAAATAACAATCGTCAACCATATCGGGTCAAACGTCGGTTGTTTGCCGGCAATCATAAATCCCAAGCTGATAAATAAAAAAGCCGCCGATACAATTGTCATCTTCACGCCGGCCATAAATTCAATAATCTCTTTTAGCATTTCATTCCCTCATAAATTCTTATTCTTTAAATACCATATACCCTATAAGGTATAATGTCAAGAAAAAAACTCCACGCGCAAGAAATGGAAAATAAATTAAATATTGGAAAAACGCTCAATCGCTTTAGCGAAACGTTTAATCGTTTCATCGGCATCGCCATGCAAAATGCCATCACGGACGCAACATTGCAAATGTCCTTCCAAAATCATCTGCCCGACCTTATGCAAAGCTGATTTTGCCGCATTGATTTGTATTAAAATATCTTCACAAGGCGTTCCGTCATCAATCATCCGGTCTATGGCGTTAATTTGTCCGACAATCCTATTCAGGCGGTTATGCATAGCTTTTTTATCAAGGCATTGATTCATCTTATCCCCTCATCATATTTCAAAATTAATTTTAATATGCACCATTGCTGTCCGATTTGCAAGCATATTTAAGCGCCGTTAAACCATCATTGCATAAATGGGGAAAGATTAAGCCTGCTGCAATTTCCATAGTTTTGCAAATTTTCCCTGCTTGTCAAGCAAGGTCTGCGGCGTGCCTTCTTCAACGATTTTCCCCTTATCCAGCACGATAATTCTGTCCATTTCTTTGAGTGTTGAAAGGCGGTGTGCAATTGCAATAACCGTTCGGTTTTTCATGAGTTCGCTAATCGCCGCCATCACTTCGTTTTCTGTTTCGTTGTCAAGGGCAGAGGTAGCTTCGTCCAAAATTAGAATTGGCGCCTTCTTCAGCAACGTCCGGGCTACAGCGATACGCTGTCTTTGCCCGCCGGAAAGCTTCACGCCCCGCTCGCCGGTAATAGTCAAATAGCCGTGAGGCGCTTCTTTAATAAAGCCGTCGGCGTATGCTTTTTTGGCCGCGGCATAAATCTGCCGTTCGCTGGCCTCTGGCGAACCAAACGCGATATTCTTGCGTATTGTCCGGTGAAAAAGCTGGCTGTCTTGCGCCATAACGGCAAGCGCTTGTCGCAAACTATGCAGGGTAACCTGACTGATATTTTGCCCGTCAATTAAAATTTCGCCGTCAGAAATATCATAATTGCGTTGCAATAGGTTTATCAGCGTGCTTTTCCCCGAACCGGAACGTCCGACAATACCGATTTTCTCTCCCGATTCAATCGTCAGGCTAAAACGGTTAAATATTTTCTTCTGTGCCGTATAACCGAAAGAAACATCTCTGAATTCTATTTTTCCTTTGCGAAGTTTTAAGGGCTGCGCATTCGGGGCATTGACAATTTCGTGCGGCACTCGGAGAAATTTGAGAGAATCGTCTAACTTGCCTAAATTCGTTCTTAAAAGTGTAACGTCATATAAAAAGCGTTCAAAATACTTCAAAACATCTTCCAGCAGGAGCAAAACCAACACCACGTCGGCAACGCTGACAACGCCGTTCTTCCACAAATACAAAGCCAGAAAAATGCCGCAGATTTTAAACATCATAATCACGCCGGCTTGTAGTCCGTTTAATATCAATTGGCTTTTTACCGCATAAATTTCCGCGTTGTTGGCGCATTCCATGTCTTTTTGCAGTTTGGCATTCTCCTGCCGTTCCTGCCCGAACATTTTAATAAGCAGAATATTGCTGAGCGCGTCAACAACTTCGCCGCCGAATTTTGCCTGTTCTTCTGCGCAAGTCTTGTTTAATTCCGTTGTTCTGCGGGAAATTTTGATTGAAAGCAACACGGAAAGCAATCCGAAACCCATAATCGGCACTAAAAACCAGAAACTCGCCCGTCCGATAAAAAACAGCGTCAGCACAATCAGCCAAAAGCAGGAACTTATTCGGCTGAATGAAAGCATTTGCCGGTAGCAACTGGTACTTAAAGCAAAAATTCTTTGCGCCAGTTGCCCTGACTTTTGTTCCTTTAAGTAAGCCGCAGAGTGTCCTGCCGCGTAAGTGAGGGCGTATTCCTGCACCCGCCAGGCAATCATATTCCGCCAGGATTCATTGGCCATTTCACGGAAGAAGCGTAAGCCGTTTGTCAGTAAAAAGACGCCCAAAATACCGCCCAGATACATCAATGCCCGCCGCCACGAAAATTCCGCCGGCGAAATATGGGAAAAATACTCAATCATCGCCGAAAAAATTACCGGCACCAAAATCTTGAATAAACTGTTGAAAAAGCCGTAAAAGACTTCACTTACAAAAAAACGGCGGTAGCCCTTGCACGCGGCGAAAATAAATCTGAGCGGAGAAGAAACCGGCGCGGAAGAAAGTTCTTTATAACGGAGCTCAAACATTTTTGCCTCCTTTGCGTTGTGTCGCAGCATAAAGTTTGGCAAATTTTCCGCCTTTGCTCAGAAGTTCTTCAAACGTTCCTTCCTCGCAAATCTTTCCCTTGTCAAGAACAAGTATTCTGTCCATATTTTTTAAGGTGGAAAGTCGGTGCGCAATCGCGATAACAGTCTGATTTTTTATCAGGTTTTCCAAAGCTTTTTGTATCAAAATTTCCGATTCGCTGTCTAAAGCGGAAGTCGCCTCATCTAAAACCAAAACAGGCGCATTGCGCAAAATAGCGCGTGCAATGGCGATTCGCTGTCGTTCGCCGCCGGAAAGCAGGCAACCTCTGTCGCCGGCAAAAGCGTCATAGCCGCCCTCTTTGTCGCAAATAAAATCATCAGCGTATGCTTTTTGTGCTGCTTTCTTAATTTTTCGCCGATTGCAATTTTCCGTTCCGAATGCGATATTATCGGCAATACGGCGGTTAAACATGACCGTATCCTGTGGGATAAGGCTGACGGCTCGGTGCAGGCTCTCTTGCGTAATGGCGGTAATATTCTGGCCATCAATAAGAATTTCTCCGCTGTTCGGTTCATAAGACCTTTGCAGCAGGTTAATCAATGTGCTTTTTCCCGAACCGGAAGCGCCGGCGATTCCGACTTTCTCCCCGGCTTTAATAACCAGATTGAAACCTTTGAATATCGGTTTGCGCGCTCCTTTATAGGCAAAATCAATATGGCGGAATTCAATTTTTCCGCCGTGCGGCTTGAGCGCTTTCGCCGATTCGGCGTCAACAATACCGTGCGGTTCGGCAAAAGGCTCCAATCCTTGCTCAATCGTGGCAATCGCCTGCCTGTCTTGTTGCAGATAGTATTGCAATTCGGACAAACCGCTTAACCCCAGTGTCAGGGTAATGAGAATAAAGACAATATCTGCCGTTGAAATCGCACCGATACTCCAATAATAAACCCCGAGTAACAAAATAATAAAAGACAGCAGACTTGTAATAACACCGATAAGATTATACTGTCCCCAACTGACCAGCATATTTTTTTGATTGAGGATATATTCTTGCTTCAATAGTGGGTGCAGGTGCCGTTTTTCATCGTTAATATTGTCATATTGTTTAATAAGCGGAAGGTTGTTGACAATATCAAGCATCCGCCCGTCAACAATGGCAGACATCTTGCTCCGCGCTTTGCTGACACGGGAGAGCGGTTTGGCAAAAGCTCTCCCTGGAAACATGACCAACACGGCGCACAATAGGTAGCCCCCGCCGATAATCGGCGAAACGCACATCAGCATAATCGCTTTAATCAGAATATCCAGCACCATCCGTAAATCGCCAAATGCGTTTTCCAGCAGTTCAGGCAACTTCTTGACCTGTTCCTTTTGCTGGATAAGCATTCCGCTTTGTTTGGTGGTAATATATTCGTAACTGTGTCCGAGCAGATAGGCGAATAAATCTTTTTCCAATCGGCTCCGGCAGGCAACCAAAAATTTTGCATTAAAATAATATCGGGAAATTTGGCTGGCGATAATACTGCAGATTCCGCAAATAGCTAATAGCCATACAAATCGCATTGCCACTCCGTAACTATCTGCATCGCCGAGTTTAATTGCGCCGGTAATATCCGCAAATAAGCGGTTGTTCATATTGATAAGCCAAACTTCTGTTATGGATAATAAAAACACAGCGCATATCTGCCATTTATACAGTTTCGCATAAATAGCGCAAAACGGCCAAAACTTTTTCGGAAAGGGGTACATTGTATCTTCCTTTAGAATAATTCAGCTGAAAGTATAAAGATAAAAGCTTATTTATTCGTAAATTTTAGTATTGCTGCATTGTCCGCATTTTGAACAGCCGTTACAGCAGATTTTGTATCCGCAGGTTTGGCATTGTTCGCCGAAAAATTTGACATACTTGTTGTCATCGCCGAACAGTCCGCCCTGCTCGCCGGAGGAGAGCTTAAAATCTATCGGCTTGCCGATATGTTGTAAGCCGGATTTATAGGCCATAACACTTTGCAGCCGCTTGCTCGGCAGGCGATACATCCTTCCGTCTTTTACAAAATTTGTTCCTGTTTCCAAAAAACAAAACGTAACATTTGCCGCCACGCATTCATCATACAACTGTTTCACCCATTCATAATAAAGCGGACGCGAACCGTCATAATTTTCGCCGCCGGCGATAACCTGCTCAATTTGTCCGGCCGGAAGATAATTTTTCAGGCTGACTGCACCGATAAACGGCGCCGCCATAATTCCCTTATGTTTGAACGGCAATTCAAACAAAATCGGAATGCGCTCATCGGCACGCTTTTGATTCTCGCAGGTTATATTCAGAAAAACATTTTCATATCCGTTGCCCCAGTCAGGCGGCAAAACAGACGCGATTCGTTCCGGACGTTTGGTTATCAGCATAAATGCCACATCGGAGCGTTTCTTTATAATTTTCCACGCGTCTTTGCGCCATTCGTCTGCTTCTTCCAGAAAAAAGTCTGAAGTCATGCAAACACGGATAATCTCGCCGCTTTTAATTTTATAATGCCCGTTTTTGTCTTTGCTTAAAGGATAGTCAAAATTATTTTTGACTTTATAAATGCGCCGCCCCTCGCTGCCGCGCTGCTTATCAAGAAAATACATATAACAATGCCGGCAACCTTCGCTTTTTTTAATACAGCCGTGCCATGGATTCCAAATATCATGCATGCTTAAGATACCTGTCAGATAGTAAAACAGGAGCTCTTGACATACATCAAAAGCTCCTAGTTAAAGAAAAATTCTTTTTTGCCCTCTCGGTATATTCCGATTTTTACATCGGATAAAATAAACCCGAATTTCTTGAGCAAAGGGCATAATTCCGGCATAACTTCTTCCGAAAGGCTGATTTTTAAATGCTTCGTGCAGGCAATAGCCATTGCGTTGATAAAAAGGGCTGTTGCTATCTTCCGCCGTCGGTATGGCGGAGAAACATAGATACAGCAGATTTTATTTTCCGCAGGAGATTTTTTCAAAAGAAGAACGCCGACAATTATTCCGTTTTCATCTTCCGCCCACAGAATAACGCGCTTTTTAGCCGCCAACCCGGGAAGAAAGACTTTGTAGAACCAACTTTTTTGCGCGGGATAATATTTTTTCCCTGCATTTATCGCTGCAAAAATCCTGTCGTAAAAAAAAGATAGTTCTGCACTGTAATAATCGCAGGAATAATAATGTATCATAAGCCTAATAATTAAAATATAATTTACTCTTAACGGATAAAATATCTCCTGTCAACAGCAGGAGAAAAAAATGTATCAGATGAAAGTGCGGGAAAAATATTATACGATGTTGCGCGATGGCGTAAAAACAATTGAACTTCGCCTGTATGATGAAAAAAGGCAAAAAATAAAAATTGGCGAGCTAATAGAATTTAGTTGCGTGGAAAATCCATCTGAAAAATTCGTTGCCAAAGTAAAAGCATTATATCGGGCGGATGATTTTCAACGTCTCAGCACGATAATTGATATAAAAAAAGCCGGTTTTTTCGGCGATACGGATGAGATGCTTCGGATTATGGAAGAATTTTATCCGCATGAAAATCAACAGAAATACGGTGTTCTCGGTATTGAAATACAAAAGCTCTAAATACCAAAAAAGCAACCCGAAGGTTGCTTTTTAATAACTGGCGGGAGCGACGGGGCTCGAACCCGCGACCCCATGCGTGACAGGCATGTATTCTAACCAGCTGAACTACGCCCCCATCAGAACAAAAGAACTTATAGCCAACAAAAAAGATAATTGCAAGCGTTTTTTTTATTTTTTTTATTATTTTTCTCTTAACAGCGCTTCTTTAAGCAAAAAAGGAAGTTTGATACCTCTTACGGACGGATTATCTTCTGTAAATTTTTCCCACATATCCGTAGAATAAGCTGAATTTTCTTCACGGTATTCTTTAATAATCCACAAACGCAAATCCTGCTTGAGAATATGGCATCCGCCAAGCGTTTGCGCCGAAAAGACGTTATTGAGCAGATTTTGGGATAAATCAAGCAAACTATCCGCTTCCGGTGCATAATCGCCCGCGCCGAACCGGCGGATGAGGCGACCGAGAATATGAAAGCGCAACTCTTCATGCCAGCTTAAAAATTCTGCATAATCAAAGGAACAACCCGATACGCCCCAAACATGGATTTTATCGGCGATAATGTTTGCAATTGTGTCTTCCAAAAAAGATTTAGTCCGTTGCAGATTGTTAGCGGCAACGCAAATCTTTGCCGCGCTGATACCCGTTGCCGCCTCCATATCCGGTAAAAACCGGCGCATTTTAACTCTGAGAAAATCGGTACAGTGGTTGGATTCGTCTTCCACCCAGCAAATATTTTTGCCTTTTAGATATTGTTTGAAAAAATCAGGATGAACATTAAGAAAAGGTCGCAACAACATAATACCGTCACGCGAAGATACTTCATCCATCGCCGATAAGCCATACACGCCGCTGCCGCGTTGCAATCGCATTAAAAACGTTTCGGCCTGGTCAAATGCGTGGTGCGCCAATACTAAAGCGGAAATGGAATGTTCACGGCACCACCCGCATAATAAATCATAGCGTGCGATTCTTGCTTTTTCTTCAATACCGGTCTGCGGCTTATCGCCTTCCCAAACCAATGTATGATGTTCTATCCCGAATTTCTGCATTATAGAAGCGACATAATTTGCCTCATCGGAAGAGGTCGGACGCAATTTATGGTCAACTGTAAGCGCAACCAGCGAAAGCTCGGGAAAAGTCTTACGGATAAGTAATACGGCAGCCAAAGAATCCGCTCCGCCGGACACGCCGATAGCCAAAGGGCTATCTAAGGGAATACGATGTTTGGAAAAAAAATCTTCTACTTCTTGCACTCTAGCGCCTTTGCTTCTTTTTGCGCCCGCTCGGCAATCTCGGGCGAAACCTTGCTAAATACCGTTGGCAAATTGACGAATGCCGTGCAGGCTTCTTGATTTTTTCCGAGTGCTTTCATTGATAACCCGAGCTTAAGCAAACAATCCGGTCCTTTTGCACCGTTCGGATAATTGCTGTAACCGTTCTTAAAGGCAATTGCGGCTTTGGCAAAATTTTGCTGCTTATAATAAACTTCGCCCAGCCAGTATTGAGCATTGCCCGCCAGATTCTCTTTCGGATAATTATCCAGATATTGTATCAATTTTGCCTCAGCGTCTTTAAATTTATTGCCTTTTAAATCCGCTAATGCCGATTCGTATAATTCTTTTGACGAAAGTTTGTTCCCGGAAGTTGTTGTTTTCCCACCGGAGGCTTTTTTCGCGGCAACGGGCTTTGTTTGGGCTTTCGGAGAATTTTCCTTTGCTGCTTGCGGCTGAAGCGCCATTTTCTTATCCATCTGCTCAAAGCGCAAATCAATGTCCTGGCTTAGGGTTTTTAATTCCTTTTCCAGCGTTTTGACTTGAAATTCAATATTTTCCACTTTGCCGTTCATATCACGAATCATCTGGTCATATTCGCCGAGTCGTACTTGAAAATTAGAAACAGACGCTTGCGGAACGGTTGTATCATTCTTATCCCGATAAATCTGGCGTTGTAAAACTTTCAAATCTTCTTTAATTTGTGCAATATCATCTTGCAAAAAAGTATCATCGGCTTGCGCGCAGAGCGGTAAAGCTGCCAACAGAAAACCGACCGATAGCATACAAAATTTTTTCATCAAACCCCTCATCTAGAATAAACAATCACATAGCAGAATATAAAACAAATATTTTATAACTCAACAAAAAAAACGTATCCTTGCGGATACGTTTTTCATAAGTTGCGAAACCGTAGCTTATTTGCTCAATTCAACAACGGTTACACCGCGACGGCTCTTGGCGTATGCTTCTTCGGTATCACCCGGAACAGCATATTCCTTGCCGTAAGATACGGTAGCAATTCTCTTTTCGCAAATGCCCTGGGAAACCAGATATTGCTTAACAGCTTCGGCACGGCGTTCACCCAAAGCCAAGTTGTATTCAGCGGTACCTCTCTTATCACAGTAACCTTGAATAACAACATTAACCTTTGAGTTCTTCTTCAGCCATGCAATCTGGGAATCCAGAGCGGAAACAGCTTCTGCAGACAAAGCAGAACTGTCAAACGCAAAGTATACGGTCGTTGTTGCATCTTCCGCAAATTCACGGGCAAGTTTGGACTGGCAGTCGCTACCGCCAAACCAGCTACTTGTCGAAGAACAGCCGGACAACAATACAACGGCACAAAGCAAGCTTAAAAGTTTTTTCATTTGTCTTCTCCATATGGTTAAAAACTTGGTTGTTTATCGAGTAACTCTATAATCAACTAGACACGGATAATTTAAGTAACAAAAGTAAATTTTTCAATAACAAACTAAACTATTTGTGTATAAACCGCTAGAACGAAAGGTGTATTATCAAAAATTTTAGTCGTTTGAAACGTAATTGCTCAAAACTTTCATTTTTTGCGTTTCCAAATCAAAATTCGGCTGGATATTGAGTTGCGGTGCGATTTTCGCGATAATCTCCCCGCCGGTCGGCACGGCATTCCAACCCGATGTCGTAAAGTTAAAGGTTTCTTTTGTTCCTTTAGGTGCATCTATCACCACAATAAGGGCGTATTTCGGATCAGAAACGGGGAAGGCCGCCACAAAGGAAGCCATATTTTTTCCGCGGACATATTTGCCTTGCTCAATTTTATTGGCTGTTCCGGTTTTTCCGGCGACTTCATAACCGTCAATATTAGCCTTTTTCGCTGAGCCGTAAATAACCACATCGCGCAAGAGCCGACGCATATCCATTGATGTTTGGGTTGAAATGACTCTGCGGCTTGTGCGGGGCGCTGTTTCGTTGATAAGCGTCGGCGGCGTATAGATACCGCCGTTTAAAACAGCGGAAAAAGCGGTTAATATATGAATAGGCGTAACGGATATGCCGTATCCGTAAGCGGTAGTCGCTACCGTATCATCCCGCCAATATTTTTCGCTACGGTGCTGAGGGCGCCCTTTTTCATAAATTTCCAAATTCTCAATTTTATTAAATAAGCCTAGATTTTTCAAAAACTTAATTTGCAAATCCTTGCCGACTTTCAAAGCCATCTGTGCCGAAGCGATATTGGATGAATGGATAAGCGTTTCGCGAACATCAAGCCACTTTGGCGGAACGCGGAAATCGGTAATCAGATGTCTGCCCATTTTCAAAGGTTTTGTTGCATCAAAGCGGTCGGAGATTTTAATTTTTCCGCTTTCCAGACCTAATGCCGTATTAAAAACCTTAAAAACGGAACCGGGCTCATAAACGCCGAGCGTGGCAAAGTTGAATTTAACATCTTTATCCTTAAAATCTCTTCGGTTAAGGTCATAATCAGGCACGGACGCAAGGGCAACAATTTCGGAAGTGTTAATATCCATTAAAACAGCCGTCGCCCGTTCCGCCTTAAATTTTTCTTTTGCTTTTAAAAGCTCGTCACGAATAGTATACTGCACGCCCAAATCAATTGTCAGCTGTAAATCTTTTGTGGATGTGCTAAGTCTGTCATTGAGCGATTTTTCCAAGCCGGATATGCCTTTGTTGTCAATATCCGTTGTTCCCAGAATATGTGCTAAAAGTTCTTTTTGCGGATAAACGCGGATTTCGCTCTTTTGAAATTCTAATTCCGGAAATCCCAAGGAATTAACTTGTGCCTGTTGTTGCGGAGATATATTGCGCCGGAGATATACAAAACTGGATTTACGGGTTAATTTGATTAAAAAATCTTCATAACTTGTGTCGGGGAAAATTTCATTAAGTTTGCGGGCAATCAATTTGGCGTTGCTGACTTTTTTCGGATTCGCAAACAGATTGACCGTCGGCAGATTCGTTGCAACGACAACCCCGTTGCGGTCGGTAATATTAGCGCGGTGGACAGGAAATTCCAAACCGGTTTTAGGACGGTAATAAGAAAAAGGCTCGCGGTTAAGCTGAATCCCGTCGACCAGGCAGACGTTAAAAATCCGGATGACAATAACCGTGTAAATCAACAAAAATAAGCCGATAATAACCATAATCCGGCTTCGGCAGACATTCACGGCTTCATCGTCCGTTTCCCAACCGAAGACGCCGGATGAAAAATAAATTTCCTGTCCCGGAGCGTATGGGTTAATGTCTTTTTTTCGCGATAAACTTTTCAGCACCTTATTACCATTTTAACGTTCAGAGTTTGCCAGCTGTCTTAAACCCTTGCTGTTTTTTGCAAACATCGTCGGGTTCTCAAACATTTCTCCCTCTAATGGTAACGCAGAATAGTTAATAATTTGTTCAGGTTTGATAAAATCAAGAGAAATATATTTTCCCGCCAAAACTTTTAAGCGTTCCGGATTGTTCAATTCGCTCCAATCGGCTTCCAGAATATGAATGTCGCGAATGTCGCTTTCAATATCTCTGTTAATTTGTGCCAGTTCCT
Source organism: uncultured Alphaproteobacteria bacterium (assembly GCA_944392865.1). Classification (GTDB taxonomy): domain Bacteria; phylum Pseudomonadota; class Alphaproteobacteria; order RF32; family CAG-239; genus CAG-267. Next base: position 12,710 of record CALXYD010000037.1, read on the forward strand.
TTTCAAGATTTTGCACATCATTGGTCAGGACAAAATAATAAGACCCGATGACGATGGTAAATAACACCCACAAAACGGAAATGGCAGCTTTAACATTACTCATTATTTTGTTCCTTTCTTTTTTATGGCATATCTTAACTTGGCCGAATGAGCTCTTGAATTTTGCCGACACTCTTCTTCGGTCGGCAGAATGGCTTTGGAGGCAAAAGCCAGCGGAAACGGCGAATCCTCGGAAAAATCTTTGGCATAGCGCGATTTATGAACTTTCGGAGCAACGTTCGCGGCAAAAAAGTTTTTAACAATTCTGTCTTCCAGCGAATGAAAGCTGACAACCACGATTCGCCCGTTATCATTTGTAATATTTAAGGCACCGACCAAACCGTCTCGCAACTGTTGCAATTCGTCATTAACGGCAATGCGCAGAGCCTGAAAGGTTCTGGTCGCCGGATTTGTCTGTCCTTTTTGCGGCGGCATAATCCGATAGATAATATCAGCCAGCTCAGTGGTCGTTTCAATCGGTTTTGCCTGCCGTTGTTCGCAGATAAGCCGGGCGATGCTTCTGGATTTTCTTTCTTCGCCATACTGATAAATCAAATCGGCAAGCTCCGATTCGGATAACGTGTTGACTAAATCTTTTGCCGATACGCCGTCTTGCGACATCCGCATATCCAATGGTGCCTCTTTGGCGTAGGAAAATCCGCGTTCGCTCTGGTCTAATTGCATTGAAGAAACGCCGATGTCAAAAACTGCGCCGTCAACAGGTGTGGAAATTAAATCGGCAATATCGCCAAACGCACCGGCGACAAAATCAAAACGTGCACCGTATAGATTTTTTAACTCATCGGCACGGGGCTTAACGTTTGGGTCACGGTCAATCGCAATGACTTTGCAGTCGGCTTGTTTTAAAATGGCTTCGCTGTATCCGCCGTTGCCGAAAGTCGCATCAACATAAGTTTTTCCGTCTTCAGGTGCCAATGCCGACAAAACTTCGTTTAGCATAACCGGTATATGAGGTGTCCGTATCATCAGTTGTCCTCCCCAGTCTTGAGTGTCGGGCGGTTAAGTTTCACTTTTTCCCGAATGCGCGCTTCTTCCTTCGCCCAATTTTCCGCGCTCCAAATCTGGAATTTGCGCCCTTTGCCGACAAAAACGGCTGTGTCGGTAATTTGAGCATGTTTCAGCAACTTCTCCGTCAGCATAATTCTGCCGGTGCTGTCAAAAGTAAAACGTTTGGCATCGCCAAAAATTAAATTAGTTAAATCATCTTGTGTTTCAGAAAAAAAGTCCGTGCTGTTCTCAATATCCGTTGCAAGTTTTTCCAATAAGTCCTCCGTGCAACCTTCAATGCAGGGAGAATTCAGACTCCGATAGCAAACAACATCCGTTGAGAGTTCTTTAAGAATTGTGCGGTAATCTGCCGG
>CALXYD010000038.1 GCA_944392865.1 uncultured Alphaproteobacteria bacterium
TATATCCATAAGAGCTATTATACGACTCACTAATAGAATCAAATGGTTAGCCCGTATTTTCTCTCGCAAAGGCAGGAAAAATCTTCCCTTGAGAGAATTTAACAAAATACAATCACAGATATATAAAAATCAGCACAACAACTTTATATCTACAAAGTTAATTATTTCTACTTATTTTATCGCGCCGCCAATAATGAAACCGATGAAATTGTATCTCCCATTCCGACTAGGGTTTTCGGGCGTTCTACAATGATTGTCGGTATAGCACACAGCCAATAATTACCTATACGGCACATGCCACAATCTAATAAATCTTCATTATTTACGGCTCTGGACAAAGAAGACAGTTCTTTCAATCCCTGGTCAGATACCGGAATACCCAAAGCTTTCGTTACATCTTCATAGTGCGCAAGTTCACCGTTATATGCTTTGCTTGAAGAAACAACCGAAGCCGTCATCATCCCGTTTAGCGTCTGCTCCGGAGAAATACGGCAATCATCATCTAAAATTGTCATATACAAGCCAAACATATGCAACTGAATACGCTTAACCTTTAATTTTTCTTTTAGGAATAAAATCGCTTCAAATAAGAGATTACTGCAAGTATCATTTTCAATCCGTTGCGCCAGCTCTTCTTTTCCGAGAATATTCAAAAGGTCAATCGTTTCCCGTTCATTTAATCCGACGGACTGCACACAGGGAACAACATTATCTACAATCGCTTTGCGTATAACTTCATCTTGTGTTGAGGCAATCTCTAGGTGAATAATCATCTGCGGATTCTGTTGTTGCCAACGTTGTAAAACAGGCACGGCGTCTTTAATTAACTGCACCCCGTTGTTTTTTTCTTGTAACGGGTGAAAACCGGATAAAAGCAGATAAGGGATAGAGTGTGAGTTAAGATAATTTACAAACCCCGGATTCATAACTAATTTCATGTTCAAAGGGTCATAAGTCGCAATAAAACGGTTGGATTTCGGACAAGTAAAAGTCACACCGCCGATGGAGAAACTGTCCCCCTTGTCAAATTCAATAATCCAATGAATAAGGGGAATATCAAGCGGACGCGCGATAGCCGTCGCTTTTTGCGGTTTCCCGTTTTCATCAATCCCGATTAAATTATCCAAATCCAAAAATTGCTCAGCCTGCAATTTGGGTAACGAATTAGCGTGTGCTACAACCTGATTAACGCCGAGGAGAGCCAAAACATTTGCGATAATACCGCCTTGTCCGCCCATTTGCAGTCGTTCATAACCAAGATTCTCTTCAATCCATTTATAAATGGATAAATCATCGGTAATCCACTCTTCGGCAATACCGCGGCTAAAACATTTAACTATTCCGATAAGCGTATCCGTTGCAGTTTTAAAACCGGAAAGATGGATGTTTTGCAAATCATCAGCACTTAACCCATTGGCTAAAATCAGATCTTTTAATGTTTCGCCTTTTATTTTTACAATGGCATCAATATTGGTATTAAAAGCCGTTGCCGCTGCCGGAATCTCTTTTAATTTCTGCAATTGCGCCGGTACAATGTCATATTTCCGTGTCCAGGATTGTTTCAAATCATCATATTCCATCTTAAAGTTCTCCGCAAAACAATATAAATAATAGCAATGACTAACCTTATTTTAAGCGGGCGTCAACTTAAGAAAAGCGTTATCAACACGGAGAAAATTACCGGTATAACACAAATTACGGTTCAGCCGGAGTTTGAGAATTTATCAGGCTTTGCCGGATAGATGACAACTCGGCGGAAATAATTTGAGATATCGCGCTGTCAAAAGAAATTCTGCGCTCCACATCTGCTTGCCATTTACTTAAATCTTGCGTTTCAAGAAGAGAAAAATCTTGATGTGAACGGATAAAGTCAAGTGCTCCGGTAAAATTATGCTGATTGACTAAGGTTGCCAGTTGCGCAATAAGCTGTTCCTGGGCGGCAGTGCGGTTTTGCTTTTTAACCACGACGATTTTATCAAAATTTAATCCCGAAACAGTATCTTTAATCAAGGAAATGCTTTTGGAGATGGCACTTTCCTCTTTGCCGGCATTATTTGGTGAAGTATTTGCAAAACTAAAATTTTTTGCAATGGTATTGAACTGCTCAATAAGCTGCTCATCAGAGGCAATATACTGTTTTTTTAGCGCTTGAATCGTTTGCACGGAAGAGAGAATGTTTTCTTGCCCGTTGCTTAATTGAACAAGAACATCAGCCTCTTGGCTGAAGTCGCGTTGATAAAGGGCATTTTCTTTAATCAGCAATGCTGCGCTTAAAATAAGCGATTCGACGCTTTTGGCCTCTTCAAGCGCTTCCGTCCGCTGAGATACCTGGGCGAGCTGCTGGTATAAAATATCAACTTTTCGGTTGCCTACCTCGTTTTTCAGATTATTAAAGTTTTCCGCATACAACTGCAGGTTTCCGGCGTTCTCGGCAATCTTTTGCGCGTTATTGCGAATGGCATTGGGCAAAAGTTGCAAATTCCGTATCTCTTCTTGTTGGCGGGAAATCTGGCTTGTCAGCTGGTCAAGTTGCAAAGTTTGTCCTTTGTTTCTCGATTCTGTAATTAACACGGCGCCGCCTATTGCCAAAGCCTCCAAAACTGCAATGCTTAAGGCAACAGAAGTCAGCAATAACGCTTTAGAAGGACGTTTCTTTGCGTATTTTTGAACTGTTTTCTCGGATTTTTCAGACATTTTTAAGGCTCCCGACAATAGTTGATTGCAATATTTAAAATATAGTCTATAAAATAAAAATATAAACTTCAATATTTTTGGATAAGAAAAGATGATAGTTTTAGGAATAGAGAGCAGTTGCGATGAAACGGCCGCCGCGCTGGTAAATGATAAAAAGGAAATTTTAGGCGAGGCGTTGCTTTCGCAGGAAGAACATAAAGCTTTTGGCGGGGTTGTGCCGGAAATAGCCGCCCGTTCGCATTTGGAACACATTGACGATATTTTGGAGCAATGTTTCAGCTGCACAACGCTATCGCTAAAAGATGTAGACGCCATAGCTGCTGCTTCGGGGCCTGGTTTGATCGGCGGAGTCGTTGTCGGCGTAATGACCGCCAAAGCGTTAGCGGTTTCCTTAGATAAGCCGTTTGTGGCTGTTAATCATCTGGAGGGGCACGCTTTGGCCGCCCGTATCAGCAATGATGTAACTTTTCCGTATTTGTTGCTTTTGGTATCGGGAGGGCATTGCCAGATATTAGTTGTTAAAGATGTCGGACAATATGAGCGCCTGGGAACAACAATAGATGATGCGGTCGGCGAAGCTTTTGATAAAGTGGCGAAAATGTTGGGTCTGGGTTATCCGGGCGGGCCGGCGGTGGAAAAACTGGCTGCTGTCGGCGATGAAACACGTTTTACCCTGCCGCGCCCGTTAATAGGTGTACCTGATTGTAATTTATCGTTTTCGGGGCTGAAAACAGCCGTGCGAAAAATCGTTGAAACATATGCCGTAGACGGCGATATTGCTCACGCGGATATTCCTAAGCACGATATTGCCGACATTTGCGCCTGTTTCCAATATACGGCAACCGAATGTCTGTGTCGGAAGTTGACCCGTGCCGTAGGATATTTTAAAGAAAAATATCCGAAAGGGAAAAATTTGGTTGTATCCGGTGGCGTCGCTTCTAATATGTATTTAAGGTCAAAATTGCAAAAGATAGCCGATGATAACGGTTTGGAATTTGCTGCCCCGCCGATTCGTTTTTGCACGGATAACGGCGTAATGATAGCATGGGCTGGACTGGAGCGTTTTCGCAAAGGATACACCAGTCCGTTGGACTTTAAGCCGCGCCCGCGTTGGCCGCTGGATGCCGATGCGCCCAAAGCTGCCGGAGCCGGTGGCGTAAAAGCCTGATTGAGTAACAGCCTGAAGAGGAACAATGCGCAAGAAATCAGAAATCTTGGAAATTATGGAGATTTTCAATCGGGACGACCCCAATCCCCGGTGCGAGTTAAACTATACCAACGCCTATACATTACTGGTTGCGGTTATTCTGTCGGCGCAAACAACCGATAAAGGTGTGAATAAAGCAACAGAAACGTTGTTCGAAGTAGCGGATACCCCGCAGAAAATGGTGGAATTGGGTGAAGAAAAACTGATTTCCTATATCCGAACCATCGGGCTTTTTAACAATAAAGCAAAAAACATTATTGCAATGAGTGTTGATTTATTGGCAAGATTTGGCGGTAATGTTCCGGCCACGCGCGAGGAGTTAATAACTTTGGCCGGCGTCGGCAGAAAAACAGCTAATGTTGTTTTAAATGTATGGTATAAAAAGCCCGCGCTTGCCGTAGATACGCACGTTATGCGTATATCGCACCGGCTGAATTTTAGCCAGGGCAAAACGCCGTTAGCCGTAGAAGAGGACTTGCTGAAGGTTTTGCCGGAAAAATATGTTCTGAATGCCAATCATTGGCTTGTGCTGTTTGGGCGCTATATTTGCAAAGCGCAACACCCGGAATGTGAAAAATGCCCGATAAAATCATATTGCAACAGCAAGGATAAAAGAAACGGGTGTTAGAAACTTTTTAACCTTAAATCGGGTAGGATTGGTATAAACTCAATAAAGGTTTGGATAATGCAGGCAAAAGAAGAAAATCACATTTCCCGACTGTTTGCCAAAGTGGCAATATGGGGTTTATTGCTGTATGCCGTAGGTTTTGCCGTATGGACAATTTTTTTCACGGAAACCGGCAACGGCGACAATGTTGAACACATACATTCCGCTTGGCTTGTGGCGTATGGAAAAATTCCGTATCGGGATTTTTTTCAGCACCATAACCCGTTGTTGTGGTATTTGTTTGCACCGTTAATCAAATTTTTCAGCAATCCTTTGGTGTTATTGGATGCGGCGCACGCTGTGGCAATAGTGGTCGGCGGATTGACGTTTTTTGTTGTTTACAAAATTTGTACCGGCTTTTTTGCTTCTCGCTACGCGTCGCTTTTGAGCTTATTGCTGTTATGCCCACCGTATTACTACATATATTGCTTCAATTTTAACCCGGATACATTTATGGCCTTGTTCTTTGCTATGGGGTTATATTTTTTGTTTTCATATTGGAAAAATCCGCGCCTGTATGCGCTGGTGATTGCATTTGCCGCATTCTTTGTTGCAGCTATGTTTACGCAAAAAATATTAACGGTTTTGTTGCCTATGGGTATAATTAGCCTTGGTATTCTTTGGAAAATGCGGGTACTGCCGGCAGATATCGCCTATGCCTTATTGCTTCCGATAGTAGGGACTGTGGCATTTATAGCATGGCTATATAGCGAAGGCATATTATACCGCTACTGGCAGACAAATTATATATTTAATGCTGGAATGCAAGCCTACTACGGCGATAAAAGAATAGATGTGATTGATTGGCAGGTGTTCATCCTCGCTGCCTCTTTGGCAATTATAAGCATAACATGCTTCTGGCGAAAAGGAAATACCTGCTTTAAGGTTTTATCTGTTTTGTTTGTCCTGGAGCTCATGCAACGCTGTTTTTATTTTTCCATAGCGCCGTATTATATGCTGCCGTTTATGATTTTTGCCGTATGCTTGAACAGTGTTTTAATAGAAAAACTGACGCAAAAATATTCTATTGCGGTTTGGGTGATGTTGCTTGTTGCAGCTGGGTATGCCGGCATATCGGAAACTCGTTATTTATCCGCCCGGACAACAGACAGAAGTTTTGCCCGCTATCTTGCGAATAACGTAACCCCCTGCGATTATGTTATCAGCAGTTTTCTCGGTAATCAGTCCATAATGAGCAAAGACCCGCATTACTACTGGGCACTATTGGGGCATATAGATGTTGCCGGAGAAGCAATGAATATCGCTCCAAAACCGAATTTAAACCGATTGGTTGAGCTATATAAACCGAAATTGATAAACAGCGGTGTTTATTGGAACAATTACTACTTAAATCGCGGAATATCCGTGCCGGTTCAGCAGATTTCGCCAGAGTTGATAAAAAAATATTATCTGCCGTCGCCGTTTCAGAATATATATATCTTAAAATACGAATATCACGGAAAAAATTGTCATTATGACACGGAAAAACGGGAATGGCTCTATGAAAATTGATATTTTAAAAAAATCTTTGCAATGGCTTATCTTTCTTATTGTCGCTTGGAGCTGCTATGTCTATGGATTCGTTGTTAAGGCCAACGGAGATAATGTTGAACATTTGCATAGCTCTTGGCTGATATGGCAGGGATATGTGCCGTATAAAGATTTTTTCCAGCACCATAATCCGTTGTTATGGTATATATCCGCTCCGTTTGTCGCTCTGCTTATCAATCATATTGAAATATTTTCCATATTTAATCTGGTAAGCGTGCTTGCTGTCTGGCTGATGGCTTATTGCATGGGCGCCCTTTTAGTGCAAAACGGTAACCATAAAATCTCATCAATTTGGCTTGTCGCCTGTATTGTTTCCTCTTATTCTATACTTTGGGCCTTAAATTTCCGTCCGGATACATTTATGTATGTTTGCTTTTTTGCCGGGATGTTGTTCTTATTTAAATATTTGGAAAAGCAGCAAATATGGATGCTTGTAACAGCGTATTTAAATTTTTTTGCCGCTTTTATGTTTACTCAAAAAGTCCTGTTAAACCTTATTGTCCCGGCAGGGCTGGTAGTATATGCCCTGGGTACGAGAAAAATAAAGATAAAAGATATGCTGTGGGCAAGCATGTTGCCGCTGCTTTTGTTAGCCGCGTATGCTGCATATTTATACTATAACAATATTCTCCACCTGTATTGGCAGGCAAACTTCCCGTTTAACACTCATATTCCGGATATATTTTATAAAAACCGCATAACTTTTCCGCCGCGTGAATATTTTGAATTTTATATTTTTATTCCGTTAGGAGGGATTGCCTCGGTATATTTCCTGCTTAAAGGAAATATGATGGAAAAAGCATTCAGCTTGATTTTTGTTGAAGAAACGCTATTGCGGATGTTTTATTTTTCGGCGTTTCTGCATTACAGCATTTTTTGGCTGATACAGGGAATAATGTTGACGGTTATGTTGCTTGATAAATTTCCGAAAGCCGATAAATTATGGGTGATATTAGGTGCAGTCTATCTCGCAACAGCCTGCGCATACAATTATAATGAAACGTATGTAAAGGAACTTCCTGCACGCAATCATCAAGCCGGACATGAATATGCTTTTTATCATCTAACCCCGTGTGATGAAGCCATAAACGGATATTACGCCGTATATAACTTAAAAGCCAAAGACGCCGGATACTATTGGGTTTTATTAGGACAGATAGACGTTTTGGGCGAAAAAATCGGAATAAGAAAGAGGGATAATTTAAATGAACTGATACGGGCAAGAAAGCCGAAAATAGTTTCGGCAGGCATTTACTGGGATACCTACTGGGAACAGCGCGGCACCAAAATTCCGGCGCACCATCTTGACCCATACCTTCTGAATACCTATTATGAATACAGCGGATTAGGCGATATTTTCATCTTAAAGCCGCAATATCAAAAACACAAATGCCGGTATAACGGAAAAAGCTGGGAGTATATAGATTAACCATGTTTGATATAAAGCTAGGGTTGAAAGTTCTTCGGCAAAACGTTAAAATAGCTCCGGAAACGCCCGGCGTATATAGAATGTTGAATGAAAAAGACGAAGTCCTTTATGTCGGTAAAGCAAAAAATATAAAAAAGAGGATTGTCGCCTACACGCGCATAGAGCAATTAACCGCCAGATTGCAACGTATGGTGGCCGAAGTCCGCCGAATGGAATTCATCATTGTTGAAAATGAAAATCGGGCGCTGATAGTTGAAAATGAACTGATAAAAAAACTGCATCCAAAATATAATATATTGTTAAAGGATGATAAGTCTTATCCACACTTAATGCTGAATTTGCGTGATGAATTTCCGGCGTTGCGCAAGTTTCGCGGCGTTCGCAAAAGTAATTGCCGATATTTTGGGCCTTATGCCAGTGCAACCGCCGTAAATGAAGTAATGGATATAATCCAAAAAGTGTTTTTGCTGCGCAGTTGCCGTGATAATGTTTTTCGCAATCGTGAACGTCCGTGTCTGTTGTATCAGATAAAAAGATGCAGCGGGCCTTGTGTTGGTAAAATCAGCCAAGAAGATTACAGTCAACTGGTTAAAGAAGTGGTTGATTTTTTAGAAGGAAAGAATACTTCCATTCAGGAAAAACTGTCTCAGCAAATGCAAATAGCCAGCGAAGAGCAAAATTTTGAACAGGCGATTATTTTGCGGGACAGAATAAAAGCTCTGACCGGAATACAGACACACGCCAATTTGGAATATTCGGGTTTAAAATCGGTAGATATTATCGGCGTGGCTCTAAAAGAAGATTGGTTTTGTTTGGAAATATTTTTCATTCGCGGTGGTCAAAATTGCGGCAACGCACCATATTTTGTAAAAAGGAAGGAAGAAGCCTCCGCATCGGAAGTATTAGAAGCTTTTTTGAGCACTTTTTACACCAATCATCTGGCGCCGAAGGAAATTTTTGTTTCCGAAAATTTGGAAAATGCCGATTTGCTGGAAGATGCACTGGGGGCAAAGATAAAAACGTTTAGTAAAGGCGACAAATACAAATTAATTGAAAATGCCAAAAAAAATGCCGAGGCTGCATTGGATAGACGTTTGTCGGAAAGTCGGAGCATTAAAGAGAATTTGCTTGAGATGCAAAAATATTTTGATTTGCCGTGTTTGCCGAACCGCATAGAAATATATGATAATTCGCATAATCAGGGAACGTATGCCGTTGGAGCTATGGTGGTTGCAACGCCCGAGGGATTTGATAAAAAGTCATATCGCAAATTTAACATCAAAGACCAATCAATTACCAATGATGACTTTGCCATGATGAAAGAGGTGCTGAAACGCCGTTTTGACCGGATGTCGCCAGAGAATAAGCCGGATGTCATCTTGCTGGACGGCGGGCTTGGACAACTGCACGCAGTGCACGAGAGCCTAAAAGGTTATGATTTAAAAGATATAGCGATTATTGCTATTTCAAAAGGCGTAGATCGTAATGCCGGCAAAGAATTTTATCACCAGCTTGGCAAAGAGAGCTTTGCTCTGCCGTATCGTTCGTCCATAGCATTTTATTTGCAGACATTGCGGGATGAAGCACACCGTTTTGCTATCGGAACACACCGCAAGCGCCGCGCTAAATCAATGACTAAATCAAGTTTGGATGAGATTGAGGGAATAGGGGCAAAACGCAAACGGGATATCTTAAACCATTTTGGTTCGGTGGAGGCTGTAAAAGACGCTTCAATAGAAGATATTGCCAAAGTTGCCGGAATCAATAAAAAAACGGCTGAAAACATATATAATTACTTCCATAAATAAAAAAAGCATATATAGTAAAAACAAAAGCTTTTGAACATCAATTATTGGAAAGGAATGTGTCGTGTACAATTTGCCAAATATACTTACACTTTCAAGAATAGCAGTGATACCGCTTATTTTCTTGTCTGTATTCTTTAAGCACAATTTTTTTAATTATATTGCCGGAATTTTATTTATTGCCGCCTCTGTAACAGACTATTATGACGGCAAACTGGCTCGTTCGCGCGGGCAGGTTTCCTCTTTCGGCCGCCTGTTGGATCCGATAGCGGATAAATTACTGGTTGCCTCGGCATTGGTTGTTATTCTGGCCAAACCGGGTATGATACACGAAATTAGCTACATTCCCGTGTTCATTATTCTTTGCCGTGAGCTGCTTGTTTCCGGTTTGCGTGAGTTTCTGCGCGAGGTAAATGTTGGTCTGCCGGTAACCCGTTTGGCAAAATGGAAAACAGGTTTCCAGATGACCGCGCTGGCAATGATATTCTTCAAAGGCTGGTGGATTTGGGGCGAAGTTGGCGAACTGCTTTTGTGGATTGCCGGAGGTTTGACATTTTGGACAGGCTATCAGTATTTTGAAAAAAGCTTCATCTATGTCAAAGAAGAGCACAAAACTGAAAAAAAAGCTGAAAAGCCGCATAAGGAAACAGCAGCGCCTGCTGCAAAAAATACAACACCGGCAAAATCTGCTTCTAAGCCGAAACCTGCAAAAAAGTCTGCACCGATAAAGAAAACGTCAAATAAGTCATCTTCAAAGAAGAAATAAGGATGCATAATGTCGGTTGCTCAAAAACACATCTTGGTCATTGATGATGACACGCGTTTGCGGAGTCTGCTACAAAGATATTTAAGAGAGCAAAACTTTTTGGTTTCTGCCGCCAAAGACGCGGCAGAAGCTGAAAACTTTTTAAAAATATATCAATTTGATATATTGATAGCCGATATTATGATGCCTCACGTTAGCGGTATAGAGTTTTTACAAAAAATCAGACAGGAAGGCAATACGGTGCCGGTTATATTATTAACGGCAATGGGAGAGGCCGCGGACAGGATTGTCGGTCTGGAAACAGGTGCCGATGACTATGTCCCCAAACCATTTGAGCCCAAAGAACTCGTGTTGCGTATCAATAACATATTAAAAAGATATACCGGAGAAAAAGAAACTAAAAAGCGTTTAATCTTTCATGACATAAGCTACAACCCCGAAACCGGCGAATTAAAGAACAAAGAAGACAAGATAATTCATATCACGCCGGTGGAAAGGACATTATTAAATATTTTGGGAGAAGAGCCGGGCAAGGTTCACACCAGGGAAGAATTGGCAAAAGTCTTGGGCGTTGACGGAAATTTGCGGACAGTAGATGTTCAAATTACCAGATTACGGAAAAAAATTGAAATGGATACCAAAAATCCCCGCTATCTGCAAACGGTGCGCGGTAAAGGATATATGTTAATTTCAGAATAAAGGAGAGTAATAATGCACATAAAATTCCCGGATAAAATAGACAGGGTTTTGCAGTATATAAAACTTAAAATATTTCCGAATACACTGTTTTTCAGAACAATGCTTTTAATTTTTATACCCCTGATTTTAGTGCAGGTGGTATCGGTTTTTGCATTTATTAACGGAAACTGGGAAAAGGTCGGCCGCCGTTTGTCTGACAACCTATCAAATAATATAGCCGTAGCCATAGAAACGACTTCGCAAAACCAAAACCTTTTAGCGGAAGTTCAAAAACTTTATCAGGAAAATTACGGTATAAAAATGGAGCTGTTTACCGGCGACGAACAGCTTGCCGTGAAAGCCAATACGCATTATGGCAAAGATTATAAAATCGTAACCGGTTTTTTGGAAAAATCTTTGCACGACAAATTCCCGAATGCCATTACATCGGTATATCTTGCAAATGACAAGGATGATGTCATTATCTTGGTGGAAACGTCGGTCGGTTTGTATCGCTTTACCGCTTCTACAAAAAACATATTCAGCACTTCAATTTTCGGATTCGTTGCGTGGATGATAGGAACATCATTGTTGCTGTTTATTGTGGCGGCACTGTTTTTGCGGATACAGGTTCGCTCAATTGCCACGTTGGCGCAAGTGGCGGAAGATTTCGGCAAAGGGATAAATACGCCGTTTAAGCCGTATGGTTCATCAGAGGTTCGTAAGGCCGGGTTGGCATTTATTAAAATGAAAGAGCGTATTCAAAAGCAAATTTCCGAGCGGACGCAAATGCTTGCTGGCGTTTCGCATGATTTACGCACACCGTTGACCAGAATGAAATTGCAATTAGCCATGCTGCCGGATAATCCGGATAATAAAGAGTTTATAGAAGACATTGGCGAAATGGAAAAAATGCTTGACGGATATTTGGCTTTTGTTTCTGGCGAGGGTGGTGAAAAGAATACGTTTATTGATATGAATGAGCTTATTTTGAGTATCATTAACAAATTCCGCAACACCAAGGCAATGATTCGTTATTCAACAAATGACCAGGTCAGTGCTATTCAGGGACGGGAACAAGCGCTAAAACGCGCTATAACCAATATTATCGCCAATGCGTTTAATTATGGCAAAAATATTGCTGTTGCCTTGGAAAGCAATAACAATAAGCTGGAAATTACCGTTGATGATGATGGACCGGGAATACCTGCGGATAAGCGGGAAGATGTTTTCAAGGCATTCTATCGCTTAGATGAATCGCGAAACAAAGAAACCGGCGGAGTCGGACTTGGCTTGTCAATCGCTCGTGATATTATCACATCACATGGTGGGAAAATTGAATTAACCGATAGTGAATTAGGAGGCTTGAGGGTACTCATTTCTATTCCCTTATAACTCGCACATACGAAAATATGTGTTCCGCTGTGGTAACTGAAAAGCACGGAAGAAGTGAAAGGAGGCAAATTAGCTTCCTTTCTTTTTGCGAATTTTCTTGACAAAATAGAAAAAAGATGATAGGCAAGGGGTAAAAAGTTATTACTATGTTAAGCAATTAAAATAAATGTATTATGAATGCAAACACGAAGATTGTGCAACGTGGTCGGAGATATCCGGCGCGGTGTGTTGTAGCTTTGAGAGTGGAAACGTATTGTCTAACCCTTAAAAACCTTAACTTATGTTAGAATTTTTTATGAGCAAACCGGCGAAACAGCTTTACTGGATTCGCCAGGGCAATATGGAGAAACTTGAAGCTTGTTACCGAAACGAAGGGTTGTTTCCGGAAACGGAAGAGGCTCTGTTAGAACCGATGAACAGGGGTGTTTTGCTTGAATTTCTCAAGTGGGGCAGGTTCAAAGAGGTAGCGAATGAGCTGCGGCTGATTGTCTTACATATTGAGCGTCCTAAAGAGATTGAGGCGTATTTTCGCAGTGCTAAATCTCCGAAAACAGAAGAAGCTCTGTTAAAGCCGAAAAACCGAGCGGTTTTGTTGGAGTTTCTCAAGTGGGGCAAGCTTG
>CALXYD010000039.1 GCA_944392865.1 uncultured Alphaproteobacteria bacterium
ACAGCAAGACGGGAGAAGAATAAGATGGCGAATAATGAATTGATTGAAAATATGCGGGAGAAATTCCGGGTGTATTACGCGGCAAACCTGCAAGGAAAATTTGCTGAATTGGAGCCGGTGCGGAAAAAGTATTTGCGGAAGTTTTGGATAAGGTGTATGCTGGTTGTCGGTTGGTATGTGATTATGTTTACAGTTCTTCTTTCCGGCGAGAAAAGCGCAGAGGAAGTTTTTAGCGAGCCGGCCGTTGTTATGATTATTATTTTAATGCTCTGCCTTTTAGGAATTTGGATAGTTCGTCCGTTGTCGGCATATAAGAAAGAGGCAAAAAAGACGGTGATGGATAAAATCCTTAAATTTTGGGGAGATTTCGGTTATTCTGACAAAATCGGTACTTATCTTTCGCTCAAGTCGGTAGAGGCGTGCGGTTTGTTTCCACGAATTGATCTTCAGCGCACTGATGACGACTATCGCGGAATATACAGGGGAACGGAGGTTACAATTTCCGAACAATGTTTGTTGCAAGAACAGTGGATGCACAATAATATGTATTATATGCCGGTGTTCAGAGGTATCATAATTCTGTTTGAGTTTAATAGGAAATTTGCCGGAAAGACTATTGTTCGCAGTGGATTAGGGGGGGTAAACTCAGCGTCTCTGGCTGGTGCCGCAATAGGGTTGCCTATGGCTTTGTCCAGCAATAAGGGAAATTTGGCGTTGGAGATTGGAAGTGCAATTGCCGGAATGATGGCGCAAAACAAAGGTGCAGACGGGAAAGCATTGCAAAATATTAAGCTGGAAGACCCGGTGTTTGAAAAGGAATGGGAAGTTTATGCCACCGATCAGGTGGAGGCGCGATATATTCTAACACCGGCGTTGATGGAACGAATGCTGGAAATTAAACGGCGTTTTTATGGTAAAAGCATAGAGTTCAGTTTTTTTGACAATCAGGTGTTGATTGCGGTGCGAACGAACAAGGATATGTTTGAAACGACATCTTTGTTTACGCCGGCGTTGGCGTATCATAAAGTGCAGGAAGTGGTGGCGCAGTTTTACAGCGTGTTCTCGGCGGTAGATTTGTTGCTGGGGCAAAGATACAGCAAGACGGGAGAAGAATAAGATGGCGAATAATGAATTGATTGAAAATATGCGGGAGAAATTCCGGGTGTATTATGAATATCAGTTGGTTCCGGTGCTGGAGCGGTTGGAAGAGTTGCGCAAAAAATATAAGTTGGTGCAGGGGCTGGTGTTTATTCCGTTGATGGCGTTGTTGGGTATAGCACTGTTCTTTTGTTATGATAAGATTGTGGCGCATTATGAAGAAGGGCGTGATTTGTTGCTTTATGTCGGTCTCGGATTTGCCGCGATTGGCGGGTTTTTGCTGTCTTTGCCGGCAATGCTCTATCAGCGGTCGCCGGAATTTAAAGATGCTCGCTGGGAAATTAAAAATATTTCCAGGCTTTTTATGGAAAATATTTTGAGTGCTTACGGAGATTTTAACTATGTTGTTGATGAACGGGCGAGGATGGATGTTTATAATAAAATTGCTGCGGATTCCAAACTGTTTCCGTTGTTTGTGTCGGTGGTGGCGGACGATGCTTTCTGCGGTAATTATGGGGGCAACCGTATGGAGGCGGTTGAAGTGCAACTTAAATATTCAGGAAAGAAAGACCGTAACAGCTCTATTTTGGGTGAAAACGTCATTCAGGCGGTTAAAACGTTCGGTAAAAATTTTGACGGACGGAGTGTGTTGCTTATTTCTTATACGCGAACAAAAAAAATTAACGGTCGGGTGATGATGTTGTCAAAGTTCTCGCCACTTTACGGCCGGGTAAAACTGCCGGCGCAGGCGGTTAATCTGGAACATTCGGCTTTTGACGGCTATTGGACGGTACGGGCGGATGACCAAATAGAGGCTCGGTATCTTTTAACGCCGCCGTTTATGGAAAAATTGATGGCAGTTAAACGCTTGTTTGCCAAGATGCCTAAAGACGGTGAACATTTTACTTTGCTTAAGAACAGCACGGATATGTGTTTTGCTGATGATAAAATGTATATGGCTATATGGTTGGAAAGCGATTGGTTTGATTTTGTAAAGGATACGTCTTTTGCTACGGCGTTGGCGCAGGTTGATACCGTGTGCGGGCAGTTGCAAAGCATTTTTGATGTGATAGATTTTATGGAAGAGATGGCGGCAGAACAGGAAGAAAAGGCAACGGCGGAAACAGCGGATGATGCCGCGGACGATTTTTATTCTTATGTGCGTTAAAAGAAAGCGCAGGTTTGGTTTGACATTTGGCGACAAAGTGCTATATTAGCGTCAAGTTTAACCGGCAACGGAGAGCGGCAGATGAAAATGCAGATGGCGGTGGTTGTAGCGGCGCTATTAGCGGCGGAAACAGCGACGGCAAAGCGCGATTTTTTTGTGCAGAATGAAGTGCGTTGCGAAAACATCGGAGAAACGTGTTTTGAAGCGGCGACAGACAGGCCGTTGACGGGCGAGCTCCGGTTCTATTACCCTGAGGGGGCGACGAAGATTAAAGCGACATACGCCAACGGGCGGCGGCAGGGCAAATATCGCGCCTATTATCCCGACGGCGAACTGCGCTATGCGGCGGAATATCGCGACGGCAAAATTGCGGGCGTGGCGACGCGTTATTATAATAACGGCAAAATCAGCGAGGAAACTTTTTATGATAATGGTGTGCGCGACGGTGTGCGGCGGTTTTATTATCGCGACGGGACACTCCGGCAGGAAGAAGAATACGCGGCGGGCAAGCGACAGGGCTTTTTGAAGCGCTATTATCCCGACGGTAGCCCGGCAGTGCGCGTTACATACGCCGACGGGGTGGCAATCAGCGGCTATTGCCTGACACCGAAAGGGCAACGGATAGATTTTTCGGCAAATATCAAAGATTTTAACGAGAACGGAAAAACACCGTGCGACGAGATGTTGCGGCAGGCGGCGGAAAATTATGTTTATGATAATTAAGCCGGCGGATTTTTTTAGCGGCGCAGGGTCGCTGCACGCCGTTCGTATGCGTTGATGACGGCGGCGGCAACTTCATCCATGGATTTTGAGGCGTCTATGATGACAAAGCGTTCCGGTGCGGCGGCGGCCAATTCCAGATAGCCGCGGCGCAGGCGTTCGTGAAAGGATATATCCACATTTTCAAAGCGCAGTTCTTTAATGTCCATCGTTTCGGCTTTGCGAAAACTTCTTGCCAATCCGAGGCGCGGGTCAATATCCAATAAGAAAGTCAGATCCGGTTTGAAATCGCCGGCGACAATTTTATAAAGCCCGTCCATAACCGAGGTGTCGGCAAATTTGGCGGATCCGTAATATTGGTAGGCGATGGTTGAATCGTTGAAACGGTCGGAGAGGACGCATTTGCCCGCTTTAAGCGCCGGGAAAACAATTTTGGAGAGGTTGATGCGGCGGTCGGCGTAGAACAACAGCGTTTCCGCCACTTCGTCAAACTTGTCCTTGTCGCCCTCAACGAGCAGACGGCGGATTTCTTTGCCGACCGGGGTGCCGCCCGGTTCGCGGGTGGTTACGACATCCTGCCCCCGGGCGCGCAGATATTCGGCGAAACGCGCCAGCTGAACCGATTTGCCGCCGCCTTCGCCGCCTTCAAAGGTGATGAACCGCCCGGGGAATTTATTTACCGGCATGGTTTATTCGCTCCCGAAAACAAAGTATTTCAGGTTGGCGAGAAAACGGCTGAATGGCCCGATTTTGGCAACGCCGTCTTTGGCGACGAGCGGGATTTTATCAACGGTCTTATCGCCGTAGGTGATAAACAGTTCGCCGACTTTATCGCCCTGCAATACCGGCGCTTTTAACGGCTGGTCGTAGATGATTTTGGCGCCGTATTTGTGTTTGGTGCTTTTCTTTACGGTCTTGACAATCTCTTCGGGGATGACGGCGGAAACGCTTTCGGCCGTGCCGTACCAGACGGGGATTTCCGCCATTATCTGATTTTGGTTAAAGAATTTGTAGTTGTCAAAGTTGGCAAAACCCCAGGTCATCAGGCTTTCGGTTTCTTCCGAGCGCTGTTTGGCGCTTTCCAGCCCCGCCATGACTTCAATCAGGCGGCGGCCGTTACGTACCGCCGAGCCGGTCAGGCAAAAGCCCGCTTCGGAAGTGTGGCCGGTTTTTAAGCCGTCGGCGCCTTTCAGGCTGTAGAGCAACGGGTTGCGGTTGCCCTGACGGATGCCGTTAAAGGTAAATTCCTTTTCGGAAAACAGATGGTAAAAGTCGGGGAATTCCTTAATGATACGGCGGGCAAGCAAACCTAAGTCCTCCACCGAGATTTTATGTTCGGGGTGGGGGAGGCCGGTCGCGTTTTCAAAATGCGCGTGCTTTAAGCCAATCCGTTCGGCGGTGTCGTTCATCATCGCGGCAAATTCGGTTTCCGAGCCGGCGAGATTTTCGGCGACAACAATGCAGGCATCATTGCCGGATTGAATCAATATGCCTTTCAAAAGGTCTTCAACTTTGACTTCCTGCCCGATTTTCAAAAACATTGTTGAGCCGCCGGATGCCGCGCCGCCCTTGCGCCAGGCGTTTTCGCTGACGGTGAACGTATCTTCAAGCGAGACGTCGCCTTCCTTGATTTTGCTTAACAGGACATAAACGGTCATCAATTTGCTCATTGAGGCCGGGGCTATCATTTCCTGATGATTCTTGGTGAAGATGTAGGCGCCGGTTTCATAGTCCAGCAGAATAGCGTTTCTGGCTTTGGTTTCAAAGGCTCCCGCTGCGGTGGCCAACGTCAGGCAGGATATTCCCGCCGCCCATGCGCAAAGTTTGTTTAACCCCATAATGTCCGTTCTCCTAGTTATTTGTTTCCGATACGATGGTTACGTCCGAATGCCCGTAATCCAAAACCCTGTCCATAATCTTGACGGCGTCGCCGCGGTCGGCATAGGCGCCGAGGCGGACGCGGTATACGCCTTCACGGCTCAAATACGCCTCATAAATTGAAACATTGCCGAAGCGTTTCATATCCGCCGCCATCCGTTTGGCTTTGTCATAATCGGCAAAAGCGCCGACCTGTACGAAGTAAGGGCCTTCGCCCGGGGCGGAGGGAATGTTGACGGCGGCAGAAGTGTTGGCGCCAAGCGAGATTTCCGAGGTGTATTTTAACGGCTGGCGCCCGTTTGTCCGGCTGATTTCGTAGCGAACCGGCGCGGCGGAAGCCTGAACCGTCTGGCGGTTGGAATAAGGGATAAGCTTGTCGCCGTAAGTTTTGGACGAATTATCCGGCGAGAGCATTGCTTCTTTGATGGCGCGGCTTTCGCGTTCCAAAATCTCCACCTTTACTTTGGCAACGCCTTTGTTTTTATAGCCCAGCAGTTCGGCGCCCTTTTCGGAAAGGTCAATGATGCGGTTTTTGACATAGGGGCCGCGGTCATTGACGCGGGCAATGATTGATTTGCCGTTTTCAAGATTGGTTACGCGGACGATTGAGGGCAAAGGCAAAGTGCGGTGGGCGGCGGTTATGGCGCGCATATCGTATATTTCGCCGTTGGCGGTGCGCTTGTTGTGAAAATCATCGCCATACCACGAGGCCATGCCGGTTTCAACGTAATCGTAGTCTTCGCGCGGGGTGTAGCTCTGCCCCAAAACGGTGTAGGGCTTGCCGACTTTGTAGACGCCGCCGTCGGCTTTGATGGCGGCAACTTCTTCGGGCAGGTTTTTATAGGCGAATTCTTTCGGCTCGGAGGCGCAACCGGCCAGGAGCAGCAGGGCTGACAGGCCGAGGCATAGCCCGCGGGGAAGTTTTAATTTGTTTGGTGTAACAGTCATCGTCCGTATTTCCTTTGTTTTGGTTGATAACCGCAAAACGTTTTGATGTAAAGCACTGTTTGCGAGTTATTGACGTGTTTGTTTTTTGCAAAAGCCGCAAATAAATTTTGACAATTACAAACTTTTTTCTTATCATACGCCTGAAATCCTTAAAAAATGATAAAAAAACGGCGGATTTTTGAGGCGGGCGGCGCGCCCGGCGGGAATGAACGGTAAGATAAAACGGAACGGGATACGGGGATATGGCAAAACAGGCAGGGAGCAGACAGACGGGTTGGAAGTTCGGCACGATGAGAGCGGCGGCGCTGTTGGGCGGCGCGGCGGCGGTTTGGGCATCGGCGGCGCAGGCGGCGGAAGTTATCCGTCCGGAAGACGAGGCGCTGATTGCGGATATTTTTGCTATTGTCAAAGAAGAAAGGGCTGGGCGCCGTGCGGTGCAGGTGCCGGTAATTGCGGGACAGGAAGACGGCAGCGGGACGCTGATAAAAGGGGCGCGCGACGCGACACGGGTGCAGGCGGTGCCGCTGAAGGCGACGCGTGAAAAAGCGGCTGCTTCGGCGGAAGATAAAACGGTTTCGGTTACAGCGGCCGGCAAAGCGGCGGAAGAAAAGGCAAAGGCTGACGGCGGCAATGCGTCCGTGGCGGCAGAGAGCGGAAACAATCTCAAAGATTTGAGCAAGGCCGTGGTTGAGGGCAAAGCGGATACGGCGGCGGTTGCTCCGGCGGAAGATAAGGCGAAAGCGGCGGTTGTTGCAACTGATGAGGCAAAGGAAGATAAAGCCGTCAATGAGGCGGCGGCTTATGCAGCGGAAGACATAGAATATGTTTATCCGAGCAAGAGCGAGCGCGAAGCGGCAAGACAGCCGTTGCGCGAATGGTATAATCCGGAAGCGCAGCCATACGCCGGCGCGGGTGCGCGGCAGGCGGCAGGCGGGGCGGACGAAGTTGCAGGCGCAAACGGCGTTTCGGCGCGCGATGTTGAGGCGGACAGGTGGCGGAATGAGATTTCCGCTTGTCTGGACGATAATCAGGATGCGGTGGAGATGGAACAAGCCATGCTTTACAAATCCAATACCTACGAGGCGGCGGCGTATCTTTCGCAAACGTTTGCCAAGGTCAATGCCTGCTATGAAAACATCGGCTACGGCATTATTAACGATTATTACGGCGGCGACCCGGCGATGGAAAAGGAATTTGCCGAAAAGGCGCGCCGTTTTTATGTCGGCGGGGCGGATACCGGCTTTAATCCGGCGTTTTGCGGCGATAACTGTTCGCTGGCGGCGGTGGCCAATGCGCAACGGCATAAATTTGCCGAGTTTCGGACTTATCTGGCGGCGCTGATTGAAAACCGTCCGGAAATTGCAGTTCCGACGGCAGAGGGCGAATCGGCGGCAGACGGGGCGGCGTATCTGGCGCCGGAAAATGGGCGTGCGGCGTATGGCCGCGGCGCTTATCCGTCCGCATATACGGGCGCTGCAGCGGCGTATGCGGCGCCGGCAACCGTAATGCAGGGCGGCGAAGAAGAGATTTTATTGCCGGACGGAACAACCGCAACGGTTTCGGCGGCGGAAGCGGACGTATCTTATATGCCGGCGGATTATTGGCGGTAAGGGCAGCGATGGCAGAAGAAACATTTTATCCATACGAAAATCCGTATCTTATCGGACATGAGGCTGAAGAACAGCTTTTTCTTTCCGCTTACAACGCGCAGGCGCTGCACCACGGCTGGCTGATTACCGGCGACGAGGGAATCGGAAAGGCAACGCTGGCGTATAAAATCGCGCGCTTTCTGTTGGCGGCGGAAGCGGGGAAGACTTACAATTCGCTGGATATTCCGATGAACAGCCCGATATTTGCGCAGGTGGCGCAGAAGTCGCATCCGGATTTTCGCGTGCTGGAGCGCGATTATACCGAGACGGACAAGAAAAAACTTATCAAAGCCATCAATCAGGGCGAAATGGTTGACGAAGAGATGAAGCAGGGGCTCAAACGTTCGGCGGTGATTAAGGTTGAAGACGTGCGCGGCGTGGTGGAGTTTTTGCTGAAGAAATCATTTAATGACAGCTGG
The DNA here is from genome assembly GCA_944392865.1 of uncultured Alphaproteobacteria bacterium. GTDB lineage: Bacteria > Pseudomonadota > Alphaproteobacteria > RF32 > CAG-239 > CAG-267. The sequence continues at coordinate 7,881 of CALXYD010000039.1, forward strand.
CGGGTGGTGCTGGTGGACAGCGCCGATGACCTTAATCCGTCCAGCGCCAATGCGTTGTTGAAAATTCTGGAAGAGCCGCCGCATAAGAGCATTTTGCTGCTTGTTTCGCATAATCCAGGACGCTTGTTGCCGACTATCCGTTCGCGTTGTGCAAGACTTTCGCTTAATCCGCTCCAGACAACGCAGGTGGCGAGCCTGCTTCGGCGCTATAAACCCGAACTCGGCGAAAGCGAGGTGCAGGGGTTGGCGAAAATCGCGGGCGGAAGTATCGGACGCGCTATCCGTTATGCCGACAACGACGCTTTGGAAATGTATAAGAATATTAAGGCCGTTTGTTGCGCGGGGAGCCGCTGCGACGGCGGGAAACTGTTGGATTTGGCGGCGACGGCGGCGAGCGATGAGGATAACTGGGATTTGTTTGCCGAGCTGGTGTGCCGGTTTGTGCGCGAGGCGATGCCGGGGGCGCAACGGCCGCGGGATTTGTATGCGGCTTACGAGGCGGCGCTTAAAGTTATGGACGAAACGGCGCGGCTTAATATGGATAAGAAACTGGCGGCGCTTCAGGTGTTATCCGGTATCGGCGGAGCGGGATAGGCGCCTGCGAACGGCGCCGGGAAAGGGCGTGCCGTATGGGAAAGCACGGCGGCAGATTATCTCAAGTGAAACCTAGCACCGTGTGAAGAGAGCGCTGCGACGGTATGAAAAAGCAAGCCGTTTTTTTATGCTTTTTTTTATTTGCGGGCGGCGTTTTTTAAAGCTTTTTAAACGCTCGGCAGGGTATTATCGCGGGCGGTTGCGAAAGGATAAAAAAACATGTTTACGGACAGCCATTGCCATATTGAAGATGATGAAACGGCGCTCAGAGCCGCGGCGGCGGGCGTTTCCGTATTGCTTAATGCGGGCAGGGATTTGGACGAGGCGGCGGCGCAGCTTTTGCTGTGCGCAAAAATGGACGAGCGGCGGCAGGCGGGCGAAGACGCGCCGCAAATGTGGACGTCGGCGGGGATACATCCGGACAGCGCCAAGGCCAAACTCGCGCGTATCTGCGTGGCGGAAATCGTTCAGGCGGCGGAAAACCCATACGCCGTGGCTATCGGCGAATGCGGTTTGGACTATCATTACGGGGCGGACTGCATTGCCGAGCAAAAAGAGATGTTTGCCCGCCATATTGAGACGGCGGGAATAACCGGGTTGCCGTTGATGATTCATCAGCGCGAGGCGGAGGCGGATATGCTGGAGCTACTTCGCGCGGGCGTGCGCCGGTTCGGGAAACTTACGGGAGTTATCCACTGTTTTACGTCAACGCAGGCGTTTGCGGACGCGGTGCGGGAATTCGGATTTTATATTTCCGCTTCGGGAATCGTTACTTTCAAAAGCGGGGCGGCGGTGGCGGAAGTTTTTAAGTCTTATCCGGCGGATAGGATTTTGATTGAAACCGACAGCCCGTATCTGGCGCCGGTGCCTTACCGCGGCAAAACCAACGAGCCGGCGTTTGTTTGCAAAACGGCGGAGAAAATTGCCGCGATTAGGGGCTTGACGGTTGAAGAAACCGCGCGTATAACTACGGATAACTTTTTTAATTTGTATCAAAAGGCCGCGCGCCGGAGAAGCGATACCGGCAGGGCGCGTGCTTAGTGTTTGCTATGGAAGAAAGGTGTAGCGTGTCTAAAGTCATTATTTTAGGTTCGGGAGCGGCGCCGGGAGTGCCGTCGCTTGCCAACGGTTTTGGCGATTGCGATCCGAAAAACGAGAAAAATATCCGCTTAAGGAGCGGGACATATATGGAAATCGGCGGGGTTAAGTTTTTGATTGATACATCGCCGGATTTGCGGATGCAGTTGATTTTATCCGATATTCGCGATATTGACGCGGTGTTTTATACCCATACGCATGCCGACCATCTGCATGGTATTGACGATTTGCGCGAAATCAACCGGATTACCGGACGGGCGATTGAGCTGTTTGCCTCGCCGGACAATCTTAACATTATCCGCACGCGGTTTCCGTATCTTATCGCCGAGCGCAAAGAAGACGTGGAACCGGTTTACCGCGCGGCGCTGCATCCGAATTCGTTTGAGTATGAAAAAAGCTTTTATTTCCGCAATCTCAAAGTGACGCCGATAAAGCTGCAGGGGCATAACGTGGAATGTTCGGGGTATATTTTCAATGACGGCGAAGTGGTGCATATTTCCGATTTTCGCGATATTCCCGAGAGCGCGTTTGAGTTTATCACGCGGCGGCCGGAAGTGCTGATTATGCCGCTGACCACGCCGGAAGGCACGCGCTTTCACGCCGGTTTGCCGACGCTGTTGGAATACGCGGCGCGGTTGAAGGCGAAAAAGACGATTATTACCCATATGGCAGTTGAGTGCGATTATGCCGCTATTCAGGCGCAATGTCCGCCCGGCGTTGAAGCGGCATACGACGGATGGGAAGCTGTCTGGGAATCTGCCGGCGCGCAGGCGGAAGGGTTTTGACGAAGTATTTTTTTCATAAGAAAGGATAAGAAGACAATGTTGTGCATTTACCATTCGGCAGACCACGACGGCAAAGGTTCGGCGGCGATTGTCAAATACGCCCATAAAGACTGCGAACTTCTGGGGTATAACTACGACCAGGAAATTCCGTATGACGAAATTGAAAAACATCAGGAAATCGTGATTTGCGACATCTCTTTTCCGATGGATTATATGTTTAAGCTGCATAAAGAGAAAAATCTGACCTGGATTGACCATCACGCTTCCGCCATCGCCCTTTATGACGCGAAACTTGCGCAGGAAGGCGGGCTTGGAATTAAAGGTTCGCGGGCGGTCGGGACGGCGGCGATTGAACTGACGTGGCAATACTTTTTTCCCGAACAGCCGGTGCCGGAAGGGGTGAAACTGTTGGCGCTCAACGATTTGTTTGACCTGCGCGATAAGCGGGTGCGCCCGTTTGAGTTCGCGTTCCAATCGCTTGGTGTCAATCGTCCTTACGAGCGGGTGTGGCGCGATTTGTTTGAAGGGCGTATAGATATTCCGTTGATGGTTGAAAAGGGCAAAGCGATTTTATCCTATATTAAGCACCGCGATTACCGCCTGTCGCGCAATATGGCGTTTGAAGGGACATACAACGGCTTGCGGTTTATCGCCGCAAATATGGCGCAGGCCGGTTCCGACTTTTTTGATTCGCTTGACAATATCGCCAACTACGATTTTATGGTCAGCTTTTCGCTCAACAAGCGCAGCAAGTGGAATCTCTCTTTCCGCACCTCCAAAGACAATGTTGATGTGGCGGCGATTGCGGCGAACTTCGGCGGCGGCGGGCATAAGAAGGCGTCAGGGGCGTCAGGGCTGGATAGGTTGCCGGAATTTTTAATACATGATGTGCGCGAATGGACGAAATATAATTAAAGGGGAAAATTTTGGCATCTAATCGCGGATGGAAGCCTGTCCCCCAATGCTCACGTACGCTTTTAAGTACGCTCCGCTTGGGGGCAGGACATCCGCTTCTATCTATCCAAAATTTTCGCCCTTTAAGTGGGCGTGCTAAAGCAGTGCGCGCCGCACGGGCATAAAGGGCAGAATGTAATGAGTGGGCAACAGGTACTACCCAAGCCCTTGGCGTGCCTGGCGGCACAAGTTTAAATTTGGGGGCTCGTATAGCGCCGGTCATGATTGCAAATTTCCTCCCTTATGTACCTCATTTTGTACACCGCGGTCGGAAATTTGCTTCCAGCACCGGCACTCTCCGAGCCCTTGGCGTGCCTGGCGGCACAAGTTTAAATTTTCGCCCTTTAAGTGGGCGTGCTAAAGCAGTGCGCGCCGCACGGGCATAAAGGGTAGAATGTAATGAGTGGGCAACAGGTACTACCCAAGCCCTTGGCGTGCCTTACGGCACAAGTTTAAACGGGGGGGGTGTGCTAAAGCACGGTCAGTGGCCGCGCCACCTGCATAAAGCCGAATGGAAGCCACTCTGCGGGGCAGTCACGTACGCTTTTAGTACGCTCCTGCCCCTTGGTGGACATTCGACGATAGCGCCGCACTTTATCCCACCCATTGCTTATTTATTAAAGGGGTTCTGCAATTTCGCCCTTTAAGTGGACGTGCTAAAGCAGTGCGCGCCGCACGGGCAGTGCCAGCGGCATCTGCAACAGGGGGCGCGCCATTGGGACAAACGAACGGGCGGCTGTCTTTATTTTATTCCCGGCTTATTTTTTGCGGGTTAGATAGGAAAGGAGGCTAGGTTATGCCGCAGAGTTTTGCTTATATCGCCGATGAGCGGACGGTGAGGCTGGTTATCGGGTCAATGCCGGGGGCGGCGTCGTTGGCAGCGGGCGAGTATTACGCGCATAAGCACAACCTGTTCTGGCGTTTTGCCTTTGAGGCTTACGGAGCGGCGTTTGACGTTTCTCAGCCGCCGGCGTATGCGCTTAAAACATCGTTGTTGCGGGAACACGGGACAGGGCTGTGGGACGCGGCGGCGTTTTGCCAACGTGAGGGAAGTCTGGACGCGGCGATTAAAAATGCGGTGCCGAATGATTTTCCGGCGCTTTTATCCCGCTATCCGCAAATTGAATGTCTGCTGTTTAACGGGCAGACGGCGTATAAACTGTTTCGCCGCTTTTATCCGGCGTTGCTTGAAACGAAAAGATGGCTGTTGTTGCCTTCCACCAGTCCGGCGAATGCCTCGGTGCCGCTGGCGGTGCGGCGGGAGAAATGGCTCGTGGCGCTCAGAGGGTAAAACTTAGGCGACGGATATGAAAAAAGAGCGTCCGGATGGGCGCTCTTTTATATTTGGTTATCTCAGAATTTCTCGGAGATAACATAGAAGAGAGCAGGCACCTATAAAAACGCACAGCCCCGAATTATTTTTTACTTTAATTCAATTTGTTACTTTTGTTTTTTT
>CALXYD010000040.1 GCA_944392865.1 uncultured Alphaproteobacteria bacterium
GCAAAAGTTTCTTTTTCGGGAAAATGGTTTAATTCCGTATCATACGGGGTGGTTAAAGAATCGGGACTGATAGATTATGCACAGGTTAAATCCATGGCCGAACACTATCATCCAAAATTGATTATCGCCGGCGGTTCGTCTTATCCGCGCATCATTGATTTTGCCAAATTCCGCAATATCGCCGATGAATACGGCGCCCTGCTAATGGTGGACATGGCGCATTTTGCCGGATTGGTTGCCGGCGGAATTTATCCGAATCCGATTACATTTGCCGATGTGGTTACGACAACGACCCATAAAACATTGCGCGGGCCACGCGGCGGGGCAATTTTGACCAACAACGCCGATATTGCAAAAAAAATCAATTCGGCGGTTTTTCCCGGAATGCAGGGAGGGCCGCTGGAACACGTTATTGCGGCCAAAGCGGTTTGCTTTAAAGAAGCTCTCAGCGATGATTTTAAGGTTTACGCCCGTCAAATTGTCGCAAACGCCAAAGTTTTAGGCGAAACTTTGGCGCAACGCGGGTTTAAACTGGTTACCGACGGAACGGATACGCACCTGTTGTTGCTTGATTTATCTTCTAAAGGGCTAAACGGCAAAGAACTGTCCGAAGCGTTGGAGAACGTCAACATTACGGCAAACAAAAATGCTATTCCTTACGATACGCTGCCGCCGACAGTTACATCCGGTATTCGCCTCGGGACGCCGGCCGGAACAACACGCGGCTTTAAGGAAAAAGAATTTCAGCTTATCGGACAGGCAATCGCCGATGTTGCCGATGCGTTGCATACGGCAAAAGAAGCTGAAGTTTTTGATGAAGTTCGCCGTAAGATTTCCGCATTGACCGCGGCTTTTCCGATTTATCCGGAGTTGTTATAAACGTTTTCAGTAGGCGTTGCGTTCAATGTCTTTTAAATAGACGATTGTTTCGCGCTCCAGCTTAGAGGCGGCGTCTTCGTCGCAAACGTATATACCGTGGCGGTGCAGTTGCAAGGCGCTGACAGCCCAACGATGGTTGACGCTTCCTTCTATCGCGGCTTTGGTTGCCTCGGCTTTGGTTATGCCGGTAGCCAGTATCATCACTTCCTTGGCGTCCATAACCGTGCCGGTTCCCACGGTCAAAACCGTATGCGGAACTTTGGTTATATCATTATCAAACAACTTTGCTTTTGCCTGCATTGTGCCGGTGGTCAGAGTTTTGACGCGGGTATGCGAATTTAAGGATGAAAAAGGCTCATTGAAGGCGATATGCCCGTCCGCACCGACACCGCCGACGAATAAATCTATGCCGCCTTTTTGCCGGATGGCCAGCTCAAAATTCGCACATTCCTTTTCGTAATTTTTGGTGCGTCCGTCCAAGATATAAATATTCGCCTCTTTGCTGTCTATGTGCTTAAGCAAATATTCATCCATATAGCTCCGGCAACTTTGCGGCGCATTTTTTTCCAATCCGATAAACTCGTTCATGCAAAAAATGACAACGTTGGCAAAAGATAACTTTCCTTTACGATTTAACTCAACCAGTTTTTTATACATCCCTTTGGGGGTATCTCCCATCGGCAGGCCAAGGACAAAAGGCTTTTCCGGCGTCGGGCGAAAGCGGTTTATCCTGTAAGCGATATATGTCGCCGCCCAATCGGTTACTTCTTCATAATCCTGTTTTATTATTACCCGCATAGCCTGTCTCCTTTATTTTGTTTATCTTCGCAAAAGTATGTTAGTAGGGTATTCGTAAACTTTTTGCTAATGTTTATCACGATATTCGTAGGTTTTTGTCCGCGGATTATAACGGCAATCGTAACTCTGGTATTCCGGTTTCAAGATATACAAGTCATCCCTGTTCAGCGGCAAATACATCTCTTCCAAAAGATGAGCGCTTATCCAGTGAATCGGATACTTGCCGATGTCGCCACGGTATTCGCGGTATGTATCATAATAATTTTTGCCGTAAATAATTTTCGGACGGTATTGGCGTATCAGGGTTTCCAAATCCGCCGTCGGACGAATGCCGATGGTGGCGGCAATCACATCTATCTGCCCTTTCAGATTCCAGATAAAATCTATATCCTTATTAAACAGATTGTAGCCGATACGATAGCCGTTTACCACATAATCGCACGGATTTGTCAGGCGCAAGACAAAGCCTGCCGCACCGTATTTATAATCATCGCCGACGGTTATCCGCTGACGGTAAATATTGGCATAAATTCCGCCCAAGACAATAAAGTAGCCGGCAAAAGCCAAAGCTATCCATTGTCTTTTTTGCACCAGCCGGTCAGCGGCGACGCCTGCCAGAACCGACGCCACGGCGTGTAAAAATGCGAAGTAATATACAAACGGCGTGAAGTAATACATTCTGATAATGTATTCAGCGACAAAAATCGCGGCGGCGAGTTTTATATATATGTTTGCGCCATAAACATACCGCACCAGGGCAAAAATCGCCAATAATATCGGCACGCTCATTTCATAGCTCGGATGGATAAAACGGCGTGTGTAAAAAACATCGGGAATGTGTGAATTTAATTCAAAGTTGGCTTTTATATACATTGTCAGCGAATCTTCGTGATATAAAAATGCCAAAAAAGCAAAATACAGCAATACAGGGAGAAGCGCCGCATACAGGCAATCATTCCAGGATATTCGGCGGGTTTGCAACAACCATAAAACGATTAGTCCGATACAGATTATAATCAGCGCGGCTTTTTGTGTGAACATAAATGCGGCCAAAAAGAGCAAATACGACAGTGCCAGGCTGCCGATTTTTCTGTCCCGAACATAGCGGAAAAGAAAATATATGCCGGCAATCAAGGAAAAGGCCATAAAATTATCCGGCTTAAAATCTTTATTATACAAGCTTTCCTGCGGCAGAGCGCAAAAGGCGGCAGCTGCCAACCCGCCAAATCTGCCGGTCAAGAAATCTTTATGCAGCCGGTAAATGAAAAACAAAGTCAACAGAAAAACCGTTACCGTCAGCATATTAACGGCATCCACCGCACGCAAACTGTATTCGTAATATCCGACAAACGGCGCGCCGACATACCAGAGCAAAGGGTTATGATGTTGGAAAAAATCTTTATACGGTATTTTTCCGTGCCAGACAAGCCATGACGTGTGGACGTGCTCCAAAGTATCACCATCGCCGGAGCCGCTAAATACCACGACCCAATACAGGAGGGCGGCGCAAAAAATGAGATAAAGCCCGATTATAACCGTAGAAATTTTTTTAGGACTAAATGTCATTGCAATCGGCTTTCCTTATAAAAATAATCCCAACTATCCGTTCTGGCATTGTATTTGCAACGGCGAATATTCTGATATTCGGGTTTTAAGATGAATATATCCATAAAAAGCGACTGGTTATAGTATTTATCGCGCAGGTCGCGGCGGATTTGGTGCACCGGTACGTCAATATGTTTTTGGTGCAAGCGTTCGTTCCAATACGGACCGGTATAAATGATGCGCGGCAGGTATTTTTCCACCGCCGCATTCAAATCGGGCAATGGCGCCAGACCGATTTTGTTGCCGATGACATCAAGCTGGCCGTTTAAATTCCAGTAATAAGTCGCGTCTTTGCTAAAAATGCCGTAAGTCAGACCATAGCCGTTGATAACGACATCGCAACGGTTGGTCTGTTCCAAAACATACTTCGGCGTTACATAGCGGAAATATCCCGGCGCCAATTCCTTTTGCCGGCAGTAGTCATAAAAGCAATTACCTGCCCACAGCGACAGCGCTACAAACAAATAGGCCGACCAACGCCATTTTTTTATCAGCACCCAACAAAAGATACCCGCCAACATTGCATTTAAGATTTGCAGTTGGTAGTAATAATGGCGGTCAAGGGAAAAATAAAAAAAGCGTTGGACACACTCGCCCAACCAAAGCAGACAGATAATCCGCGCCGCGATATTGCCGCGCCGCAACAAATACGCACACCCGCCCAAGGCCAGTCCGCTGACGGCATAAAACTCCGGTCTGGTTTTTTCGACCAAACCGCCATAGACATCCGGAATATACAGATTGAAAATATAATTTGCCAGCCAATATGTTTTCAGCATATCATGCGACAACAGCCAAGCCAGAAACAACACACTCCCGACTAACGGGAATATCATGGCTTTCGCAAAATCCGCCCAGACAATCTGTTTTGCATACAGCAGCCACAGGATAGCCACACCGACAAAAGCCAGCAAGAAAATGACTTTTTGCATAAACAGAAAGGAAATAAAAAAGGCGGCAAACGACAGGATAAGAGAGCGAACGCGTTTTTGCTCCAAATAGGCAAACAACCAGTAAAGCCCCAACATAAAAGCCAAGACCATATAATTGTCGGGACGAAAGTCCTGCCCGCTAAAAATCACATAAGACGGAAAAACCGTTGCAACGCACAACAGCATAGCATACCGGCTTTGCGTTATATAACGGCGGACAATAGCCGCGGCCACCCACAGGCTCCCGAACATAACAAGCGTGGATATAATCCGCACGACATCAAATAACGTTAAATCATAAGCAAAGAAGTTCGCCACCGGTGCGAACAAATACCACAACAGCGGGTTATGATGCTGAAAGAAATCAATATACGGAACTTTCCCCTGGCTGACGAGCCAAGCGGAATGCAGGTGTTCTATATCGTCGCCGGTTTCCGGTTGATGATTGACCAAAACCCAGAAAGCGGCGAAAATGCCGATGATTATTTGCGCAATAAAATAAAGCGGCGGCAATTTTTCATACAATACACGCAATGCGGATTTATTTTCCTGCGTTGACATTTGCCCTCCGCTTATTGTTTAGCTCATACGCTAATTTTTTTTATTAAACTGACGTTACGCACTCGCTGATGAAGGCGGTGTTGAAGAACCGCTGTTATTTCCCTGCGCTTCCGGCGGAATAACATCCGGCAACATACCGATAGCCTTTTTGCGCTTCAATTTATTCACAAATTTTATGGAGCGCTGGGCATCCCACTTCTTTTTGCCTTCCTCGCGTTGGAAAATGTGTTTGTAGATTTCAATCGCCTGGTCAAACTCGGACAACTTGGTCAGACAAGATGCCAAACCGTCATAAAGTTTATGATGATAACGGCCATCAACCAAATTTTTCGCCTTGTTATAGCATTTCAGCGCGTCTTTGAACTTAAACATCTTTTGATAAACAAAACCAATGCTTATCCAGGCCTGAATCTCTGTGCTGTCAATATTCAAAATTTTGGTAAAGCATTTCAAAGCCGAATCGTTATCACCCATCAGCTGATAAGTTACGCCGATACCGTTCCACGCCTTAACATTGCTTTTATCCTGTGCCAAAACCTTCTTAAAATAACCGATTGCCCGCTCATACTGCTTTAACTTTTGCAGCGTTACGGCAATACTCAACAAGGTTTGCGGATGTTTGGAATCAATCTGATAGGCTTGCTGTAAAACATCGAGAGCTTCTTTATACAAGAACATATGTTGCAAAGCGATTGCCTTGCCGTTCAAAGCCTCCAGAGAAGTCGGATCATTGGCAAAGGCTTGTTCAAAGCAGGCGATGGCATCCTTATATAAACCACGCATACTTAAGGTAACGCCTTTATTATTCAGCACTTCAACAGACTTTGGATTGATAGCCAGAGCTTTATCAAAACACTCTACCGCTTCAGTATATTTGCTCATCTTTTGATAAGCAAAGCCTTTGGAATTTATAGCTTTCCACGAATCGGGCTGCTGAGCCAAAAACTCATCAAACTGAGTTATTGCCTCCCTGCACATCCCGGCGTCCAAAAGTTCCTGCCCTCTCTTATAGGCATTATTGTCACTTAACTTAACCATACTCTTTCTCTACATAGTTTTACAAAATAATTCTGTTGCATTATATGGAAGCCTTTTTGCTTTTGTCAAGCCTAAAAAAGATTTTTTTAAACTTTTATTTTTCAGTTTTGTTTTTATTCTTGACAAATTACGATTTATATCCTATTCTTTGTCCAGTTAAATTACATTTATGTTTCACTATTAATTTTTTACGATTATGAACAAGAACAATCAAAAATGCAAGCTTTCTTACTTTAAGAAGCTGGTGCTGTTACGGCGTTTCAGGGAACTGGGACGCCCGGATTTGACGGATGATGAGGCTAAAGCTTTGCTAAACTCTTTATCCGACAAACAATTCAAAAAGCTTTATGACAACCATTCACGCCAATTTGACTTTCTGAGCAAAGACGTTCTGGCAGAGTTACTCTTACCGGAGAACGAACAAAAATTTCAGCTATTGGCCAGGGAGTGTAAGGCATATACCTTCGGCGATATTCTGATTGAACAGGCGGACACTTATTTTGTTCCGTTCGTTAAGAAGAATGAACTCCCGTTCAATGTGTTTAAAAAGTTGATGAGCGAGAATCGCGAAGACCTGGTGCTTGCCTATTTCAGGGAAACATGCTTCCCCTTGCATTTATCAGATTACCAGTCGCTTTTGTTGTTTACAAGCTCGATGGAACAAGCGAAAGATTTTTATCTGCAGCATTGTTCAGACTTGGATGTTACAGCCAGAATCTATGCTTATAAGCATAAAGACGATGCCTTGTGCCTGAAGATTGCCGACAGCTATTATCCGGTAAATGATGACGAGTGGGAAGCGATTTTTAAACGCATAAACCATTCCATTCTTGTCCGGCTGATTGAAAAGATGAACGCTTTTAAGAAGAGCGACGGCAGCGTTATCCGCAAAGATTTGAATAATCTCTGCGAAGTTTTGTTGATGGAAAGCGGGCTTATACCGGCTATCCGCCTATATCTCCCGCAGCGCAAACTCTGCGACAAGGCTGAAACAGCTCTGGTCAAAACGATGAATCGCGAGCTTATCATGCTTTATCTTAAAGAAGGAGCAATTGCCAACACCGGCTTATGCGCCACAGCGGAAGAGCTATTGTTTGCCATGGAAGGAATGGCGGATATTAAGTCTTTCTATGAAGACAAGTTCGGACTTTCCTACACCAAGGAGAAATCGCTGATAGAAAGCGGCGATGAAACCAAAATTACGGCTTATACGGCAAAATTCCAGTTATTTAACCTGAATGCCGCCCGGCTGATGAAATCAAAATCCGTCAATGCCGCACTGGCTTATTGCCAAGCGTATGAGTTGCCGGAAATTGCGCAAACCGTTTTGATGAAAGAAGGACATGAAACCGTCCGCCGTTTTTACATTGATAACCTTCTGAAAGAGGGCAAAAGACTTTGCCCCGCGGCAGAAAAATATTTCATCCAAAACGGCACCAACGAGCAAATTACGGCTTATGCCGTTGACGGCAAGAGACATCTTTGTCCGGAATCCGTCGTTTTCCTGCTGAATCGCAAAGACGAGACTTTAACTCAGGCTTACGATGACAAAAAAGGTTTGCAAGACAAAGACTTATCCCTTTTTGCCGAAACCGGGAAAAAATCGGCTCTCTGCTTATTTTTTGCGAAGCATAACCTTCCCGAAAATGGGGAAAAAGCGTTAATCAAGCGCAATGACCCGGATTTGCTGATTGCTTATTTTGAACGATACGACTTGCATCTTGAAGCGGAAAAGGATTTTATCCAATCCGACCTTGCCAAGACATACGAGGCCTTACTTTTCTATGTGGATAAATACGATTTGTTTGAGGCTAACGAAGTTATTTTGCTCAGACTCGGCGACCGCAGATTGACGGACACCTATCTGGCTAAGCACAGCCCCTGCGTAGAGGCTGAAAGAATTTTGGTTGCAAATTATTAACCGTTGTATAAACCGCTGCCTTTTCGGACAGCGGTTTTTTATTGACAAAATTTTACATTGTGTTAGGTTTGTCGTGTGAATAATAAATTTATGTTTAATTAAAATCTCTACAATTATGGAACAAACAAAAAATCCCTCAATTCTCTCTACGAGAATTGAGATTCTGAAATTCAAGCTGAATAATGCGCATGAAATTCCGCCGGAGCATCACTTTAACCTGATTACTCCGGGCGGTTGCAGCGACAAGACCTTTGCCCGCTATATTAGCTGCCATTCCCTCATTGATGAGGCTGTTTTGTTAATGCTGGAGCAAACTTCGCCACGTTTTCAAATATGGCGGAAGCGTAACGATCTTCCCGAAAGAATTCAAAAGGCTTTTGTGGAAAAAAACGGCGCACTTCCGTTGTTGAAATACCCGGTGCAACTATCCGCAGAATCTTCGGAAACATTGCTGAAACCGGAATTCGCCGATGAGCTATTGCCGTATATGACCAATGTCGCAAAGCTATCCGGCGAATGTTCAAAATGGCTTGATTACGATGTTGGTTTGCTTACGTTTTCCCCAAAAGGCGAAGCAATGCTGTTAGAGTTGAAAAACAGCAAACTGGCAGCAGCTTATCTGCAACACAATCACCTTTACAAAGGCAATGAGAATTTGTTGTTACTCTATGATGATGCCAACGTGTATGAAGCTTTTTGCCGGTGCAACTCTTTTAGCCCGGATTTAGCGGAAGCGGCTATCAAGGAGAAATCGCCCGACGTCCTGCGGATTGTTATCCGCCAATACGGTTGGTTCTCCGGCGAGGACGAGATTTTGGCGCTGAAACGCAACGACTTGCAGATACTCACAGCTCTGCTTGAATGCCGCGGTTTTTCATTGACCGATGCAGCCGTTAAATATCTGGCTCTCAATTGTCCGGATGCGATGTTCGCCGAATGGCTGGACAAGACGGAAGACGCGCCTTTCGGCGTTGATGCCGTGTATGAGCGTTTGTTTAAGACGGAAAACCGGGCTTATCTGAAGGCTTTTATCCGGAAGTATGCCGTTCCCGGAAAATATGAAATCCGGCTGATTGAGTCTGATGACAAGGAATTGCTTGATTTGTATTTCAGCAATAATATTGAGCCGGAACCGGAAACAATTGCCTGGCTTTTGGAACACGAATCCCTGCCGCTGGCACAAAAACTGCTCAAGCCCTTAAAATCACTCGGATTTTGCGGCGAGGCCAAGTTGTTCCAAATAGGAAACGCGAAAAAGATTGCAGACTATTTACGGAAGCTGCCGGATCAGCTTTGCCCTTTTAGCGAAGCGGCTCTGTTCCGGTTTGCACCGGCGGATATTATCTGCGACTATATGCGGCAATATGTTCCCGATGAACCGGCGCAAGTTGCCATGCTACGGCGGTGCAATATGGCTGTTATCAAGGCTTTTGCAGAGTGCGGTTATATGCTTGACGGCAATTCTCTGCGAATGGCTCTTAATACCCTGCCGGAAGATTTCATTCTGGATTATTTCAAGCGGTTGAAAGAGCGTTCCAGCCTGGAGCTGTTTGACGACATAAAAGAAGATACCATTCGCGGTTTGGAAATCCTTTACAGGCGCGGATTTACGCGGGCTGCGGCTTTTTTGGTGCGACACGGCAGACTGAGCAGTAAAGACGTTTTGGCGTTGATGCGGTTTGGCTCCCTGACGACCATCCGGGACTATCTGGTCAGCCATCGCCTTGCCCCTGAGGCAAAAGATGAGACAGAAGTTGCATTTATTCTGCGCGGCGATAAAAAGATGATTGAGGCTTATATTGCCGACAATCCGCTCGGCACTGCCGCAGAAATAGCGTTACTCTCGCTCGGCGATGCCGAACTGGTGCTGTGGTATAACGAACGGCACGGTTTTGATAATGATGCTCTCAAAGCGCTCGGCTTATAATTTTTTGGCTTCTTCCCGCGTGGAAGGAGCCTTTTTTTGTTGACAAAAATATTTTCATTCTTATACTCAGAGCAGCGATAATAAATTTATGTTAAACTATTAAATTTTTATTTTTATGCAAAAAAATCTAAATAATGAAGATGCGAAGCTCCGGCGGAAAGCTCGGTTAGCTTTTTTGTGCAGTTATTGGTTGGGCAGGCCTTTCCCGGCGGAATACCATTGTTTAGCCGTTAATCTGGAATGCTGTTCTTTATACGGGCTTACCATCCTCTTGGAAAATCAGAATTTATCCGATGAGGCGGAGGTCTTGTTGGCAGAGAAATTTGTTGCGAGCAATGCCAAACTTGTTTTGGACTATCTTTGCCGGTGGCCCAGAAATGACAAGATGATTTTAAGGATTGTCCAGATGAAGCGAACGGATATTTTGTCGGATTATATTGATAATTTGCGCCGTTCTTATCGGCGGCCGGGATATCTTTTGCCAACTTCCGCACAATTGGAAATCGTCAATTCGGGAGATTGCGCATTTTTGAAAAAGATTTTATATTTCGGCGTTGATCTTAACGAAGAAGCCCGACATCAGATGCTGGCCAATAAACTGGACGATATGTTTATAACATATTGCACTTACAAACCCAAGGGCAGTGAAATTTATCTTGACAGGATTGAAGAGCAATATCTGGCACAAAGCGATAATGTGGCTCTGTTGACGGCGGTTGCCGGCGCTTTTCGCCTTTCACCGTATTTTTTAGCCGTATTGTCTGAGAAGAAATGTGTTTTGCTTTTGCAAAAATATTTTTCTCTTCATGCGGATGACAAGTCTCTCGGAGAAGATGTTGTCAACAGCCAAAACAAAAAGCTGATTGCCGCTTATATCAAGGCGGCTCCGCTAAATGTCAGCGCTCAGAAAAAGCTAATCCGGCTCGGCTATAAGGATTTGCTTAAACTGCACTATCAAAAGCACGGTATCAGCGAAGAAGCTCTGGCTTATCTGGCAAATCTGGAACATTTTAAGCAATATGCCGGAATTTGATTCTTTAGGCGAAAAGGCGCTCCTTAGCGGGTGCCTTTTTGTTTTGCCTCATTTTGCGACACATACTTGACTTAGCCGATTTTTGGCCTATACTGACTTTGGTTTACAGGTATTATGATATTATTTATTCTAATTTTTTTGCTTATGGAAACATTGATTGAGAAATTTAGACAACAGGCGCAAACCGATGGTCTTGAAAAAGCTATTGCATCGCAGCACGGTGAGGCTCTCCCTTTTATTTTGGGTTATTGCTGTGGCAGGATTATGCAACTTAAAGACTCCTCCCGTCTTTCCGATGAAACTATGCGGGAGCTGGATTTTTGGCAAAACGCAAAAGAAGAAATCTGCCGGCGGTTTGAACTTTTGTATTAGCAGACGCCTCTCCTCAACCGTCAGGAGAGGCTTTTGTTTGATTGTATAAAACGGAGGATATTTTGGAGAAAGACTATCTTGAACAATCTGCGCAAAACACCATACAAGCACGACAAATACTTGAAGAAAGCCGGCTTATTCCCCTTTGGCAAACGGCCGGCGCAACCGTTCATCTCATCGGCTCACTGGCAATCGGCACTCTGGGCAAGCATTTAGATATTGATTTGCATATTTATACAGATGAACTCGATATTATCGCAAGTTTTGCTGTTATGGCGCAAGTTACCCTAAATTCCCATATCCGCCACGTTTGCTTTACCAATCTTGCCCATACAGATGAATGCTGTTTTGAATGGCATTTGCAATATGAAACCGATAACGGGCGTATCTGGCAAATTGACGTTATCCAAATCAAACGCGGTTCGCTCTATGATGGCTATTTTGAAAAGCAGAATTCCGCCATAAAGGAGGCTATGAGCGAAGAAATGCGGCGGACTATCCTAAAACTCAAATTTGAAACGCCCGATGATATGAAAATTCCCGGCATAGAATATTATAAAGCGGTTATACAAGACGGCGTTCGGGACTTTTCTTCTTTAATTAAGTGGCGGGAGCGCAATCATTCCGAAAACGGTATTATCATCTGGTGATTTATTCCGGCGCTATCAGTTTACATACATCTATCCAACCTTGAGGACGCGTTATTTCCGACAATTCATCCGGCGTAACTTCTATGGCGCTGTTTGAACTGCCGCAAGCCGGAAATACCGTTGTAAACCGTTGTAACGATTTATCCAGATAAATTGCAACCTCCTCCGGCAAGGCAAACGGACAAACACCGCCGACGGCGTGTCCGGTGCGGGAAAGGGTTTCTTCGGCGGATAGCATTTTTGCTTTAACATGAAAGAACGTTTTATATTTTGCGTTGTCAATCTTACAATCGCCGGCCGTTACAATTACCACCGTCTGCCCATTCGCGTCAAACGCCAGTGTTTTAGCAATGCGGCAAGGTTCGCAAGATAATGCTTCCGCAGCCAGGGCAACCGTCGCACTGGATACGGAAAATTCGCGAATCCGTGTTTCTGCGCCATACGTTTGCAAATATTGCCGCACTTTTTCCAAACTCATTGTTCTTCCTTTCGCTGTTATTTATATATGTAATGATGTAGCGCGCAGAAGTTAATTTTTGCTTATCGGCAAACGAAAAA
>CALXYD010000041.1 GCA_944392865.1 uncultured Alphaproteobacteria bacterium
ACCACGACGGCGGAAACAGCGCCGACGGTTACGGTGGTGCGCGATGCGCCGATTGTGCATAACAGCTATTATTACGACTCCTATCCGACCGGGGCGGCGGTGGCGGCCGGCGTGACGACCGCAGTGGTTGGCGGGTTGTTGTATGATGGATTTTGGCGCCATCATCATCGCCGGTGGCATCGTCCGCCGTGTCCGCGCCATTGGGGACATCGGCATTGGGGACACAGATATTGGCGGCATTAACACATTTTGCGAGGTTTTAATGAAAAATAATAAACCGATAAATAAAAATATGGCGAAAAGATGGCGGCGGGCGGCGTATGTTGCGGCCTTTGTTGCGTTATGGTTGCCTGAAGACGGTTTGGCCAACAGCTATATAGAGATGATTACGACCGCGCCGGAGGGTTATGTTTCCGAAACGAATAACGCATACGCCGCGGGCGGGTATGGTGCGTCGGCAGTTATTTTGCAGACGGTTGATGGAAAGTACATTCCGATAGATACGGCCGGTTATGCAACGGCGCCGACCGTCTCGCCGGTGGTAATGCCCGAGTATCCGAAGTATCTGGCGTGGCGGCGGGCGCAGGAAGACGGCTTTGCCTATGACGAATTTCATGAAGGCGTGCAGAATCTGATTTATTTTGCCGGCGGGGCGGCGTTGGCACGGGTGGCCTACGATATTTGGGGACCGTATCACCGCGATCATTGGTTGGGCGATTAAGCGGTTCGGACGGGGGACGTTTCAGCGTGAAACAAGGTTGTTTGGTGTAAATTATGCCCAAGGCTTGACTTAAAGGTTTTTAAGACCTAAATCTATGTCAGAGAGTTTATTTTTGATTATGAAGAGGGTATTATGAGTGCCGAAGAAGAATTAAAGAGAAAACAGGAAGCCGAGACAGAAGCGGCCGATGAATTACACGAAGAAATGCAGCCGGATGTCGCAGAAAAAGATGTTGCTGACGAGGTTGACGGAGAGGAGCCGGAAGCCGTTGCGGCGGAGAAGGATGATTGCGCCAAGCTTGAGGAGGATTTTAATAAGCTTAAGAATGATTACATTCGCCTATATGCCGAGATGGACAATATGAAAAAACGGGCGCAACAGGAAAATGAAAAAACGATTAAATTTGCCGTTTCTTCTTTTGCCAAAGAGCTGCTCGGCGTGGCGGACAATCTGGAACGGGCAATTGCGGCAATGTCCGGGCAGGAAGAGGCGTGCGCCGAATTGTTGAAAGGGGTTGAACTGACGCAAAACGAATTGGCAAAAGCGTTTGAGAAATTCGGCGTGAAACGGTTTAATCATATCGGGGAAAAGTTTGACCCGAATTTTGAACGTGTGGTGCAGGAAGTTGAAGATAAAAAAGCCAAAAGCGGGACAATTCTTGCCGAGTTGCAGGCCGGCTACACGATACATGATCGGATTTTGCGCGAGGCGATGGTAATTGTTGCCAAGTGAGCCATTCTTGCGCGCGGGCGGCGATAAGACCAAATGAGCTTGTCCGAAGGGGCAGGCTTTTTTTGTGCTATGAGGAAAAAAGAGAGAGAATGTATTTTTGTTGCGAAGGAGATTCTTTTTAGGAAAAAGGCGAAAAGTTTTTGAATTTAAAATGTTTTTTAAACAATTTTAAACGTAGATTTTCTAAAAATAAAGTTTGAAAAATAAGTTTTAGTGGGCTAACTTTAGGTTTATGAAAAAATTAGACGTTTATATAATCAAGCAGATTGTAACCGGTTTTTTACTGGTGGCGCTGTCATTGATGGCGATGTTGTGGCTGACGCAGTCGCTCCGGTTTGTGGAGATGGTTACCGACAAAGGGTTGCCGGTGTATCTGTTTGTGGAAATGACGTCGCTTTTGATGCCGCGGGTGTTTTCTATCCTGTCGCCGATTGCGCTGTTTGTGGCGGTGATGTTTGTTTATAACCGGCTGATTACCGACAGCGAACTGGTGGTAATGAAGGCGGTGGGTATCAGTTCGGTGGTGATTGCCCGGGCGGCAATCGTGGTCGGGATGGTGTTGGCGCTGTTTAACGTGTTTGTGCTTAATATCGGGATTCCGACGGCGGAGGCTAAATTCCGCGATTTGGAATATGAGGTTAAAAACAGCTTTTCCAAGATGATGTTGCGCGAGGGGGCTTTTACGTCATTTAAAAACAATATGACGATTTTTATTGATAAGTTTTTAGATGACGGGACGGCTGTGGGGATTTTGGTCAATGACGGGAAAAATCCGCAGGAAAAAGTGGTTACGGTGGCAGAGCGCGGCACGCTTGAGTATACTGGCGAAGGACCGAAAATCCTGCTTAAAAAAGGAACGCGGCAGGTGATGAATAAGAAAAGCGGGCAGTTCTCTTCCATGACGTTTGACGATTATGTGGTGGATTTCGGCGATGTGTCAGTCGCGCGCAAAAAGGCGAAAAGCGTGCGTGAGCGGAGCATTGCGGAATTGTTTGCCGAGGCCGATAAACCCGGGGTTTCCGAAAAAGACGCGCTTTCTTTTAAGGCGGAGGCACACCGGCGGCTGTTGGCACCGTGGTTTAACCTGGTGTTTGCTTTGCTTGCCTGCACCGGTCTTTTGATTGCCAATTTTAATCGGCGGGGGCAAGGAAAAGTGATTACGATTTCCATTTTGGCGATGGTGTTGGTGCAATCGTTGGATATGGCTTTTGCCAATATGGCGCGCGAGCATGCGTGGATGGTGTTTTTGATGTATGCCAACTGTGTTTTGCCGCTGATTATTACCGGCGGGCTGCTGTGGACGAGCCCGGTGTTGCACAGAAAACGGCGGAAGGAGGCAGGTTATGAAGCGTAGCCTTTGGGCATGGACGGCTGCGGTGGCGTTGCTGGCGTCCGGTATCGGCGCCCGGGCGGCGAATGAGCCATACGCCGGTGCTATTGTGCGTAAAGAGAATAAGGTTACGCCGAATGCAACGTTTTCGCCGGGGAATATGACGGATATTATGCCGTCTTTTGACAGCAAACCCAAGAAAGCCCAGAAAGAGCCGGAAATTTATTTTTCAGCCGATGAGATGGAAACCGATGAGGTCAACAGCATAATCACGGCCAGAGGCAATGTGGTGGTTACGCGCGGCAAGCTGGAGCTGGTGTGCGACGAGTTGTGGTATGACCAAAAGAAAGATATTATCGTCGCGGAAGGAAACGCTGTTTTAACCGAGGCGGACGGCAGCGTCCTTTATACCGACAAGATTACGCTTTCGGAAAAGATGAAACGGGCGGATGTTAACAGGGTTAAAGTCATTATGCGTGACGAATCGCAAATTTGGGCGGATACTTTTGTTAAAAAGACAAGCGATAACAAGCAGATGCGCCATGCTTCTTATACGGCGTGCGATTTTTGCGAGGGGAAGTCGCCGTTGTGGCAAATTGATGCGCGCAAGGTTAATTATGATGCGGAAGGGCAGAATATCAACTATAATGACGCGGTGCTCCGGATTAAAAATATTCCGGTGTTTTATACGCCGTTTTTATCTCATCCGGCGCCGGAGGTTAAACGCCGTTCGGGGCTGCTGATGACATCAATGGGCAGTAATTCCTACACGGGGCAGTATATTCAGCCGACGTATTTCTGGAATATTTCCGACCATACGGATTTGATTTTGTCGCCGTATTTTACGACTGACCGCGGTGTCGTGCTGGGCGGTCAATACCGGCAGTATTTTTATAACGGCGAAATTACGGCGGAAGGGACTTATCTGGAAGATGACGGCAAAGATTATGATGATATAGATTATAAAACGTTTAACCGGCCGGAACGCCGCGGCAATCTGTTTTTGAAAGCGCGCTACGAGTTAAATGATTACTGGGTGGCGAATCTGGATTGGAAGTATGTTTCCGATGTGTTTTATCTTAAAGATATGAATCTGCCTCTGCGCGATGAACCGTGGCTGACGTCCAAATTGTCGTTTGAGCGTTTTGAAGGGCGGGATTACGCGACGATTGAGGGGTATTATTACAAGTTGACCAGTTACAGCCTCAAAGCGTCTAACAGCGCGGAATATCAAAACAGAATGCGCAGTCTGCCGACGGTGGTGCCGTATATGGAATATGAGCATATCGGCGATGCCAATAAATACGGGGCGTATTTCAAAACGAATGTCAGTACGGCGTCGGTTTATCGCGACAATGATGAAGAATCGCAACGGTTGACGATGATAAATTCGTGGGAATTGCCTTATATGAGCGATTACGGCGAGCAATATAAATTTGTGGCGTCGGTTAAGTCGGATTTATATTATATTGATGATTATATGTATCGGGCAGATGATGATTACGACGGAACGTTGGCACGCGTTTTTCCGCAGTTGGGGGTTGAATGGCGTTTGCCGTTTGTGCGCGCAACCGAGACATCGCGGCAGATACTGGAGCCGGTTGTTGTTGCGGTTTTAGCGCCGGATAGCGATAATGATATAGAGAAAATTCCGAATGCGGACAGTGCCGATGTTGAATTTGACGATACGAATATTCTGAGCCTGGACAGATATGCCGGTTATGACCGCAATGATGACGGCAGTCGTATCAGTTACGGGTTGAACTGGAGTTCTTACGGCAATATTCTCGGCAAAACGTCGGCGTTTATTGCACAGAGTTATCAGTTTTCCGACAACAGTTCGTTTATGCAGGCGATGAATGAGGAAGACCGGCTGTCGGATTATGTCGGACGCATTTATGCCAGCCCGAACAAATATCTGGATTTGAATTACCGCTATCGCCTTGATAAAGACAGCCTGGAGCTGGAATACAGCGAATTGGGCGCAAAAGTCGGGGCAGATGTGTTTAATGTGTATGCGTCGTATATATATATGCAGCCGAATCAGAACTCGTATTATCGGGCGCAGGAACGGAAAGAGCTGTATTTGTCGGCGCGCTCAAAGCTGACAAAGGACTGGTCGGTAATGATTTACGACCGGATTGATTTGACCGATGACGGCGGGTCGCTTGAACACGGCGGGCAGCTTATTTATGAAGATGAATGTCTGCGGTTGGCGTTTGAGGCGAAAAAGTATAATTATGACGATCCGACACTTGACGATGATTATGAGTTCGGAGTAACGTTCTTCTTTAAGACTTTGGGAGGAATGGGCTCCAACTAACGGGCAGGCGGCGCTGTCGGCGGGTCTTCGGACAACGCGGGCGGCGGTATGCTTTTATAAGGAGGGTTATTGATGAAAAAATACAAAGGACTGGCGGTTTTAACAGCGGTGCTGGCGATGCAGGCGGTTGCCGTTGCCGCGGCTGATTTTGATTTGTCCGGTTTGGATAAGGCGGCGCGGACTTCGGGGTCGCGGTCAATTATGTTCCAGCGCGGTGGAGCAGCTGAAGACGCGGCGGCGTTGCAGGCGGAGCGGGAAGCGGCGGAAGCGCAGGAAAAAGCAAAGCAGGAAGCTGAGGCCAAGCAAAAGAAAGCAGCGGTGTTCCGTCCGTATAATCTGTTCGGCAAAGGGCTTAAAATCGCCGCAACCATCAACGGAGAGATGATTTCCAACAAAGATTTGCAGGAACGGGCGAATTTGTTTGCTTTAACGACAGGGCTGGCAATTAACGCCAAAAATAAAAAGATGGTTGCCGATAAGGTGTTGCAAAATACAATAGATGAGAAAATTAAATTGCAGGAAGCGGAGAAATACGGCGTCAGCGTGTCAGACAAAGAAGTGCGCGAAGCTTATCGCAATTTTGAAAAGGCTAACGGGGTGCCGGCGGGTAAATTTGCCGATGTGCTTAAAGAATATCACGTCAGCCGCGATGTCTTTATGATGCAGATTAAAGCCAATTTGTTGTGGAATAAACTGATTGCCCGGCGTTCCGGCGCGCAGATTTCTGTTTCGGAACGGGAAGTGCAAGATGAGTATGCGCGAATTAAAAAGGATATGAATACCGCGAAATATATGGTTTCGGAGATTGTTATCCCGCGCAAAGATGGGGAGCATATCGGCGAGTTGGTGGAAATTTTGCAGAATGATCCGCGGTTTGAGCTTTATGCGGCGCAGTTTTCACAGAGTGCCAGCGCCCCTTCGGGCGGTAAACTCGGCTGGGTGGCGCAGGGACAATTACCGGCGCCGCTTGACAAAGCAGTGCGCGGATTGAAAGAAGGGCAGATTTCCGGCGCTATTCCGTATCGGGCGGATTTTTATATTTTCCGTATGGATAAGATATACAATCCGCAACGCGACAAGCAGGAAATGCCAAGCGAAGACGAGGTGCGCAAGTTTATTGAAAACCGAAAAGCCGATGAGTTGGCGAACAAGTATATTCGCGATTTGCGCAACCGGGCGGTGGTTGAGAAGAAGTTTTAACCGCTGGTTCGGGTGAAAAGCGGACGAGGCAGGGCAGAGGCAATGGACAGAGTGTTAAGCACAAGCGAACTGGTTGAAAAATATGGGCTGATGGCGAAGAAAACGCTGGGGCAGAATTTTTTGCTGGATGGGAATATTACCGATAAAATTGTGCGGCTGTCGCTTGCAGAGCAGGGATTAAACGATTTTTCTGGCGAAGATGTGGCTGAAATCGGGCCGGGGCCGGGCGGACTGACGCAGGCGGTGCTTCGGAAAAACCCGCGGCACTTAACGGCGATTGAGGCTGATGAGCGGTGTGTGGCACTGTTGGGAGAGATTCAGACCTACTATCCGCAACTTAAAATTATTCACGGCGATGCGTTGCAATTTGATTGGGCGGCAGAGGCTGAAAATAGCGGAAAATTCCATATTGTCAGCAATTTGCCGTATAATATTTCGGTGGTGTTGCTGACCGGCTGGCTCAAGCAGGTGCAGAATTTTAAAAGTATGACGCTGATGTTTCAAAAGGAAGTGGCGGACAGGATTACGGCGGATTGCGGCAATAAAGACTACGGGCGGGTTTCGGTGCTTGCCCAGTTGCAATGTGAGGTGGTGCGCCTGTTTGACCTGCCGCCGACGTGTTTTGTGCCGGCGCCGAAAATATGGTCGTCGGTGCTGTTGTTCAAACCGCGGGAAAATCCGGTAGCGGGCGTTGTTTTGGAACGGGTTGAAAAACTGACCGGGTTGGCGTTCGGGCAGCGGCGCAAAATGTTGCGGCAGAGTTTGAAAAGCGTGGCTGGAATTACCGAAAAAGCGGCGGCGTTGGGTATAGATTTGACGCAACGGGCGGAAAATTTATCGCCGCAGCAATATCTGGCGTTGGCAGAAGCTTTTTGATGAAATTATTTTTTGCGGGCGTTTAAATCAGGAAAATAAGGCTTATTTGTTCTTCTGTTTTAAGGTTTAATTTATTACAGGAGAAGAAATATGACAGAAGGCGTAAGATTTCCGACATTGGCGTTTATTACCGGCGGAGCGGGGCAATCCAACGAGGGTATTCCGCCGCAACCGTTTGAGACTTTTTGTTACGACTCGGCGCTGATGCAGGCGAAAATTGAAAATTTTAATGTTGTTCCCTATACGTCGGTTTTGCCGAAAGAGGTGTTTGGGCATATCGTGCCGGTGGACAAGGTGGTAAACCAATTTAAACACGGTGCGGTGCTTGAGGTGATTATGGCCGGAAACGGCGCCAGCCGCGATGAACACAAGGCTATTGCCACCGGGTTGGGAATATGCTGGGGCAAAGATAAAAAAGGCGAACTCATCGGCGGTTGGGCGGCGGAGTATGTTGAGTATTTTGATACGCATATTGACGACGATATTGCGCGCGGGCATGCGGAGATGTGGCTTAACAAATCGCTTAATCACGAATTGGAGTTGCGCGGGGTGGAGAAGCACAGCGAATTTCAACTTTACCATAATTATCTCAATATAGAACAGCAATTCGGCTATTGTCTGACCTGTCTCGGATTTTTGAATTTTGAACACGCTCCGGCGGCGCAGATATAATTTTCAGCATCGGCACAGCGGCGCCAGTAGCGCCGCTTTAGCGACGGCAGGCAATCACATCAAAATAAAAGAAGGGTAATACAATGGCAAAAGACAATAAAGGCAAGAACGGCGCCTCTACGCAGGCGGGCGCGCCAGGTTCCGGCGGCGGACTTGGCGTGTGGGGGCTGGCCGGCGTGGTGGTCAGTTCAATGATTGGCGGCGGTATCTACAGCCTGCCGCAAAATATGGCGGCGGGGGCGTCGGCCGGCGCAGTGCTTCTGGCGTGGCTGATTACGGGTATCGGGGTGTATTTTCTCGCCAATACATTCCGTATCCTTTCGGTGGTCAAGCCGGATTTGTCGGCGGGGATTTATATGTATAGCCGCGAGGGGTTTGGCCCATACGCCGGTTTTACTATCGGATGGTCGTATTGGCTGTGCCAGGTGTGCGGCAATGTCGGCTACGCGGTTATCGCCATGGACGCGCTTAATTATTTCTTCCCGCCGTATTTTGCCGGAGGAAACGGCATTTATTCAATTATCGGCGGTTCGCTGCTTATCTGGGGATTTAATGCGTTGGTGTTGCGCGGTATTCAACAGGCGACGGTTATTAACCTTATCGGAACGGTGGCGAAAATCGTGCCGCTGTTGTTTTTTATCGTGGTGGCGCTGATTTTTTTCAACTCTGACAAGTTTGCGTTTGATTTTTGGGGCAAAGACGAGCCGGCGTTGGGCGATTTGAGCAAGCAGATTAAGGGGACGATGTTGGTGACACTCTGGTCGTTTATCGGTATTGAAGGCGCGGTGGTTATGTCCAAACACGCGAAGAATCCGAAAGACGTCGGCACGGCGACGCTGCTCGGCTATTCCGGCTGTCTGCTGATTTATGTGCTGTTATCGCTGCTGCCTTACGGGTTGATGCCGCAACAGGAGCTGTCCAAGCTCGCGAATCCGTCCACGGTGGCGGTATTGGAGCCGCTTATCGGCAAATGGGGGGCGTATATTATGAACAGCGGGCTGTTGATTTCGGTATTGACAAGCTGGCTGGCGTGGACGATGGTTACGGCGCAAATTCCGCAAGCCGCGGCGGAAAACGGTACGTTTCCCGAAGAATTTGCCAAAGAAAATGCAGCGAAGGCGCCGACGGTTTCGCTGTATGTTACCAGCGCTTTGATGCAGTTGTTTATGCTGATGGTGTATTTTTCCGGCAATGCCTGGAATACGATGCTCAGTATTACCAGCGTTATGGTGTTGCCGGCGTATTTTGCCAGCGCGATGTATTTGTGGAAATTGTGCGAAGACCATGAGTATCCGACGGGCTTTTATATCCGCCGGTCAACCGCGTTGTTGTCCGCCGTGTTCGGAACACTTTACGCGCTGTGGCTGATTTATGCCGCAGGGTTGGAATATCTGTTGATGGCGCTGATATTTATGGCGGCGGGGATACCGGTGTTTGTGTATGCCAGACGCCAGCACGCGCCGGGTGAGCCGGCTTTTGCGACGGAAGAAAAGACGGCAGCGTGGATTTTGGGCGTGGCGGCGTTATTTGCCGTTTATGCGATGGCGGTCGGCATTGTCAGCGCATAGTGTCTGAAATATTGTTTACGGCTTAACAAAACCCGCCGGTGCATTAACATCGGCGGGCAGCTTATTTTTGTTTATGAACGGGCGGAAATTAAACATTCAATGCTTTGCGATATGTTTCCAGCAGAAATTCCTGCTCGTCGCGGTCAGCCTGGTTCATCTTTCTTAATTTAATGATGGTGCGCATAATCTTTACGTCAAAACCAACGCCTTTGGCTTCAGCGTAAATGTCGCGGATATCCGAGGCAATGCCTTTCTTTTCTTCTTCAAGGCGCTCAATACGTTCAATCAAGGAATTTAATCTGGTGCCGTCAATGCCGCCGACTTCTGTTTCTGACATACGTTTATCTCCCTATCTGATAAGTTTTGCACAATTTACGAGTAGGGACTTTAACAAAGTTATTTTTGTTTGGCAAGATATAAAATCAGCTAAATTTGCCGGTGCGCGGCGGAAGATGAAATATTTGTGGAGAAAATGAAGAAATGTAAGCGATTATATATTTATGGTATATATGTAATCATAGCAAAAGTTGGTTTTTAATTTTCAGGGAGGAAATATGCCAAACGATACGCGAACAAAAATATTAGCGACTCTCGGACCGTCTTCAAATACGGAAGAGAAAGTCAGCGCGTTGATTGACGCCGGCGTAGATGGCGTGCGGTTAAATTTTAGCCACGGAACACACGAAGAACATCAAAAGACATACGAAATTGTCCGCCGGGTGGCCAAAGAAAAGGGCGTGCGGATTACCGTGGTTGCAGATATGCAGGGGCCGAAGCTCCGAATCGGAACGTTTAAGGACGGCAAGGTTCTGCTGAAGCGCGGGCAGAAATTTACGCTTGATATGAAAAAGGATTTGGGCGATGAGACTCGGGTTACTTTGCCGCATAAAGAAATTTTTGAAGCGTTGAAAGAAGGCGACAAACTGTTGGTCAATGACGGCAACATCGTGCTGAATGTTTTGAAATGCAACAAAGAATCGGCGTTGACCGAAGTGGAAGTCGGCGGTTTTATTTCCGGGCATAAAGGGGTTAATTTGCCGAATTCATCGCTTAATATCTCGCCGCTGACGCCGAAGGATTTGGACGATTTGCACTTTGCACTCGGGTTGGGTGTGGATTGTATCTGCCTTTCGTTTGTGCAGAGGGCATCGGATATTAAAGAGGCACGCAAGATTATCGGCAAGAAGGCGTGGATTATTTCCAAGTTGGAAAAGCCGCAAGTATTGGATGATTTGGACAACATTATCAAATTGTCGGATATGGTGATGGTGGCGCGCGGCGATTTGGGCGTGGAATGTCCGATTGTTACCGTGCCGGTTTTGCAGAAGCGAATCGTGTCGCGCTGCCGGGTATTCGGAAAACCGGTTATCGTGGCAACGCAAATGCTCGAATCGATGATGGCGTCACCAATGCCGACCAGAGCCGAAGTTTCGGATATTGCCAATGCGGTTTATGACGGTTGCGATGTGGTTATGCTTTCCGGAGAAACGGCGGCGGGCAGCTATCCGGTAGAAACGGTTAAGACTATGCACGGGGTTATTCATCAGGTTGAGAGCGATGCCAAATATCTGGAAAGCGTGCATCATTTTGAACAGGGGACTTGCGGCAGTACCGAGGCGCAGGCAATTACGCATGCGGCCGGCGAGGCGGTTAAAACCATGGATAAAGTGGCGTGCATAGCGACTTTTTCGGTTAGCGGCGCGACGACTTTGGCCATGGCGCAGGAGCGTCCGAAGTTGCCGATTATAGCCATTAACCCGACTGAGGAAATTGCTCATCGCCTGAATCTTGTCTGGGGGGTCAAAACATACGTTGACCAACAGGGGTTTGAAAGTTTTGACAATATAGAATCGGTTTCCCGCAGTGCCGTTACTTCCGTGCCGATGGCGAAAAAAGGCGAGTATATCGTCGTAACCGCCGGCTATCCGTTTGGCCGAGTGGGGAGTACTAATGTGTTGCACATTGTCAAAGTCTGATTAAAGGGTATTTTTTTGTGAACTAATCCGCAGATGGAAGCCACTCGGCGGGGCAGTCACGTACGCTTTTAGTACGCTCCTTTCTTGCTTCGTAAGGCTTGCGCTATGCGCGCGCCAACTACGCTTCGGTCAAGCCAGCTGTAACGTTTGCTAACACGGCATTACTGCCGCACGCAAACTAACAACTGCTATAGCTCTCGGCAAAAACAATTCACA